>DASWXO010000106.1:0-15615 GCA_036405455.1 Thermomonas sp. | reverse complement strand
CGGGGGCGGCGGGGGCGGCGGGGGCGGCGGCGGCTGCGATACCACGGGACCGCCACTGGATTTCCCTCCTCCTCCCCCACCGCAAGCAGCCAATCCCAGCATCGCGAGCACCACCGCAGCCGCTCGCATGTTCCGCCGAATCCCCATACGCGTCACCCCGCCAAATCCGCTGTCATCCAGCATTCTGCCACAGGGGATGCAGCCCTACTTTCCGCCCTTCGTCAACACCCCACCATCGGCAAGTCGAGGGCGTTCTCCTTGGCGCACTCCTGCGCGATCTCATAGCCCGCGTCGGCATGGCGCATCACGCCGGTACCGGGATCGTTCCACAGCACCCGGGCGATGCGCTTGTCGGCCGCTTCGCTGCCATCGCAGACGATGACCACGCCGCTGTGCTGCGAATAGCCCATGCCGACGCCGCCACCGTGGTGCAGCGAAACCCAGGTCGCGCCACCGGCGACGTTGAGCATGGCGTTGAGCAGCGGCCAATCGGACACGGCATCGGAGCCGTCCTTCATCGCCTCGGTCTCGCGGTTCGGCGAGGCCACGCTGCCGGAATCCAGATGGTCGCGGCCGATCACCACAGGCGCCTTGAGCTCGCCGTTGCGCACCATCTCGTTGAACGCCAGGCCCAGCTTGTGGCGCAGGCCCAGGCCCACCCAGCAGATGCGCGCCGGCAGGCCCTGGAAGCTGATCCGCTCGCGCGCCATGTCCAGCCAGGTGTGCAGGTGGGCGTCGTCGGGGATCAGTTCCTTCACCTTGGCGTCGGTCTTGTAGATGTCCTCCGGATCGCCACTGAGCGCCACCCAGCGGAACGGGCCGATGCCGCGGCAGAACAGCGGCCGCACGTACGCCGGCACGAAGCCGGGGAAGTCGAAGGCGTTCTTACAGCCCTCGTCGAAGGCCATCTGGCGGATGTTGTTGCCGTAGTCGACGGTGGGCACGCCAGCGGCATGGAAGGCGAGCATCGCCTCCACGTGGACGCGCATCGACTGCTTCGCTGCGTCGCGCACCTTCCCGGGATTGGCGGCCTGCTCGGCCAGCCACTGCTCCACGCTCCAGCCGATCGGCAGGTAACCGTGCACCGGGTCGTGCGCGCTGGTCTGGTCGGTCACGCAGTCGGGGCGCACGCAGCGACGCACCAGCTCCGGCAGGATCTCCGCCGCGTTGCCGAGCAGCGCGATGGACTTCGCCTCGCCCGCCTTGGTGTACTTCTCGATGCGGGCCAGCGCGTCGTCGACGTCGACGGCCTGCTCGTCCACGTAGCGGGTGCGCAGGCGAAAATCGATACTGCTCTGGCGGCACTCGATGTTGAGGCTGCACGCGCCGGCCAGCGAGGCCGCCAGCGGCTGCGCGCCGCCCATGCCGCCCAGGCCGGCGGTGAGGATCCACTTGCCTTTCAGCGAGCCGCCGTAGTGCTGGCGACCCATCTCCACGAAGGTCTCGTAGGTGCCCTGCACGATGCCTTGCGAGCCGATGTAAATCCACGAACCGGCCGTCATCTGGCCGTACATCATCAGGCCCTTCTTATCGAGCTCGTTGAAGTGCTCCCACGTCGCCCAGTGCGGCACCAGGTTGGAGTTGGCGATCAGCACCCGCGGCGCATCGGCGTGGGTGGGGAACACGCCCACCGGCTTGCCGGACTGCACCAGCAGGGTCTCGTCGTCGCCCAACGTCTTCAACGTCTCGAGGATCCTGTCGTAGCAGTCCCAGTCGCGCGCGGCGCGGCCGATGCCGCCGTACACCACCAGGTCCTCCGGCCGCTCGGCCACTTCCGCATCGAGGTTGTTCTGAAGCATGCGGAACGGCGCTTCGGTGAGCCACGAGCGGCAGGTGAGCAGGTTGCCGCGGGGCGCGCGGATCTGGCGGGACGGGTCGTGGCGGGATGCGGACATGGCGGCTCCAGCGGGCGCTGAGGAATCCGCGATTATAAGTGGCCGCGCCCAGCGCCCCGGCGAGGCGGCCCCGCGTCGGCCCGGTGTCATCCGGGCCGGCTATCATGCGAACGATGATCTCGCACGCCCCGGCCCGCGGCCTCCTGCGCCGCCTGTTCGCCTTTCTGCTCCCCGCGCTGTTGTTGGCCGCCTGCGCCACCACGGCCCCGCGCCCATCGGACACGGCGCCGGTGCTGCTGGTCTCCATCGACGGATTCCGCGCCGCCGACCTGGACCGCGCCCCCACCCTGCGCGCCCTCGCCGACGCGGGCGTGCGCGCCATCGGGATGCAGCCGTCGTACCCGTCGCTGACCTTCCCGAACCATTACGCCATCGTCACCGGCCTGCGGCCCGACCACCACGGCATCGTCCACAACACCATGCGCGACCCGGTGCTGGGACGGTTCTCGATGAGCGATCGCCGTGCCGTCGGTGATGGCCGCTGGTGGGCGCAGGGCGAACCGATCTGGGTCACCGCCCACAAGGCCGGGCTGCGCACCGCCACCATGTTCTGGCCCGGCAGCGAAGCCGAGATCAACGGCGTGCGGCCCGACACCTGGCACGCCTTCGACGCCAAGGTGCCGCCCGACGCCCGCGTGGACACCGTGCTCGGCTGGCTGGACCGCGCGCCGGCCCAGCGGCCGCGCCTGATGACGCTGTACTTCGACCAGGTCGACCATGCCGGCCACGACGCTGGCCCCGAGGCACCGGAAACCCGGGCTGCCATCGCGCAGGTCGACGCGGCGTTGGCGCGGCTGGTGGACGGCCTGCGCCAGCGCGGCCTGCTCGACCGGATCAACCTGGTGGTGGTGTCCGACCACGGCATGGCCACCGTGCCGCCGGACCAGGTGCTGACCGTGGAGGACATGGTGTCGCCGGCACTGGCCGAGGCGGTGACCACCGGCCAGGTGGTCGAGCTGCGGCCGCGGCCGGGCCGTGAAGCGGAGGCCGACGCCGCCCTGCTGGGCCGCCACGCGCACTACGCCTGCTGGCGCAAGGACGCGCTGCCGGCCCGGTGGCAGTACGGCAGCCATCCGCGCATCCCGCCGATCGTCTGCCAGATGGACGAAGGCTGGGACGCGGTCTCCGCCAGCTGGAAGGCAAAGCGCTCGCCGGGGACCCGCGGTTCGCACGGGTTCGATCCGGCGCTGCCGTCGATGCGCGCGCTGTTCGTCGCGCACGGCCCGGCCTTCCGCGCCGGCACCGTGTTGCCGGTGTTCGACAACGTCGACGTGTACCCGCTGCTGGCCGCGCTGCTGCACATCCCCCCGGCGGCGAACGACGGCACCTTGGCGCCACTGCGACCCGCGCTACAGGACCCGCCGTGACGCTGGTGTTCCGGCGCATCGAGAGCCCGGTGGGGCCGCTGGTCATCGCCGCGGACGACGCCGGCCTGCGCCACATCGAGTTCCACGAAAACCGCCACCCCGCCGACCGCAGCGACTGGCGCGGCGGCGACAACCCGATCCTGCAGGCCGCCGAGCGCCAGCTCGACGACTACTTCGCGGGCACGCGACGCACCTTCAACCTGCCGCTGGCACCGGTGGGCACCGCCTTCCAGCGCTCGGTATGGCAGGCGCTGGCGGACATCCCGTACGGGCAGACCATCAGCTACGCCACGCTGGCGCGGCGGCTGGGCAACCCGGACGCCACCCGCGCGGTGGGCGCGGCCAACGGCCGCAATCCGCTGCCGATCGTGCTGCCCTGCCACCGCGTGGTGGGCGCCGACGGCGGGCTGACCGGCTTCGGCGGCGGCCTGCCGACCAAGGACTTCCTGCTGCGGCTGGAAGGCGCGCTGCCTGCGCAATCCGACCTGTTCTGACGCCCCGGCTCAGCCACGCGCCGCGCGCATCGCGGCGTGGGCCACGCGGTGGATCAGCCGCGCGGCGACGCGGGCGGTGACGTTGTCGCGGTCCAACGGCGGCGACAGTTCGGCCACGTCCATCAACCGCAGCTTGCCGGTGGCCGCCACCACGTCCAGAAGCGGCTCCACCACCTCCATCGGCACCCCACGCGCAGCCGGCGCGCTGACGCCGGGCGCCATCGCGTGCGGCAGGCCATCGATGTCGATGGTCAGGTAAACCGCATCGACATCGGCCAGTTTGGCCTTGAGTTCGGCCAGCCGCTGCGACAGGTCGAGCAGGCCCAACTCGTCGTCGCGCACGTAGTGCACGCCCAGCGCGTCCGCGGTGTCGAACAGCACGCGCGTGTTGGCCGCGGCGCTGACGCCGTAGACCAGGTAGTCCAAGGGCAAGCCGTTGGCCCGCGCGTGCTCGATGGCCTGCAGGAACGGCGTGCCGGAGCTGCCCTGGTCCTGCCGGCGCAGGTCGAAGTGGGCGTCGATGTTGACGATGGCCACGCGTGGCCGGCGCGTGCCGAGGTGCCTGGCGAGACCGAGGTAGCTGGCGTAGGCGATCTCGTGGCCACCGCCCAGGCCGACGGCCAGATGTCCGGCATCCAGCAGGCCAGCCATCGCCTCCGCGTAGCGGGCCTGCGCGCCCTCGAGGTCGCCATCGGTGCAGGCCACCGTGCCGGCGTCGTACAGCGGCGCATCGTCCAGCACCGGCAGGTTGGACAGCATCCTGCGCAGCGCGGCCGGCCCGTCCGCCGCGCCGACCCGGCCGTGGTTGCGGCGCACGCCCTCGTCGCAGGCAAAGCCCAGCACTGCCACGCCCGGCGCGCTGTCCGGACGCGGCACGCGCACCCACTGGTGCCAGCGGCGCGTGGACGCATCCTCGGGCAGGTCGATCCGACCGCCCCAGCCGTCAACGCCGCTCATGCCGCGCGCACCGGGATGTTCGCGAACTCATCAGCACTCCGGTGCATCGGCGTCTCCGCGTTCGATGGAAGTCGGCGCGATTGTAAGCGCGTCGCGGCGGGCACCGGCCATCACCAGGCCAATTGGCAGGACATGCGAGAATGCCGCGATGGCAATGCATCCGGAACCCGAAGCAGGCCTCGACGCGCTGCTCTCCGCCCAGGTCTGGAAACGTCGCGTCGCGCTCTGGGGCGGCGCGGTCCTGGTGGCGCTGTCGGCGATCCTGTTCGCCCGAGCGTCCGACCTGGCCTTCCAGCTGTTCCGGCGAGTCGTCGACGCCTCGCCGTGGTGGGCCCTCCTGCTCACGCCGACGATGTTCGCGCTGCTCGCTTGGCTGACCACCCGCGGCCTGGAAGCCACGCGGGGCAGCGGTATCCCGCAGGTCATCGCCGGCCTGCGCATGGGTGCCGAGGAGCGCCAGCACCACCTCTCGCTGAAGGTCGCCGCCGCCAAGATGGCGATGACCGTGGCCGGATTGCTGGGCGGCGCCTCGATCGGCCGCGAAGGACCCACCGTCCACGTTGGCGCCGGCATCATGCAGGCGCTCGGCCGCTGGCTGGGGTTCCGCGACGACCACCAGGCCCGGCGCTTCCTGCTGGCGGGCGGCGCGGCCGGCATCGCGGCGGCGTTCAATACGCCGCTGGCCGGGGTGGTGTTCGCGATCGAGGAGCTGGGCGGCGCGTTCGAACACCGCTTCTCCGGCACGCTGCTGACCGCGGTGATCGTCGGCGGCGTGGTCTCGCTGGCGCTGCTGGGCAACTACACCTACTTCGGCCGGGTGCATGTGTTGCTGCCGCTGCGCCAGGCTTGGCTGGCGGTGCTGCTGTGCGGCGTCGTATGCGGCCTGGCCGGCGGACTGTTCAGCCGGCTGCTGCTGGCGTCGATGGACGGCAAGCCGCGCTGGCTGGGCGCGCTGCGGCGGCGCCACCCGGTGCTGCTGGCGGCGTTCTGCGGCGTCCTGCTTGCGGGCCTGGGCATCGCCTTCGGTTCCGGCGCTTTCGGTACCGGCTACGAGCAGGCGCGGGGGTTGGTGCAGGGCCAGGCGACGGTGGGCCACGAGTTCGGCCTGGTGAAGTTCGCCGCGAACCTGGTCTCCTACGTGGCCGCCATCCCCGGCGGCCTGTTCTCGCCCGCGCTGGCGGTGGGCGCCGGCCTGGGCCACAACCTGTCGGTCCTGATGCCCGATGCGCCCGCCAGCGCGCTGGTGCTGCTGGGCATGTGCGGCTACCTGGCCGGCGTCACCCAGGCACCACTGACCTCGGCGGTGATCTCGATGGAGCTGACCGACAACCAGGACATGCTGCTGGCGATCCTGGCCACCGTGCTGGTGGCTCGCGGCGCTTCGGCACTGCTCTGCCCCACGCCGGTCTACAAGGCGCTGGCGCAACGGCTGCTGCCGGCTTCACCCGCAGGACACACGCCATGAGGACGTTCCGTTACGACGCGCTGCTGCTGGGCGCCCACCTGGCGACGCTGGACGACGCGCGCCCGGGCGGCCACGTGGTCGAGGACGGCGCGGTGGCATGGAAGGACGGGCGCCTGGCGTACGTGGGCCCGCGTGCGGACCTGCCGGGCGCACCCGCTGCACTGGCACGGGAAGTGATCACGACACGCGGCTGGATCTCCCCCGGCCTGGTCGATTGCCACACCCACCTTGTCTTCGCCGGCAACCGCGCGCACGAGTTCGACATGCGGCTCAATGGCGCCACCTACGAGCAGATCGCCCGCGCCGGCGGCGGCATCCGTTCCAGCGTGGCGGCGGTACGGCAGGCGGACGAGGAGACCCTGCTGCAGCAGTCGCTCCCGCGCGCGCGCGCGCTGCTGCAGGACGGTGCCACCACGCTGGAGATCAAGTCCGGCTACGGGCTGGACGCCGACAACGAGCGCAAGATGCTGCGGGTGGCGCGCCGGATCGGCGAACAGCTGGGCGTCACCGTACGCACCACCTACCTGGCCGCGCATGCCCTGCCTCCCGAATTCCGGGACGACGCCGACGGCTACATCGACGCGGTGGTCGACTGGCTGCCGCGCCTGCACGAAGAGGGGCTGGTGGATGCCGTGGACGCGTTCTGCGAAAGCATCGGCTTCTCGCCCGTGCAGACACGACGCGTGTTCGACGCCGCGCGCGCGCTGGGCGTGCCGGTAAAGCTGCACGCCGACCAGCTCAGCGACCTCGGCGGTGCGGCACTGGTGGCGGGCTACGACGGCCTGTCCGCCGACCACGTGGAATACACCGGCGAGGCCGGCGTGCGTGCGATGGCGGCCCATGGCACGGTGGCCGTCCTGCTGCCCGGGGCCTTCCATGTGCTGCGCGAGACCAAGCTGCCGCCCATCGCACTGCTGCGCGAGCACGGCGTGCCGATGGCGGTGGCGACCGACTGCAACCCCGGCACCTCGCCGCTGCTCTCGCTGCGGCAGGCGATGCAGCTGGCCTGCACGCATTTCCGGCTGACCCCGGACGAAGCGCTGCGCGGCGCCACCGTCCATGCCGCGAAGGCGCTGGGCCTGGCCGACCGCGGGATGCTGCGCGAGGGCCTGCGCGCCGACCTGGTGGCGTGGGACATCGCCCACCCTGCCGAACTGTGCTATTGGCTGGGCGGTGCGCTGGCGACCCGCGTGTTCGTGGCCGGCCAATCCCGTTCCTGACCCGGAGATCCCGATGCGCCTCACCCTGCTTGCCGCCTGCCTGCTCGCCTCCTCCACCGTCCACGCCCAGGCCAACGACGCCGCGCGCAAACTGGCGCAGGAGGCGGTGATCGTGGACACCCACATCGACGCGCCAGGCATCCTGATGGATACCTGGGCCGACCTCGGGCAGGAAGCGAAGGACCGCGAGTTCGACTACGCCAAGGCCCGCGCCGGCGGTCTGGACGTGGCGTTCATGTCCATCTACACCTCGCCCAAGCAGGACGCCGACGGCAGCGCCTGGCAGACCGCCAACGCCATGATCGACGGCGTCGAGGCGCTGGTGCAGCGACATCCGGACAAGTTCGCGCTGCTGACGTCGCCGAAGGACGTCGAGCACCTGCGCGCCGGCGGCCGCGTGCTGCTGCCGCTCGGCATGGAGAACGGCGCACCGCTGGTGGACAAGCTGGAGAACGTGCGGTTCTTCTTCGACCGCGGCGTGCGCTACATCACCCTGGCCCACAGCGCCCCCAACCGGCTGGCGGATTCGTCCTACGCGGCGGAACGGCCGTGGAACGGCCTGAGCCCGTTCGGCAAACAGGTGGTGGCGGAGATGAATCGCCTCGGCGTCATGGTGGACGTCTCGCACCTTGGCGACGCGTCGGCGCTGGAGGCGATCCGCCTCAGCACGGTGCCCGTGATCGCCAGCCATTCCGCCTTCCGCCACTTCACCCCCGGCTTCGAACGCAACATCAGCGACGAGATCGCGAAGGCCGTCGCGGCGCGCGGCGGCGTGGTGCAGGTGCCGTTCGGCACCGCTTTCATCAACCCGGACAGCGCCGCCGACATGCAGGCGCACTTCCGCGCGCGCCAGGCCTTCGACCAGCGCAACGCCGCGCTGAAGGCGCAGGGCAAGCCGCAGGAAGACCGCGAGGCGTTCGAGAAGGCGTGGGCCGATGCGCACCCGGTGCGCGCCAGCACGCTGGCGCAGGTGCTGGACCAGATCGACTACGGGGTGAAGCTGCTGGGCATCGACCACGTGGGCCTGGGCTCGGACTTCGACGGCGTCGACGGCGAGCTGGCGCGCGAGCTGCGCACGGTGGCGGACTATCCCAACCTGGTGGCCGGCCTGCAGGCGCGCGGCTACGGCGACGCCGACATCCGCAAGATCCTCGGCGGCAACCTGCTACGGGCGTGGGCGCAGATCGAGGCCGGCGCCGGCAAGTAACCCGCGCGGCACGGCGCCCGGCCACGGGCGCCTGCCCCGGAAACGCGAAAGCCCCGCCGAGGCGGGGCTTTCGTCGTCACGGCAACGCGAGGATCAGGCCGCGGTCTTCTTGACCGCCTTCTTCGCCACGCTCTTGCCGGCGGCCTTCTTCGCGACCGGCGCGGCGGCGGTGCCGGCGGCCTTGGTCACGGTCTTCGGTCGCGCGTTGCCGTAGCTGGCGTTATAGCGCTTGCCCTTGGCGGTCTTGCGGTCGCCCTTGCCCATCGTGTTGCTCCTGGAATCGAATCGTGTCGGTGGATCGCGTCGCGCGCGAGACCGGCGATTCTAGCATGGGGCGCGCCCGGCCGGGCGGCCCGGGGTTGCGCCTGCCGGTCAGTGCGAATGCGCGCAGGTGGCGTCGTGCACGTGTCCATGGTTCAGGCGCAGGTTGGCGACGTGGGCCAACCCGACCAAGGTGCCGCCGAACGTCATGACCACCGCATGAGGCACCGCGGCATGGTGCAGCGGCGGATAGAGCACTGCGACCCAGAGCGCAACCAGTCCCGGCAGCAGCAGCCCCAGCGCGCGCACGGCGCGGTGGCGGCGGTAGCTCCATGCCAGCACCGCCAGGCCGAACAGGCTGGCGAACGCCACGAAGCCGGTCTCGAAGCCGTCGCCCAGCCACACGGCAATCCCCAGCGACGGCAGGATCGCGATCGCCAGCGGCAACAGCGCGCAATGGATGGCGCACAGCAGCGAGCCGGCGGCGCCGATGCGGTCGAGCAGCACGTGCAGGCGGGCACTCATCAACGGCATGACTTCAGGCACGGGGCAGTCCACGAGTCTGTTATGTTATAACATAATCACCCTTCCAACAACCCACCCCTCTCCACGCATGTACGCCCTCCCCCTGCCGAAGCGCGCGGCCTTGGCCGCAGCCCTCTCCTTCCTCCTGTTCCCCCTTGCCCGCGCCAGCGCACAGGAGGCGCCGCAAGCGCCGACCAGCGACACCCGGCACGCACAGGACACCTCCGATGCGGGCCACATCAAGACCATCACGGGCCTCGTGGTCACGGCCAGCGCACTGCAGGACACCGCGGACACGTTGAGCAAGCCGACCGACGTCCTGGCGGGCGAACGCTTGGACGAGAACCGCGCCGCCAGCCTGGGCGAGACCGTGGCCAGCGTGCCCGGCGTGCAGAGCTCCAACTTCGGCCCCGGCGTCGGTCGCCCCGTCATCCGTGGCATGGACGGTCCGCGCGTTGCGGTGCTGAGCGGCGGCCTGTCCAGCCAGGACGTGTCCACCGTCAGCCAGGACCACGCGCCCGCGGTGGAGCCGTTCCTGGCCGACCAGATCGAGGTGCTGAAAGGCCCGTCCACCCTGCTCTTCGGAAGCGGGGCCATCGGCGGCGCGGTCAACGTGGTCGACGGCCGCATCCCGGAATATGCGGTCGACGGCGGCTTCAGCGGCCGCGCCGAAACCCGCTTCTTCGGCGGTGACCAGGGCGGCAACACCAGCATGGCGCGCATCGATGGCGGCAGCGACCGCGTCGCGCTGCACGCCGATGCGGTGTACCGCAACGCGCTGGATTACGACACCCCCCGCGGCCGGCAAGCCAACTCCTTCATCGACACCCGTTCCGGGGCCCTCGGTGGCTCGCTGGTCGGCGACTGGGGCTTCGTGGGGCTGTCGGCCTCCCGCTTCGAGGATGCCTACGGCAATCCCGGCGAGCCCGGCGACCTGGCCGCCGGCGAACGCGGCGTGCATCTCGAGATGAAGCAGGACCACTACGAAATGAAGGGCGCGCTCCGGGACCTGTGGAGCGCAGGCAACGGCCTGCGCTTCGCCGTTGGCCACACCGGTTACACGCACACCGAGTTCGAAGGCGACGTGCCCGGCACGATGTTCCGCAAGAATGCCAACGAGGGCCGCATCGAGGCCACGTTCGGCAACGCGCAGGGTTGGCAAGGCGCCGTCGGCGCACAGGCATCCAGCAGCACCTTCGTCGCCATTGGCGAGGAAGCCTTCGTGCCCGAGACCAGCACGCGTGCGCAGGGCATCTTCGGCGTGGCGCGGCGCAGCTTTGGCGACGTCCAGCTCGACCTCGGCGCGCGCATCGACCGGGTGAAGTCCAGCCCGGCCGGAGGCGATGCACGCAGCTTCAGCCCGCTGAGCCTGTCGATCGCCGGCGGCTGGAAGCTCGACGAGCGCTGGAAGCTGACCGCCAACCTCGACCACGCCGAACGCGCCCCGGTCGAAGAGGAGCTGTTCTCCGACGGCCCGCACATCGCCACCCTGGCCTACGAGATCGGCAACGCCGGCCTGCGCAAGGAGGCCGCCAACCAGTTCGAACTCGGCCTGCAGTACCAAGCCAAGTGGGTAGAGGCGAAGGTTTCGGCGTACTACAACCGCTTCAACGACTTCATCTACCTCGCGGACACCGGTGACAGCTGGTACTGGGACGAGGAGGACAAGGCCCTGCCGATCCGCCAGTGGACCCAGGGCGACGCCACCTTCCGCGGCGTCGAGGGCGAAGCCACGTTCCACCTGGCGGTGAACGACGCCGGCGACTGGGACCTGCGCATGTTCGGCGACACCGTGCGCGCCACCCTGCGCGATGGCGGCAACGTCCCGCGCATCGCGCCCTCGCGCCTGGGCGCGCAACTGCGTTGGGCGCGCGCCGGCTGGCGCGCATCCCTCGGCGCCACCCGCACCAGTCGCCAGGACAAGGTGGCCGATAACGAGACGCCCACCGCAGGCTTCACCCTGGTCGACGCGCACGCCACCCGCCATTTCGACGCTGGCAACCTGAGCTGGGAGCTGTTCGCGGACGCGACGAACCTCACCAACCAGGATGCGCGCGTCCACACCTCGTTCCTCAAGGACGCGGTGATGCTTCCCGGCCGCAGCGTGGCGGTCGGGGTGCGAGTGTTCTTCTGACGATCAGGCGGCCTGTGCGCAGCGCGCGCACAGGCCGTGCACTTCGAGCGTTTGCGCCTGCGGGGCAAAGCCGAGGGCACGCGCGGCGGCATCCAGCGTCGCCACGATGCTGGCATCCTCCAGCTCGGTGGCCGAGTGGCAGCGGTTGCAGATCAGGAAGGGGACCGAATGCTGCGCCGCGTTGGGATGGTGGCAGGCCACGTAGGCGTTGATCGACTCCAGCTTGTGGATGAAGCCGTTGGCCAGCAGGAAATCCAGCGCCCGGTACACCGTGGGCGGCGCGGCGCTGCTGCCGTCCTCCCCGCCGCGGAAGCGGTCCAGCAGGTCATAGGCCTTGATGGGCTGGCCGGCACGCGCGATCAGCTCCAGCACGCGCATGCGCGGCATGGTCAGCCGCAGGCCGCGCTCGCCGCAGGCACGCTCCACCGCGGCCACGAACGCCGCGGCGTCGTGGACGTGGTGGTGCGGATCCGTGCAGGCGTGCGTCTTGCCCATGCCGGGGATTATGCCGGCAACATCGCCAGGGCCGCGTCGATGCGCGCCAGCGCCTCGTCGCGGCCGCACAAGTAGACCGTCCAGCCGATGTCCGGGCTGACCTGCGTGCCGGTGATCGCCACCCGCATCGGCTGCGCGATCTTGCCCATACCGATGCCCTGCGCCTCGGCGGTAGCCTTCAGCGCGTCGCCGATCGCTTCGGGGGTCCAGGCCTCCAGCGCGGCGATGCGCGCGCGCGCATCCTCCAACGGACCGCGCGCCTCGCGCTTGAAGTGCTTGGCGACGGCCGCCTCGTCGTAGTGCGTCAGCGCACCGAACCACACCGCGGACTTCTCCGCCATCTCCTTCAGCGTCTGCGCGCGCTCGCGCAGCGCCACCACCAGGTCGGCCGGCCTCGGACCCTTCGCCAGGTCGTAACCGGCCTGTTCCAGATGCCACGCCAGGTGCTTCGCGACGGCCTCGGGATCGTCCGCCTTCAGGTACTGCTGGTTGAGCCAGCCCAGCTTGGCCGAATCGAGCCGCGAGGCCTTCGCGTTGACGTCGGCCAAGTCGAACAGCGACTGCATCTCGGCGATCGAGAACACTTCCTGGTCGCCGTGCGACCAGCCCAGCCGCACCAGGTAGTTCAGCAGCGCGTGCGGCAGGTAGCCGGCGTCGCGGTACTGCATCACGTCGGCCGCACCGGTGCGCTTGGACAGCTTGGCGCCCTGCTCGTCCAGGATCATCGGCAGGTGCGCGAAATGCGGCACCGGCGCGCCCAGCGCCCGGTAGATGTTGATCTGCCGCGGCGTGTTGTTGACGTGGTCGTCGCCGCGCACCACGTCGCTGATGCGCATGTCGATGTCGTCCACCACGACCGCGAAGTTGTAGGTGGCGTAGCCGTCGCTTCGGAAGATCACCAGGTCGTCCAGCTCGCTGTTGGCGATCTCAATGCGGCCCTTGACCTTGTCGTCCCAGGCCACCACGCCATCCAACGGGTTCTTGAAACGGATGACCCGGTTCGGATCATCGCGCCAGCCGGCGTTGGCGTCGCGATAGGCGCCGTTGTAGCGCGGCTTCTCGCCCGCGGCCATCGCCGCCTCGCGCATCGCCTCGAGCTCCTCCTTGGTCTCGTAGGCGTAGTAGGCGTGGCCGGACGCGACCAGCTGCTCGGCCACCTCCCGGTAGCGATCCAGGCGATGGGTCTGGTAGATCGGGCCCTCGTCGTAGTCCAGGCCCAGCCAGTCCATCGCCTGCAGGATGGCGTCGATGGCCGCCTGCGTGCTGCGCTCGCGGTCGGTGTCCTCGATGCGCAGGATGAACTGCCCGCCCTTGCGGCGCGCCTCCAGCCAGCAGTACAGCGCGGTGCGCGCGCCGCCGATGTGCAGGTAGCCGGTGGGGGACGGGGCGAAACGGGTGCGGACGGTCATGGGGTGCCACGGGGCTGTCGGTAGCCGGCGATTTTACCCCGACGCCCGCGGCGGGTCCGGGCAGGGTTCTACAATCGCGGGATGAGCACCCTGTTCGTGTCCGACCTGCACCTCGACCCCGACCGCCCGGAGATCACCGCGCTGTTCGGCCGTTTCCTCGATGGCGAGGCGCGCGGCGCCGATGCGCTCTACATCCTCGGCGACCTGTTCGAGGCATGGGTGGGCGACGACGATCCTTCCGAGGCCGGCGCCTTCGTGGCCGGCCGCCTGCGCGCGCTGGTGGAGGCCGGCGTGCCGGTGTCCTTCATCCGCGGCAACCGCGACTTCCTGCTGGGCGATACCTATGCCGCCCGCTGCGGCATGACCCTGCTGGACGACCCGACCGTGGTCGACCTGTACGGCACGCCCACGCTGCTGCTGCACGGCGACCTGCTGTGCACGGACGACACCGCCTACCAGCAGTTCCGCACGCAGACGCGCGACCCGCAATGGCAGGCGCAGTTCCTCGCGCAGCCACTGGCGGCACGGCTGGCGTTCGCCGCGCAGGCGCGGGCCGCCAGCCAGGCGCGCTACGGCGAATTGGTGGCCAAGGGCATGGCGGAGAGCGTCGGCGACGTCGCGCCGGCCACCGTGCAGGCGTGGTTCGAGCGGTTCGGCGTCCGGCGCATGATCCACGGGCACACCCACCGCCCAGCGATCCACGACGAGGGTTCCGGCCGCACCCGCATCGTGCTGGGTGACTGGTACGAGCAAGGCTCGGTGCTGCGCGTCAGTGCCGACGGCTGCGACCTGGCCGCGCTGTAACCCCCCTATTTCGCCGCTTCGCCGCAGCCACTGACGTCGATGTCGCCGAAGCGGAACGTGGCCACCAACCAATAGGTCTCGTCGGACATCCCGTCGCTGCACTCCCCCTGGGCGACCGTCAGCACGAATGCGCGGCCGTCATGGCTGCCGGTGATCTCCACGCCGCCGGGGATGGCGCGGCGGCGCCCCTGCAGCCGCACTCCCGCCGGGTCGTCCGGCGTGCTGTAGATCAGCCGGTCGCCCTCGACGTTGACGTTCCAGAAGGGCTCGTTGCCGAAGATGCGGACCACCCGCAGTGGATCCCCCGCGTCACCGGCCGCGCGCTTCCCCATTGGCGCGGCCTCGGGATTGGCCGGCACACGGGAGGCATCCACGGGCGGCGGGGTGCTGCAGGCGGCCAGCAACAGCGACACAAGGGCAACGGCGGGCTTCATGGCAGGCCTCCTGGGGTTGGACGCCCAGTGTGCCGCAACCGCGTGACCCCGGTGCCGGGCTCAGTCGGCTTCGGCCAGCAGGCTGTCCAGTTCCTCGGCGTCGAACCCGGCCTCCAGCCGCGCCTCGGTGTTGAACGGCTTGTGCAGCACGCCGCTGGCGTACTCGCGCAGCAGCGCGCGGAAACGTGCGCGCGGCTCGACGCCGGCGCGTTCGCAGTGCCAGCGGTACCAGCGGCTGCCGGCGGCGACGTGGCCGACTTCCTCGCGCAGGATCAGCGCGAGGATATCGGCGGTGGCATCGTCGCCCAGCGCACGCAGCTTCACGATCATCCCCGGGGTCACGTCCAGCCCGCGCGCCTCCAGCACCCGCGGCACCAGCGCCATCCGCGCCAGGCCATCGTGCGCGGTCTTCTCCGCCATCTCCCACAGGCCGTTGTGGGCGTCGAAATCGCCGTAGTCGTGGCCGAAGTCGCGCAGCCGGGTGCGCAGCATCACGAAATGGCGCGCCTCGTCGTTCGCGACCGACACCCAGTCCGCGTAGAACGCCTGCGGCATGCCACGGAACCGGTAGACCGCGTCCCAGGCCAGGTCCATCGCGTTGAACTCGATGTGGGCCACCGCGTGGATGAAGGCGGCGCGCCCCTCGTCGGAACCGAAGCCGCGCCGCGGCAGGTCGCGCGGGTGCACCAGCGACGGACGGGCGGGGCGACCCGGCATGCGGATCGGCTCGGGCGGCGGCGCCTCCCCGTCGACTGCCAGCTCGCCGCGCGCGAAGGCAGCGGCCATCGCCAGCGTCAGTGCCGGCTTGTCGTCCGGCGAGGCGGCATCGAGGCAGGCACGTGCGGCGGAAAACAGATCTTTCATTTCGACAACGACACTGTCATGGGGGCGCGCGGCGGGCGATGCGTTTCAACCAAGCGAGTATCGGGGGGCGACTTGAAACGCATT
>DASWXO010000105.1:0-3714 GCA_036405455.1 Thermomonas sp. | reverse complement strand
TTCCACAGGCCCTGGCCGATGGAGGAGTTCACCAGGTCGCCCGGATACCAGCGCTGCCGGGCGTACTTCATCTTCGAGGCGGGCGACGGGACGATGCCTTCGATTTCGCCGGCGAGGTCGATGCCGGTCTTCTGGCCGAAGCCGTACTTCGCCATGTAGGCGTCGTAGCGCTGCACGCCCATGTCGAGCGCCAGCTCGTAGTAGTACGTATTGACCGATTCGTAGATCGACTTGCGGGCGTCCGTCCAGCCGTGCACGCCGTCCAGCCAGCCGCGACCCCGCATGCCGGGCAGGCGGAACACGCCCGTCGACAGGACCTTGTCGTCGGGCTGGCGCAGGCCGCTATCGAGGCCCGCCAACGCGGTCAGCGGCTTGATGGTCGAACCGGGCGCCACGCCGCCCAGCACGATGCGGTTGAACTGCGGGCGCGACGGGTTGGCGTTCAGCGCCTGGAAGTCGGCGTGGCTGATGCCGTTGACGAACAGGTTGGGGTCGAACGACGGCAGGCTGACCATCGCGAGGATCTCGCCGCTGCGCGGATCCATCGCCAGCGCCGACCCTTCCAGGTCGCCGAACGCGTCCACCATCGCCTGCTGCAGCTCGGCGTCGATCGACAGCCGCAGATCGGTGCCGGGCACCGCCGGCACGGTGTCCAGCGCGCGCACGGTGCGCCCGGCCACGTTGGTTTCCAGCCGCCGGTAGCCGGGCTTGCCGCGCAACAGCGCCTCGTAATAGCGCTCCAGCCCGGTCTTGCCGGTGTGCGTGTAGGCGCCGCCGATGTCGCCCATCGCGGCCAGGTCCTTGTCGTCGATGCGACCGACGTAGCCCACCACGTGTGCGAACAGCGCACCGTAGGGATAGATCCGTCCGAGGTACGGCACCAGCTCGACGCCGGGGAAGCGCCAACGGTTCACCGCGAACCGCGCGGCCTCCTCGTCCGGCACGCGGAGCTTGAGGGTGACCGGCTTGAACGGGCGCGCCGCACGGTAGTCGCGCAGGAACTGCGCCTGCTGCTCGGCATCCAGCGCCACCACGCCCTGCAGCCTGGCCAGCAGTGCCGCGCCGTCGCCGGCGCGCTCCGGCACTGCCTCCAGCCGCCACGCCGCGATGTTGTCGGCCAGGATGCGGCCCTTGCGGTCGTAGATCAGGCCGCGCGCCGGTGCCACCGGCACCAGCCGCAGCCGGTTGGCTTCCGAGCGGGTCGCGAATTCGTCGTGGCGCAGCACCTGCAGGCGGAAATACCAGCCGCCCAGCGCGCCCAGGCCGAGCAGGACGCCGAGGAACCCGACCAGCGCGCGGCGCCGGAACAGCGCGGCCTCGGCAGTGTGGTCCTTGATCAGGCGGGCGCGGCGGACCATGGCTCAGGCCCGCCGGCGCAGCCGCAGCGCATCCAGCAGCAGGTGCAGCGGCGGCCACAGCAGCATGCCCACCAGCGGTGCCCCCCAGTACGCCCACGACAGCGGCGGCGTGCCGGCCAGCACGTGCAGGCCCGCGGCGATCACGCGGTCGTTGACCAGCAGCACGCCGATGGTGAGCGCCTGCTGCGACACCGGAAAGAACCGCAAGCGCGCGCGGAAGCGTTCGAGGATGAAGGCCAGCACCACCAAGCGCAGCGCCTGCTCGCCGAGCAGGCTGCCGAACGCGACGTCGGCCAGCAGGCCGAGCACGAACGCGCTGCCCAGCCCGACGCGGTCCGGCGCTTCCAGCAGCCAGTAGGCCAGCACCAGCGCCAGCCAGTAAGGCCGCAGCGCTTGCAGGATGCCGGGCAGCGGCACCAGCCCCAGCAGCAGGGCCAGCAGCAGGCTGGCCGGCAGCACCCAGCCGTTGCGCGGCCGGCTCATGGCGTGGCCCCCTGGCGCGGTGCGGCCGGGGGACGGGCCACGGGCGCGGTGGCCGGGGACGCTGCAGGCGGCGGTACCGCCGTCGCTGCCGACCCGCCGGGCGCGGCCGTCGTGGCCGCAGGCCGGTACCCGCGCAGCAGCAGCACGTCGCGGCCGCGGTCGAGCTGGGCGGCGGGCTTCACGTCGGCCTCGAGGAAGGCGCGGGTGTCGTCGGCGCGCAGGGCGCCGACGGTGCCGACCGCGAAGCCGGGCGGGAAGCGGTCGCCCAGCCCGGAGGTGAGCAGCTCATCGCCTTCGCGCACGTCCGCCGAGAGCGGGACGTCGGCCAGGTGCAGGGCATCGCTGCGACCGCTGCCGTAGACCACCAGGCGCACGCCGGTGCGGGCCACCATGACCGGCACCGCATGGTCGGGGTCGGTGATCAGCAGCACGGTCGCGGTGGTCGGCGTGGTGGCGATGACCTGACCCATCAGGCCGCCCGCGTCGATCACCGGCTGCCCGACGCGCACGCCGCTGGTGCTGCCCGCATCCAGCAGCAGCCGCTGGCGGGTGGGATCGAGGTCGACGTCGAGGATGCCGGCCAGCTGCACGTCCAGGCGCCCGCGCTCGGCGCTGTCCAGCAGGCCGCGCAGGCGCGCGTTCTCGGCGGCGGCGGTGCGCAGGCGGGCGTTGCGGGCCGCCTCCAGCAGCAGCGCCTCGCGCAGGCGGGCGTTGTCGCGGGCCAGCTGGGTGCGGGTCACCGCGTTCTCGCGCAGGCTGGCGCCGGCGCGCGACGGCAGGCCGGCCAACCACCACAGCGGCTGCGCCGCGGCTTCGGCGCGGGTGCGGACCGCGTGCAGCCAACCGCCGCGGTAGTCGAGAACCATCAGGGCGCCGGCGACCACCAGGAAGGCCAGCAGCCGCAGCACGCCGGCGATGTCGCCGGGACGGGGTGCGGAAGGTCCGGCAAGGGAGGACACGTCGGGCGGTCTGCTGGCGTCGTTGGGAGGGCGGATCCGGAAACCTCGAGCCCGCGCGGGCGGGCGTCCAGCGCCCGGCGGGCGGCCGGCAGGGCCGGCCCGTGCAAGCGGATCAGTCCGGCGCGAAGAACTCGTTGCCGTGCATGTCCACCAGCTCCAGCGCGCGGCCACCGCCACGCGCCACGCAGGTCAACGGATCGTCCGCCACCTGCACGTGCAGGCCGGTCTCCTCCGAGATCAACTTGTCGAGGTCGCGCAACAGCGCGCCGCCGCCGGTGAGCACGATGCCGCGCTCGGCCACGTCCGCGCAGAGCTCCGGCGGGGTCTGCTCCAGCGCCAGGCGGATGCCCGAGACGATGCCGGACAGCGGCTCGCGCAGGGCTTCCAGCACTTCGTTGGAGGAGATCGAGATGATCTTCGGCACGCCCTCGGCTAGGTGGCGGCCGGAGATTTCCATCTCGCGCACGACCTGCTGCTGGTAGGCGTTGCCCAGCTCCATCTTGATCTTCTCGGCGGTGGCGTCGCCGATCAGCATGCCGTGGTGGCGGCGGACGTAGGCGATGATCGCCTCGTCGAAGCGGTCGCCACCGATGCGCACCGACTGCGAGTACACGATGCCGTTCAGCGCGATCACCGCGACCTCGGTGGTGCCGCCGCCGATGTCCACGACCATCGAGCCGCGAGCCTCGGTCACCGGCATGCCGGCGCCGATCGCGGCCGCCATCGGCTCCTCGATCAGGTAGACCTCGCGGGCGCCGGCCTCCTCGGCCGATTCCTTGATCGCGCGGCGCTCCACCTGGGTGCTGCCGGCCGGCACGCACACCAGCACGCGCGGGCTGGGGCGCAGGAAGCGGCTCTTGTGCACCTTGCGGATGAAGTGCTTGAGCATTTCCTCGGTGTAGGTGAAGTCGGCG
>DASWXO010000104.1:0-8130 GCA_036405455.1 Thermomonas sp. | reverse complement strand
GCGCGGCGCGGGCGCCGGCGATCGCGCGCCGATGGCCGATGCGGTGGCGGCGTACCGGCTGTTCGCCACCGGACCGGCGCCGCTGGAGTTCGACGCCGGCCGGCGCACGCAGCTGCAGGCGTGGCTGCACGCGCAGTTCGGTGCGGCCGGCGACGTGCCGGATTTCAGTGCGCGGGGCTATCGCCTGGAAGGCGGGCGGCTGCTGTCCACGCCGGAAGGCGCGGCCGCGATGCTGGTCTACCAGGACCGCGATGGCGGCCGCATCGGCCTGTACCTGCGTCCGCGTACGCCGCGCCTGGCGGCGCCGGGCGAACGCCGCGACGGCCGCCTGCTGGCGCAGTACTGGGCCGAAGGCCGCACCGCGTTCGCGCTGGTGGGGCCGGCCACGCAGGTGCGGCTGCGCGCGCTGGCACCGCTGCTGCGCGGTGCCGGCTGACGCCGGATCAGGCGTCGGCGCGGGCCTTCAGCAGCGCGTAGGCGGCGCGCAGGCCCTGCGCTTCGCCGCCGGCCGGCTTGCCGGGGCGGTCGCCGTCGTTCCACGCGTACACGTCCACGTGGCCCCAGCGCACGCCCTCGTCGACGAAGCGCTCGAGGTACAGCGCCGCGGTGACGCTGCCGGCCATCGTGGTGTTGCTGCTGTTGGCGAGGTCGGCAATGCCGCTGGTGAGGTAGCGCAGGTACGGCCGCCACAGCGGCATCCGCCACAGCGGGTCGCGCACCTGCTGGCCGGCGGCCAGCCAGTCGTGGGCCAGCGTCTCGTCGTTGGCGTACAGCGCCGGCAGGTCCGGGCCCAGCGCGATGCGCGCGGCGCCGGTGAGGGTGGCGAAATCGAGCAGCAGGTCGGGCGCCAGTTCGCAGGCACGGGTCAGCGCGTCGCACAGCACCAGCCGGCCTTCGGCGTCGGTGTTGTCGATCTCCACGCTCACGCCCTTGCGGGTGGCGATGACTTCGCCCGGGCGGAACGCGTTCGGGCCGACGGCATTCTCCACCGCGGCCACCAGCAGGGTGATGCGCAGCGGCAGCTTGCGCGCCATCACCAGCTCGGCCAGCGCCAGCGCATGCGCGGCGCCGCCCATGTCCTTCTTCATGTTGCGCATGCCGGCGGCGGCCTTGAGGTCCAGCCCGCCGGTGTCGAAGCACACGCCCTTGCCGCAGATCACCACGTGCGGATGCGACGCGTCGCCCCAGCCCAGTTCGATGATGCGCGGCGCGCGGTGCGAGGCGCGGCCGACCGCGTGGATGGACGGGTAGTTGCGTGCCAGCAGATCATCGCCGGCGATGACGGCGACCGTGGCGCCGTGCGCCTGCGCGATCGCGCGCGCCGCCGCGTCCAGTTCGTCGGGGCCCATGTGCTCGGTGGGCGTGTTGACCAGGTCGCGCACGCGCACGCAAGCGGCCAGCAGGTCGAAGGTTTCCGCATCGAAGCCGTCCGCCGCCAGCTGCGCGGCCGGCGCCGGTTGCGCCTTGTAGCGGGCGAAGCGGTACAGGCCCAGGCCCCAGCCCAGCTGCAGCGCGCGCCGCGCGCCGCCATCCAGCTCGGCGGCCACCCGCCAGTCACCGGCCGGCAGCGCGCGCGGTGCGTGCGCCCAGGCGAAGGGGTCGTGCAGGTCGTCCACGCCCACCACCGCGCCGGCCACGCGGCCGTCGGCATCGGGCCAGCTGCAGGCGCTGCCGGCGGCGCCGTCGAAGCGTTGCGCCGCCAGCCACGCCTGCACCGGCGCGGGCTGCGCCTGGCACCAGGCGGCGAAGTCGGCCTTGCGCACCGCGTGCAGCGGCAGCGCGGCGCCAACGGAGGAGGTGAAACCGGCGGGCAGGGTCATGCGGCGTTCTCGAAAGGGGCGCCCGCGTCCAGCCAGTCGGCCAGCGCGGTCAGGGTGGTGACGTGCAGGTCGGCGCGCGGCAGGCCGTCCGGCCAGGCGTGGTCGCCGCGGTCGATCCAGCAGGTGCGCAGGCCGGCGTGGGCGGCGCCGGCCACGTCCATGTGCGGGTGGTCGCCCACGTGCAGCACCTCGGCGGGCGCGACGCCCAGCCGGCGGCAGGCTTCGTGGAACAGGCCCGCGTCCGGCTTGGCGGCGCCGTACTCGCGCGCGCCCAGCTGGAACCGGAACAGCCCGGCGATGCCGATCACGGCGAGGTCGGCGTTGCCGTTGGTCAGCGCGGCGATCGGCAGGTGGGCGGCCACGCGGTGCAGGCCATCCTGCGCGTCGGGATAGAAGTCCACCCGGTTGCGCTCGTGGAAGAAGATCGCGTACGCGGCGGTGGCCAGCGCCGGGTCGTCGCCGCTCTCGCGCAGCGCGCGCTCGATGGTCAGCCGGCGCAGCAGGCCCATGTCGTGGGCGTGCTCGGGGAACTCGGCGAACACGCGTTCGCGCAGGGCGCGCATCTCCGCGATGGGGAAGCGCTCGGCGGTGCGCGGGCTGTGCGCGACGAACCAGGCGTGCAGGGCGTTCTCGATGCGCTCCCCGATCGGGGCGAACGGCCAGAGGGTGTCGTCGAGGTCGAAGGTGATGGCGCGGATGGGCAGGTTCACGCCCGCATTGTAGGCCGCCCCGGCGCCGCCGGCAGCGCGCTCACTCCAGCAGCCGCGCCCAGCCGTCCATGCCGTCCAGGCGCGACAGCACGATCTTCACGCAGACCAGCATCGGCACCGCCAGCAGCAGGCCCACGATCCCCCACAGCCAGCCGAACACCATCAGCGCCAGGATCAGCACCAGCGGCGACAGCGCCATCCGCCGGCCCAGCACGATGGGGGTGACAATCTGCCCTTCCAGCGTATGCAGGCCCAGGTAGATCGCCGACGGCAGCAGCGCGCGCAGCGGCTCGTCGAACACCGAGAAGCCCATCAGCAGCATGGCCACGATGCCGATCAGCGGGCCCACGTAGGGCGCGAAGTTCAGCAGGGTCGCCATGGTGCCCCACAGCAGCGCGTCGTCCAGCGGCACGTCCAGCGCGACGTGCAGGCAGGCTGCGAACACCAGGCCCACCACCACGTTGATCGCGCTGATGGTCAGCACGTAGCGGCTCACCTCGGTCTCGATGGCCTGCAGGATCTCCACCGTCAGCTTCTTCTTCTGCCGGTCCGGCAGCAGCGCGATGGCGTGCCGCTGCAGGTCCTGCCCGTACACCATGAAGAAGAACGCCAGCAGCACCACCGCCAGCACCGACGCCACCATCCGCGGCGTGGCGGTCAGCGACTTGTACGGGTCGTTGGCCTCGGTGCGCACCACCTGCACCGGCCGCGCGGTGTTCTCACCGCCGGCGGCGCGGGCGATGTTCTCGGCCGCCTTGTTGGCGTCCTGCACCGGCTTGGTGAGTTTCTGCAGCTTGGGCGCCAGCGTGCGCAGCTCGCGCGGGGCGTCGCGCACCCACTCGCTGGCGGGGCGCACCAGCTGCAGGCCCAGCAGGAGCGTGAGCGCGATGCCGCTGCTCAGTACCGCCAGCGCGGCGACGAAGCGGGGGATGTGCAGCCGCCGCAGCACGCGGATGATCGGGTTGCCCACCAGCGCGAAGAACATCGCCAGCAGCACCGGCAGGATCAGCGCCTGGCTGGCCCACAGGGTGTAACCCACGGCCAGCACGGCCAGCACCACCAGCGACATCGGGCCGCGCGGGCGCGGCGGCGTGGCGTGCGGCTCTGCAGGCGCCAGGGCGTCGGCCAGGGGCATGGCGTCGTCGTGCGGGGTCATGGCGGCGTATCCATGCCGGCGGTGTCGTCCGGGCTTGCCGCCTGCATGCCGGCCTGCACGCCCGCCAGCAGCGGGGCCAGCGCGCGCAGCAGGGTCAGCAGCCCGCCGCTGCCGGCCAGCCGCAGCGGGCGCGCACGGCCGACGACGAAGCCTGCCGCCAGGCCGGCGATCACGATCCGCCCCGGCGTCCAGCCGGTGCGCCAGGTGGTGCGCAGCTGCGCCCACTGCTGGCGGGTGCGCGTTTCGCGCACCACCACCGCTTGTTCGGCCTGCGCGACCCGGTGCCGCAAGGTCTCGAAGTTCATGCCTGCGGCTCCCGATCGTGGAGCGGGGCCGCTGCTGTCGGCGAGGGTGCGCGGGACGCGTCGTCGTCCAGCCCGCCCAGCAGATCCTCCAGCGCGTCCAGCCCCATCCGCGACAGCTGGCGGCGGCTGGCCTGCATGCCGGTGTGGCCGAAGTAGCGCACCGCGCTCCACGCGGCCGCGGCGGTCACGGCGAGGCTCAGCAGCGCGGCCAGCAGCAGGGCGCCCAGCCACGACAGCCCCAGCGCCTGCAGCGCGGCGATCAGTGCCGCCATCAGCAGCAGCCACGCGGAACCGCCGAACGTCACCGCCAGCGCCACGCACACCGCCGCGCGGGTCAGCGCGGCGCGGGCCAGCGCGAAGTCCGCGGCCAGCAGCACGCGCAGCGCGCGCAGCGTGTCGCGGCCCGCGCGCAGGGTGGCGCGGCCTTCGTCACCGAGGCGGTGCAGTGTGTCGCTGACGCCGGGCGCAGCGTCCGCCGCGCCCGTGCCGTTGGCCCCGGGCGCCGTGGCGTCCCCTTGGTCCCCGCCGGTCATGCGGCGGCTTACTTGTCGCTGCGGCCGAGCTTGGAAATGATCCAGCCGGCCGCGAAGGCCACGCCGAACGCCGCCAGCGGGCGCTCGCGGATCAGTTCGGCGGCGCTGTCCAGCAGGTCGCGGCCCTTGTCCATCAGCGCGTTGGCCTGTTCGCCCGCCGCCCCGCCCAGGTGTTCGGCGGCGCCGATCCCGGCCACCGCGCCGTCGGCCAGCTCGGCCTTCACCTGCGCCTTGCCCAGGCGCAGCTCGTCGCCGGCCGCGCCGGCGGCGTTCTTCACCGCGCCACCCGCCGCGCTGGCGGCCTGCTTCAGGTGCGCGCCGGCCTCGCCCAGGTTGCTCTTGACCGCTTCGGTGTGTTCGCTCATCTGCCGCATCCTCGGGTGGGAGTGGAATGCCAGTGTCGCACCGATCCAGTGACGACCGCGTCAGCGCATCGGCACGTTGTAGGCGCGGCCGTTGCGCAGCACCTGCAGCACCAGGGCATCGGGGGTGCGTGCCAGGCTGGCGCGGAAGCCGGTCAGGTCGCTGAACTCGCCGGTGCTGGCGGCCAGCACCACGTCGCCCGGCTGCAGGTAGTTCTGCTGCGCGCGGCTGCCGCGCTGCACCTTCTCCACCAGCACGCCGGCCAGGCCCTGGCGGCGCAGCGATTCCGGCAGCTCCGCGAAGCTGGCGCCGGCCAGGCGCGGATCCAGCTGGGCGCCGTCCAGCGCCTTCGGCGCCTCGCGCAGGCCGCTGGTGATGCGCACCGGCTTGCCGTCGCGGCGCAGGTCCAGCACCACGGTGGCGTCCGGCGCCTGCAGGCCCTGGAAGTTGCGCAGCGCCTCGGCGTTGTCGATCGGCTGGCCGTTGGCGGCCACCACCACGTCGCCCACCTTCAGCCCGGCGGCGCCGGCGGCGGAGCCGGGGTACACGCGGGTCACCACCGCGCCGCGCGCTTCGGCCAGGCCCAGGCCCTTGGCCAGGCGCGCGTCCACGTCCTGGGTGTCGATGCCCAAGGTGCCGCGGCGCACCACGCCGCCGACCAGCAGCTGGTCCTTGATCCGGCTGGCCAGGTTGGACGGAATGGCGAAGCCCAGGCCGATGTTGCCGGCCATCGAGCCGCGCGGGTTGAAGCTGGCGGTGTTGATGCCCACCAGCTCGCCGTTGAGGTTCACCAGCGCGCCGCCGGAGTTGCCCGGGTTGATGCTGGCGTCGGTCTGGATGAAGTTCTGGTAGCCGGCGCCGGGCAGGTTGTTGCGGCCCACCGCGGACACGATGCCGCTGGTCACCGTCTGGCCCACGCCGAACGGGTTGCCGATGGCCACCACGAAATCGCCGATCTGCAGCTGGTCGCTGTTCGCCACCGGGATCGCGGTCAGGTTCTGCGCCGGGATGCGCATCAGCGCGATGTCGGTGTCGGCGTCGTTGCCCACGAACTCCGCCTTCAGGCTGCGCCCGTCGGCCAGCGTCACCTGCACCTCGTCGGCATCCTCCACCACGTGGTTGTTGGTCAGCACCAGGCCGCGCTGGGCGTCGATGATCACGCCCGAGCCCAGCGATTGCGCGATGCGCTCCTGCGGGATGCCGAAGATGCGGCGGAACACCGGGTCGTCGCCGAACGGCGTGTTCACCCGCACCACCTGCTTGGTGTTCACGCTGACCACCGCGGGCAGCACGCGCTTGAGCATCGGCGCCAGCGAGGGCATCGGCGTGCCGGCGATGGCGTTCGGCAGCGCCCCCGCGGCCGGCAGCGTGGTGGCCGCGGAGGCGGGCGCCGCTTCGGCCGGCTGGTCCAGCATCAGCTTGAGGCCGGTGGCGGCGAAGCCGCCGAAGGCGGCGGCGGCGGTGAGGGCGAGCAGGGTCTTGGCAGCGGTCTTCATGCGGCGATACGTGGGGTAGGCCTGGCGACGGGACAAGTATTGCCGAGTCTTGCGACGCCTCGCGCAATCGCGGCTGAAGGCGGTCCGGGCGGCGCCGGTCCGGCGCCCGCAGGCGCCGCGCCGCAGCATCCGCGCATTCAGTTCCACGCCGGAAATCCCCCGGACACCGTGGAACCCGCACCGCCGGGCGGTCTCAGCCCGGCGCCCGGAAACGCAAGCCTCCGCCGGTAAATTTTCGCGTTGACTTGGCCCCGGGGCGTGGCTATCGTCCGTCCGGTTGGGCCACTAGATCTAGTGGTTCGTGATTGCAGGAAAACCCAAGGCTAGTGGCGTAGGGGCGCCGCCAGACACGGGGCAACGACGTCGGCAGGGGAGCGGCGCGTGACGAAGCAAGGACCGGCGGCAACGCCATCACATTGAAGCATCCGCAGGCTGCGCGCCCCGCGCGGCCTGCATCGTCGCCCCCGACGGATGCCGGGGGCGGGGCACGGGCAACGGATCCGCCACCGCGCGGGTCTATAAAGACAGGAGAGTCGAAGGGCATGAGCACGGCGAGGCTGGAAGCGGTGACCACGGACGCAAATCAGGACATCCCGATGCAGCCGGCGTCGGTGGACATCTGGGACAAGAAGTACCGCCTGAAGACCAAGCAGGGGGTGCCGCTGGATGCCGACATCGACGGCACCTACAAGCGCGTCGCCAAGGCGCTGTCCGAGGCCGAGCCCACCGCCGAGCTGCAGCAGTACTGGCAGGAGCGCTTCACCTGGGCGCTGCGCCGCGGGGCCATTCCCGCCGGCCGCATCACGTCCAACGCCGGCGCGCAGGAGCACAAGCCCGCCACCTCGACGATCAACTGCACCGTCTCCGGCACCATCGAGGATTCGATGGACGGCATCCTGGACAAGGTCCACGAAGCCGGCCTGACCCTGAAGGCCGGCTGCGGCATCGGCTACGAGTTCAGCACGCTGCGCCCGCGCGGCGCGTTCGTGGCGGGCGCCGGCGCCTACACGTCGGGCCCGATGTCCTTCATGGATATCTACGACAAGATGTGCTTCACCGTGTCCTCCGCCGGCGGCCGCCGCGGCGCGCAGATGGGCACCTTCGACGTGTCGCACCCGGACGTGAAGGACTTCATCCGCGCCAAGCGCGAGGACGGCCGGCTGCGCCAGTTCAACCTGTCCCTGCTGATCACCGACGGCTTCATGCAGGCGGTGGAACACGACGCCGACTGGCCGCTGGTGTTCCCGGTGAACATCATGGAGAAGGGCGACGTCGACCTGGACGACGCCGAGCAGGTGGTCTGGCGCGACTGGCCGACCCACCGCAACTACATCGTGCGCGACGACGGCCTGGTGGCCTGCAAGATCTACGGCCACATCCGCGCCCGCCACCTGTGGGACATGATCATGGTCTCGACGTACGACTACGCCGAGCCGGGGTTCATCCTGATCGACAAGGTCAAGGAGATGAACAACAACTGGTGGTGCGAGACCATCCGCGCCACCAACCCCTGCGGCGAGCAGCCGCTGCCGCCGTACGGCGCCTGCCTGCTGGGCTCGGTCAACCTGACCAAGTTCGTCAAGCATCCCTTCACCGACCAGGCCACGTTCGACTGGGAGGAATACAAGGAAGTGGTGCGCGTGTTCACCCGCATGCTGGACAACGTGGTGGAGGTCAACGGGCTTCCCTTGCAACAGCAAAGGGACGAGATCATGCGCAAGCGCCGCCACGGCATGGGCTTCCTGGG
>DASWXO010000103.1:0-1555 GCA_036405455.1 Thermomonas sp. | reverse complement strand
CTCGCTGCAGTTCTTCAGCGACGACCAGTTCCGCAACCCGATGGTGGTGCGCATCGCCGGCCTGGGCTACCAGCGCGGCTTCGGCGGGCACTTCCACAACGACAACTCGGTGACCGCGCTGCGCGACATCCCGGGCCTGGTAGTGGGCTGCGCCTCGCGCGGTGACGACGCCGCGATGATGCTGCGCACGCTGGCGGCGCTGGCGAAGGTGGATGGGCGCGTCACCGCCTTCCTCGAACCCATCGCGCTGTACATGACCAAGGATCTGTACGAGCCGGGCGACGGCCAGTGGCTGACCGAGTACCCCGCCCCCGACCAGGCGCTGGTGCTGGGCGAGGAGCGCGTGTACAACGCGGACGCCACCGACTGCGTGATCTTCAGCTTCGGCAACGGCATGCCGATGAGCCTGCGTGCCGCGCGCGAGATCGAGAAGACGCGCGGCTGGAAGGTGCGCGTGGTCGACCTGCGCTGGCTGGTGCCGCTGAACCACGCGGCCATCGCGAAGCATGCGGGCGAGTGCGACAGGATCCTGGTGGTGGATGAAGGCCGCTTCAGCGCCGGCATCGGCGAAGGCGTGATCACCGCGATCACCGAGGCGGGCTTCGGCGGCAAGCCGATCCGGCGCGTCGTCGGCGCGGACACCTACACGCCGCTGGCCGGCGCGGCCTTCCTGGTGATCCCGAAGGACGAGGACATCGTCGCGGCGGCGGCCACGCTTTAGGCCTGCCGCGCGGCCGGTGGCCGCGCGGTGCGTCACTGATCCCGTCAGGGCGCGATCTTGCGCTTCAGCGCCCGCGCCACGGGCAGCGGCAGGTTCGGCAGCGAGCGCAGCAGCCACGGCAGCACGCGGCGCTTGGCGCCGCCCAGCGACTCCGGCACCACGGCCTCGATGAGGTGCGGGCCGGGGTGCGCCAACGCGTACTCCAGCGCCTTGCAGAAGGCCTCCGCCGTGTCCGCGCGGGCGGCGTGCACGCCCATGCCCTGCGCCAGCCGGCAGAAGTCCAGCACCGGGCCGTGCAGGTCCAGCTGCGAGCGGGCCTTGGGGCCCGGCGCGGCGTCGGCGCCCACGCGCTCCAGTTCGACGTTGAGCACCGAATAGCTGGCGTTGTTGAAGACGATCGTGGTGACGTCGAGGCGCTCGCGCGCCATCGTCCACAGCGCCTGCAGCGTGTACATCGCGCTGCCGTCGCCAACCAGCGCGAGGACCGGGCGGTCCGGGCAGGCGATGGCCGCGCCCACCGCGTTCGGCAGGGCCTGGCCGATGGCACCGCCGGTGAGGGTGAGCAGGTCGTGGCGCGGACTGCCGGTGGTCATCGTGCCGAGCAGCAGGCCGGAGGTGATCGCCTCGTCGATGACGATGGCGCGCTCCGGCAGGAGGTGGCCCACGGCCTTGCAGACCTTGGCGGCGGTGAGGCGGCCGCGCGGGCGCGATGGGCGCGCCGCGGGCTGCAGCGCCGGCGCGGCCTGCGCGGCGCCCAGCGCAGCGGCGAGCTTGTCGAGACTCGCGGTGGCGTCCTGTGCCGGCGTCGCCAGCACCTGCACGGTGCAACCCTCG
>DASWXO010000102.1:0-9769 GCA_036405455.1 Thermomonas sp. | reverse complement strand
TTGAGCCAGCCCAGGCGGGTCTTGCTCTTGCGCAGGTTGAAGAACAGCTTGCGCTGCGCCTTGGTGGTGGCCACCTTCACGATGCGCCAGTTCTTGATGATGAACTCGTGCATCTCGGCGCGGATCCAGTGCACCGCGAAGCTCACCAGGCGCACGCCGACGGCGGGATCGAAGCGCTTCACCGCCTTCATCAGGCCGATGTTGCCTTCCTGGATCAGGTCGCCCAGCTGCAGGCCGTAGCCGCTGTAGCCGCGGGCCACGTGGACGACGAAGCGCAGGTGCGACAGGATCAGCTCCTGCGCGGCGGCGATGTCGTTGTCCTCGCGCAGGCGGCGCGCCAGCCGCTGCTCGTCCTCGACGGAGAGCACGGGGATCTGGTGCACGGCGCCGATGTACGCCTCCAGCGAACCCATCGCGCTGGGGATCGGCAGGTTGTTGGCGACAAGAGCGGTGGACGTCATGGTGGTGTCCCTCATGCGATCGATTCTAGCAGTCGCCATCTGTGACTGCTAACGGCGGGGGAAGTTCTGAGCGTTTCACCCGTGGAACACCCGGACGTTCAGCTGCCGGTCGGCCACGCGGGCCATCCCACCGACATGGAGGCGGTCGCCGGGCCTTACAAGTCCCTGGCGGCCGGCAGGGACCAGTCCACCGGTGCCTGCCCGGTCCTGGCCAGGAACTGGTTGGCGGCCGAAAAGTGCCCGCAGCCGAGGAAGCCCCGGTGCGCGGACAGCGGCGAGGGGTGGGGCGCCTTCAACACCCGGTGCCGGCGCGGGTCGATCACCGCCCCCTTCTTCTGGGCATAGCTGCCCCAGAGCAGGAACACCAAGCCCTCGCGTTCGCGGTTGAGCACGTCCACCACGTGGTCGGTGAACCCCTCCCAGCCCTTGCCCTGGTGCGACCCGGGCTGGCCGGCCTCGACCGTCAGCACGCTGTTGAGCAGCAGCACCCCGCGGCGTGCCCACGGCAGCAGGCAGCCGTGGTCCGGGCGGACGAAGCCGGTGTCGCGCGCCAGCTCCTTGTAGATGTTGTCCAGCGAGGGGGGCACCGGCACTCCCGGGCGGACCGAGAAGCACAGCCCGTGGGCCTGGCCGGGGCCGTGGTACGGGTCCTGGCCGAGGATCACCACCTTCACCGCGTCGAACGGGGTGGCGTCGAACGCGGCGAAGATCTCGCCGCCGGGGGGATAGACGGTGGCGCCCGCCGCCTTGCGCTGGCGCAGGAACGCGGCCAGCGCGCGCATGTCGTCGCGGGCGAACCAGTCGCCCACGCGGGCCTTCCAGCTCGGCTCCAGGCGGATGTCGGGCGGGGCGGGGGCGTCCATCCCGATCAGATCACGCCGCGCTTCTTCTCGAACAGCAGGTAGCCCACGCCGACCGCCGCCCCGATGCCCAGCGCCGCCGGCCAGCCCAGCGGGCTCAGCCAGTTCACCAGCCCGGCCGCGATCAGCCCAAGGATGACGAACTGCGAGTAGCGCCAGGGGCTGTCGCGGAAATTCTTCAGCGGCGGTTGTCCGGTCATGGGTCAGGCCTTGTAGCCGGTGTGGATGGCCACGATGCCGGCGCTGAGGTTGCGGTAGCTGCAGCGGACCAGCCCGGCCGCTTCCATCATCGCTTTCAGGGCGTCCTGCGGCGGATGCTTGCGGATCGATTCGGCCAGGTATTGGTAGCTAGCGGCGTCTCCGGCGAACAGGCTGCCCAGCCTGGGCAGCACCTTGAACGAGTGGAAGTCGTAGATCGGCCGGAACCATTCGGCCTGCACCTCCGAGAACTCCAGCACCCGCGCCTGCCCGCCCGGCTTCAGCACGCGCGCGATCTCGCGCAGCGCGGCGTCCTTGTCGGTCACGTTGCGCAGGCCGAAGGCCATCGTCACCAGGTCGAAGCTGGCGTCGGGGAACGGCAGGCGCTCGGCGTTGCACTGCACGTACTCGAAGCCGCGCACGTTCCCGCGGTCGGTCATGCGGTCGCGGCCGACCCGCAGCATGTCGCCGTTGATGTCGCCCAGCACCAGTTCGCCGGTCTCGCCCACGCGGTCCTTCAGCAGCGCGGCGATGTCGCCGGTGCCGCCGGCCAGGTCCAGCACGCGGTCGCCCTTGCGCACCTGCGCGGTGCCGACGAAGAAGCGCTTCCAGAGCCGGTGGATGCCCAGGCTCATGGCGTCGTTCATCAGGTCGTACTTGGCGGCGACCGAGGAGAACACCTCGCCCACCAGCTTCTGCTTTTCGGCCACCGGCACGTCGCGGAAACCGAAGTGGGTGGTGCCGGCCTTGCCTGTCGATTCGTCCATGCCCGGATTATCGCACCGCCGGACTTGACGTCGCGCAACACGGGGGGTCGGGACTGGCAGCAGAATAGGGGAACACTGGAGACGCCCATGTCCGAACGCCCTGCCTCCCTCCCCGTGCGTCCGCTGCTGCTCGCCGACGGCGGGATGCTGGATGCCTACCTCGCCCGTGCCCAGCGCAAGGCCTATGGCGAAGCCGGCGCGGAGGGCGTCGAGTTGGAGGCGTGGCTGGCGAGCGGCGACGACGCCAGCGAGCCGGTGTACCGCACGGCGCAGCAGCTGGGGGTCCCGCTGGTGCGCCTGCCCGAGGTCGCCGCGGATCCGGCCGCCGCCTCCCTGTTGTCCCCCGAGGTCGCCCGCAGGTTGCGCATCGTGCCGCTGCGCGCGGAAGGCGGCTTCCTGGCCGCGGCCATGGAGGATCCCTCCAATGGCGAGGCGCTGGCCGCGCTGGAGTTCGTCACCCAAGACCGCCTGCTGCCGCTGGCCGCCACCGCGCGCGGCATTCGCGAGGCGATTGCCCGCAGCTACGACCGCGTGGAAGACCGCAACACCGTCCGCCTGCTGGGCCTGGACCCCGCCGCCACGCTGGAAACGAGCGAGGCCGAGGCGCAGCGGCTGGCACGCGAGCAGCCGGTGGTGCGGATCGTGCAGACGCTGCTAGCGGACGCAGTGGCCCGGCGCGCCTCCGACATCCACCTGCGGCCGGGGAAGGACGGCACCGACGTGCTGTTCCGCATCGACGACGAGCTGGTGCCCGTGCGCAGCCTGCTGCGCGCGCTGCACCCGGCCGTGGTCAGCCGCATCAAGGTGCTGGGCGGGATGAACCTGGCCGAACACCGGCGGCCGCAGGATGGCCGCACCACCTACCTGGCGGAGGACGGGACGCACGTCGACCTGCGGATTTCCGTGCTGCCCGCGGTGTTCGGCGAGAGCGTGGTGGTGCGCCTGCTGGATGCCCGCGAAGGCCTGTGGAGCCTGGAGGAGCTGGGGCTGGATCCGCAGGACCGGATCCGCATCGACGACGTGATGAGCCGCAGCCACGGCATGTTCCTCGCCACCGGGCCCACCGGCTGCGGCAAGTCCACCACCCTGTACGCGATGCTGCTGGAGCTGCGCAAGCAGCGCATCAACATCCTCACCATCGAGGATCCGGTGGAGTTCCACGTCGCCGAGATCCAGCAGATGCAGGTCAACCGCGCCGCCGGCTTCAGCTTCGCCGGCGCGATGCGCAATTTCCTGCGCCACGATCCCGACGTGATCATGGTGGGCGAGGTGCGCGACCGGGAGACCGCCGAGATCGCGGTGGAGAGCGCGCTCACAGGCCACCTGTTGCTCAGCACGCTGCACACCAACACCGCGGCCACCACCGTGACCCGCCTGCTGGACCTGGGCGTGGAGCCCTACCTGCTGCGGGCCAGCCTGCTGGCGGTGATCTCGCAGCGCCTCGTGCGCCTGACGTGCCCGCATTGCCGCGAGGTCGAGGCGGTCGATGCGCACGTGCGCGACTGGCTGGGCGTGGGTGCCGACGAGGTGTTCCACCGCGGCCGCGGTTGCAACCAGTGCGAAGGCCTCGGCGTGCACGGGCGGCGGGCCGTCTACGAGCTGTTGGTCGTGACGCCCCGCCTGCGCGAGTTGATCGTTCCCGGGGCCGAGGCCGACGCCATCCACCGGGCCGCCGTCGAGGAGGGCATGCGGCCCATCACCCAGGCCGCGGTCGCGCTGGCGCGCAGCGGCGCCATTTCGCTCGCGGAGGTGTGGCGGGTGCGCGCGGATTGATGGCCCGCGCGCGGCATACTGGCCGCATGCGCGTCACGCCCACTACCGCTTTCGGCCTTTCCTGCATCCGCCTCGACAGCGACGGCGCCACTGCGTTGGTTGCCCTGCACGGCGGCCAGCTCCTGTCCTGGGTCCCGGCGGATGGGCGCGAGCGCCTGTTCCTGTCGGACCGGGCCGTGTTCGATGGCAGCGCGCCGATCCGCGGCGGCATCCCGGTGGTATTTCCCCAGTTCGGCGAGCGTGGTGCGCTGCGCAAGCACGGGTTCGCCCGCGATCGCGCGTGGACGTTCGACGGGCAGGACGGCGACGCCGCCGTCTTCGCGCTGGCGGGCGATGGAGGGGATGCCGATTGGCCGCATCCGTTCCAGCTGCGCCTGCGCGTCAGCCTGTCCGCCGAGCGGCTTACGCTGTCGCTGGACGTGGAGAACACCGGGGCGATGCCGTTCGCTTTCACCGCCGCGCTGCATACCTACCTGCGCGTGGACGATATCGCCAGCGTCGTCATCGAGGGCCTGCAGGGCTGCGATTTCGAGGACAGCGCGGCTGGCGGCACCTTGCACCGGCAGTACGACTATTACGTGGCGTTCGAGGGCGAAGCGCTCGGCGCCGGCATCGACCACATCTACAGCGACGTGGTCGCGCCGCTGGCTCTCATTGACGGCAACCATCGCCTCGACATCGAACAGGACGGCTTCGGCGACACCGTGGTCTGGAACCCCGGCCAGTATCCGTGCGCCCGTATCGGCGACTTGGCCCCGGACGATTGGCGGAGTTTCGCCTGCGTGGAGGCGGGGCAGGTGTTGCAGGCGGCGGTGCTGGCGCCGGGCGAACGGTGGAGCGGGAGTCTGATGTTGGGGTGAGCCGGGAGCGGTGGAGCAGGCCTGCCCTATACTCCCGGTAGGTTTCCATTGGGGAATGTGATGCTGCGCGTATTCCTGTTCTCGCTTGCGTTGCTGGTGGCCTTGCCGTTGTCGGCTGGGGGCCCGAGAGCGGTCCGCAAGCAGGCCGAGTCCAGCCTGCGCGTCACCGGTTTCGTCGTCATCGGCACGGATGGGACGGTGCAGGGGCACGAACTGGATCCGAAAGCGCCCCTCACGCCGCTACTGGTGGAGTTCATCGGCCGCTCGCTTGATCGCTGGCGCTTCGAGCCGGTCAAGGTGAACGGCGAGGTGGTGCGTGCGCGGGTGCCGATGAGCCTGCGCTTGGTGGCGAAGCGGTCGGAGGACGACAAGTACAACATCAGTATCACCAGCACGCATTTCGGCAGCCGTGAGTCGTCTCAGGCAACGGACTGGCCGCAGCGCCTGGAGATGAAGCCCCCTCAATTTCCGACGGGCGCCCTGAGAGTGGGTGGGAAGGGCACGGCTTACCTGATCGTGCAGATCGGACGGGACGGCAGGGTGATGAATGTGGATGCCGAGCAGGTCAATCTGCGCGTGGCGGGTTCCACGAATCAGATGGACCAGTTGCGCAAGCAGTTCGCCCAAGCGGCGATCCATGCTGCGAGGGGCTGGACATTCACCCCGCCCACCACCGGCAGGAATGCGGACAGGGACAGCTGGCTGGTGCGCGTACCGGTGGATTTCCGGCTTGTCGGCGAACAAACGGTGCAGCCGGGTGAGTGGGAAGCCTACATTCCCGGTCCGCGCAACATGAACATGCCGTGGGCGCAGGCGCAGCTGAAGTTGGCTGGCAATCCGGACGCCTTGCCGGATAGCGGCGTGTTCCCGCTCGAAGAGGGCGCGAAACTGTTGACGCCGCCCGCGCCCTGAATCCATCCCCTGGAAAACGAAACGCCCCGCAGGAATGCGGGGCGTTTTGCTTGCATCGACGGCGCGGTGTCTTACTTGCGCATCGAGCTGAAGAACTCGTCGTTCGACTTGGTGTTCTTCATCTTGTCGAGCAGGAACTCCATCGCTGCGATCTCGTCCATCGGGTGCAGGAGCTTGCGCAGGATCCAGATCTTCTGCAGCAGGTCGGGCTCGATCAGCAGGTCCTCGCGGCGGGTGCCGGAGAGGTTGACGCCGATCGCCGGGTACACGCGCTTCTCGGTGATGCGGCGGTCCAGGTGGACTTCCGAGTTGCCGGTGCCCTTGAACTCCTCGTAGATCACCTTGTCCATCGCGCTGCCGGTGTCGACCAGGGCGGTGGCGATGATGGTCAGGCTGCCGCCTTCCTCGACGTTGCGGGCCGCGCCGAAGAAGCGCTTCGGGCGGTGCATGGCGTTGGAGTCCACGCCGCCGGTCAGCACCTTGCCGCTGCTGGGCAGGACGTTGTTGTAGGCGCGGGCCAGGCGGGTGATCGAGTCGAGCAGGATCACCACGTCCTTCTTGTGCTCGACCAGGCGCTTGGCGCGTTCGATCACCATCTCGGCGACCTGCACGTGGCGCGCGGCCGGCTCGTCGAAGGTGGAGCTGATGACCTCGCCGCGCACCGTGCGCTGCATCTCGGTCACTTCCTCCGGGCGCTCGTCGATCAGCAGCACGATCAGGTGCACGTCCGGGTGGTTGTACGTGATGGCGCTGGCGATCTGCTGCATCATCATCGTCTTGCCGGCCTTGGGCGGGCTGACGATCAGGGCGCGCTGGCCCTTGCCCTGCGGGGCCATCAGGTCGAGGATGCGGCCGGTGATGTCCTCGCTCGAGCCGTCGCCGCGCTCCAGCTTGAAGCGCTTGCGCGGGAACAGCGGGGTGAGGTTCTCGAACAGGGTCTTGTTCTTCGACGCTTCCAGCGGCTCGCCGTTGATGGTGTCGACGATGTTCAGCGCGAAGTAGCGCTCGCCGTCCTTCGGCCAGCGGATGCGGCCGGAGACATGGTCGCCGGTGCGCAGGTTGAAGCGGCGGATCTGCGACGGGCTGATGTAGGTGTCGTCCGGGCCGGCCAGGTAACTGGCCTCGGCCGCGCGCAGGAAGCCGAAGCCGTCGGGCAGGATCTCCAGCACGCCGTCGGCCTGCACGCCTTCGCCATGGCGGGTCAGCACCTTCAGGATCGCGAAGATGATGTCCTGCTTGCGGGCGCGGGCCACGCCCTCGCTTATCTGCAGCTGGTCGGCGATCTCCAGCAGCTTGTGCGCCGGCATGCGCTTGAGGTCGCCCAGCGAATAGGTGGGGAAACCCTCCGGCACCTGCGGGTGCGGGCGCGGGACGAAGTTCTCGCCGTTGCCGCCCTCGTCCTGCATGCCGCCGTCGCGCTGGCGTTCGCGCTGGCGCTCGCGGCGGTTCTTGAAGCGTTCGCGACGGCTGTTGCGGTGGCCGCCATCGCGCTGCTGGCCGCCGTCGTGGCCATCCTGCTGGCCGCCTTCGCCACCGTGGCCGCGGGCCTGCGGAGCGTCGCCGTGTTCGGCCTGGGCGCCGGGGTTGGACGGTGCAGCCGGGGCCGGCGCCGCTGCAGCAGGTGCCGGGGCCGGAGCTGCCGGCGCCGGCGCGTCGGCCAGCGGCATCTCGGATTGTTCTGGGCTGCGCGGCTTGGCCACGCGGGTCTTGCGCACGCGCTTCTCGGCGACTTCGCCGGCGTCGTTGGTGGGGTCGGACAAGGGGAAACCTCGCTTGCGTTGCGAGCGCCCGCAGAGCGCGGGTCGTCGGGAAGGGATCAGGCCGGAAGGGCGGATCAGAAGGGTGCGGCGCGTCGTCGGTGATGCAGGACGATGCCGGATGCAGATAACGCTAGCACTGGCGCGGCATGGCGCGCAAGCGGGCCGTTCAGCGGGGCGTCGGTCGGCGCCCCGCGACGGTGCGGGGTCCCGGCCGTGCCGGGACCCCGCCGGGCGGGTTCAGACCGCCTTGTCGATCATCTGCGCCAGCTGGGCCTTGCCCACGGCGCCGATCTGGGTGGCCTGCACCTGGCCGCCCTTGAACAGCAGCAGCATCGGGATGCTGCGGACGTGGAACTTCATCGCGGTCTGCTGGTTCTGGTCCACGTCGACCTTGACGATCTTGGCCTTGCCGGCGTACTCGGCCGCCAGCTGGTCCAGCGCCGGGGCGATCATCTTGCACGGGCCGCACCAGGGCGCCCAGAAGTCCACCAGCACCGGCAGGTCGGAGGCCAGGACCTGGCTGTCGAAGTCGGCATCGGTGGCGTGCAGGACGGTTTCGCTCATGGGGGGCTCCGGTAGGGTGCGGGGCGCGGCGGGCCGCGCCGGTGATAGACTCAAGGGGTTGCGCCGGCGGTTCTGCGGCGCCGTGCCGGGAACGACCAGCCCCGGAATTCTCCCGGCAGTCTGCGCGGCTGCCCCCCATTCATACAAGTGGCGATGTGCAACGCGGCGTTCTGGGCGCGCGGGCCGGCCACCGACCGAGGCAGCCTTCCGTGTCCGACAAGCCCCTGACCGACATCACCTTTTCCACCTTCGACCTGCACCCGGACCTGTTGGCCGGTCTGGAGGGCGCCGGGTTCACCCGTTGTACCCCCATCCAGGCCATGACCCTGCCGGTGGCGCTGGGTGGCGGCGATGTCGCCGGCCAGGCGCAGACCGGCACTGGCAAGACCCTGGCCTTCCTGGTCGCGGTGATCAATCGCCTGCTGACCCGCCCGGCGCTGGCCGACCGCAAGCCGGAGGACCCGCGCGCGCTGATCCTGGCGCCGACCCGCGAGTTGGCCATCCAGATCCACAAGGACGCGGTGAAGTTCGCCTCCGACCTCGGCCTGAAGTTCGCGCTGGTGTACGGCGGCGTGGATTACGACAAGCAGCGCGAGCTGCTGCAGGCCGGCGCCGACGTGATCATCGCCACCCCGGGCCGGTTGATCGACTACGTGAAGCAGCACAAGGTGGTGAGCCTGCACGCCTGCGAGATGTGCGTGCTGGACGAGGCCGACCGCATGTTCGACCTCGGCTTCATCAAGGACATCCGCTTCCTGCTGCGCCGCATGCCGGAGCGCGGCACGCGCCAGACCCTGCTGTTCTCCGCCACCCTCAGCCACCGCGTGCTGGAGCTGGCCTACGAACACATGAACGAACCGCAGAAGCTGGTGGTGGAGACCGAGCACATCACCGCCGCCCGCGTCCGCCAGAAGCTGTACTACCCGGCCGACGAGGAAAAGCTGCCGCTGCTGCTGGGCCTGCTGTCGCGCAGCGAGGGTGCGCGCACCATGGTGTTCGTCAACACCAAGGCGTTCGTCGAGCGCGTGGCGCGGGCGCTGGAACGCGCCGGTTACCGCGTCGGCGTGCTGTCCGGCGACGTGCCGCAGAAGAAGCGCGAGTCGCTGCTGAAGAAGTTCCAGGCCGGCCAGCTGGAGATCCTGGTCGCCACCGACGTGGCGGCGCGCGGCCTGCACATCGACGGCGTCCAGTACGTCTACAACTACGACCTGCCGTTCGATGCCGAGGACTACGTGCACCGCATCGGCCGCACCGCGCGCCTGGGTGCCGAGGGCGACGCGATCAGCTTCGCCTGCGAGCGCTACGCGATGTCGCTGCCCGACATCGAGGCCTACATCGAGCAGAAGATCCCGTCCGAGCCGGTCACCCAGGAATTGATGACCGCGCTCCCGCGAAAGCCGCGCGAGGGCGTGGAGGCCAACGCCGAGGAAGGCGAGAGCATCGGCGAGATCTTCAAGGAAGTGCGCGAGGCGCGCGCGGCCGAAGAAGCCAAGCGTGGCGGTGGTCGCGGTGGCCGCAGCGGCGGCGGGCGTTCCGGCGAGCGTAGCGCGGGCGGCGAGCGCCGCAGCGGCGAAAGCCGTGGCCCGCGTCCGCCGCGCAAGCCGCGCGCCGAAG
>DASWXO010000101.1:0-22571 GCA_036405455.1 Thermomonas sp. | reverse complement strand
CAGGCGGCCCACCAGCATCTCCCAGGTCAGCACGCCGATGCTGTACAGGTCGGCGCGACGGTCCACGTCCAGCCCGCGCGCCTGCTCCGGCGGCATGTAGGCGGTGCTGCCCACCGCCAGCCCGGCGGTGGTCAGGCGCGGGTTGCTGCCGCGGCGCAGGGCGATGCCGAAGTCCGCCAGCATCGGCCGGTCGGCGTCGTCGAACAGCACGTTCTCGGCCTTCACGTCGCGGTGCACGACGCCGCGTACGTGCGCGTAGTCCAGCGCCTGCAGGAGGCTGCGCAGGATCGCGGCGACCTTCGGCTGGTCGCCGGCGAGGCGTCGCTGCGCCAGGTGGCCGCGCGGCAGGTATGGCATCGAATAGAACGGCAGGCCGTCGCCGGTGCGACCCACCTCGTAGATGCCGACGATGTTGGGATGCTCGAGGCGGGCGATGGTGCGCGCCTCGTTCTCGAAGCGCGCGCGGCTGACCTCGTCCGCCAGTGCCTCCGCCAGCATCACCTTCAGCGCCACCTTGCGGTCCAGCGAGGCCTGCTCGCCGAGGTAGACGGTCGACATGCCGCCGTGGCCGACCACCCGCAGGATGCGGTAGCCGTCGATGCTGGGTTGGGTCTTGTCCGTCACGGTGTCGTTCGCTTCCCCGAATCCACCGGAGCATACGACGGCCGCGACGGCCGGGGGAACGGTCAGCGTCCCGGTTTGCGACGCACGTACAGTTGCTTGCGGACGCGCGCGACCACGTCGCCGTCGGCGTCCACCACCTCGTTCTCGAACCAGCGCAGGACCTTGGCGCCGCCGGCCGCGCCGGTGCGTAGCGCGTCCAGCGTGGCGGCATCGAGCGCGAAGTCCGCGCGCACCACGCCGCGCCCGGGCTTCACGAACTCGATCTCGCCGGCCTTGTCCCAGACCACGTGGTCACGGCCCAGGTGGTGCAGCACCATCAGCATCCAGAACGGATCGGTCATCGCGAACAGGCTGCCGCCGAAGTGGGTGCCCACGTAGTTGCGGTTCCACGGGCGCAGGCGCAGCTCGACCCGTGCCCGCGTGTAATCCGCCGACAGGTCGGTCAGGTGGACGCCTGCGAACAGGAACGGCGGCCACAGGTTGATCCCGTGGCGGAACAGGCGGTGGTCCATGCGGCGGGGGAGGGCGCGGGGCGGGGCGCGCATGATCCCATACGCTGGCGTACTGACCAAGTTGGCGCCGGGCGCCGGTCGCGTCAGACCAGCAGCAGCGCCGACATCTGGCGGCGCACGCGGCCCACGAGGTCCTCGTCCTCGACCACGCGGAAGGCATCGATCAACGACTTGCGGGCCAGTCCATCGCCATAGGCGCGGTCGCGGCGCAGCATCTCGATGAACTGCGCCAATCCGGCCTCGGCGTCGCCGGCCACCAGCTGTCGCACGCCCAGCAGATGGCGTGCGCGCAGGTCGCCGGGATCGGCGGCGATGGCGGCCGCCAGCGTCTCCGCCGGCGGGGCATCCTGCAGCAGCGCGGCGAAGCCCAGGCGCGCCCGCGCCTTGACCGTGCGGTCGTCGGTGGCCAGGTGGGCGGGCAGGGCATCCAGCAACCGCTCGGCTTCGACGGCGCCGCCGGTCTGCAGCAGCGCCAGCGCCAGGTCGAGCTTCAGTTCGTCCTGGTCCGGCGCGGCCTCGATGGCCCTGCGCAGGCGCATGACCTCCGCGTGCGGGTCCACCGGCGGCGCGGCGTCTGGTGCGGCGGCTTCCTCCGGCGCCGCGGCCGGCTCGATGCCGTGGTGCTTCAGGAACTCGCGCAGCTGGCCTTCCGGCAGCGCGCCGGGGAAGCCGTCCACCAGCTGCCCGCCCTTCACCAGCATCACGGTGGGGACGGAGCGGATCTGGAACGCGGCGGCGAGCTCCTGCTCCTTGTCCACGTCCACCTTCGCCAGCATGAACGCGCCGTGGTAGTCGGCGGCCAGCTTCTCCAGGATCGGGCCGAGCGACTTGCACGGGCCGCACCAGGTGGCCCAGAAATCCACCAGGACGGGCGTTTCCATCGACCGGCGGATCACCTCCTCCTCGAAGCGGGCGGCGGTAGCGTCGAACACGTGGGGAAGGGCGGCGTCGGTCATGGCGGTATCGGCAAGGGACAGGTTGCAGTAGATGGCGACGACGGGCGCAATCGCAAGCCGATGTAAAAAATAGTTGACATCGCGAATCCGCAATGTAAATTGAACATTACATTAAGTCTGCTGGAGGTGACATGCATGCGCGGATTCCTGCGTCACGATCGTTTCGTGGTCTGGCTGGTGCTGGCCGGCGTCGGGCTGGCGCTGTTTTTCACCGGGCGTTACCGCGACCTGCCCTTGCCGCTGGGCTGGGCGGGGATGCTGCTGTTCGTCGTCGCGGTGTGGTGCTCGGTGGCGCGGTTGCACGACGCGCCCCGCAGCGAAGCGGAAGCGCGGGTGGCGCCGGGCGAGTGGCAGGCCTGGATCGGCGTCGCCTTCGTGGGCGCGGTGCTGGTGCAGGCCGTGCTGGACGCGCCCCTGTTCCTGCCGGCGCTGCCGATCAACCGCAATCCCGATGCCGGTGCCGCCGGTCGCACCCTGGGCCTGCTGTTCGTGGCCTGGCTGGTGCTGTCGCACGTGCTGAAGCAGCGCTGGGCTGGCCGGGTGCTGGCCGACGAGCGGGACGCGCGCATCGCACTGGTGGCGGGGGGATGGGCGCGCGGCGCCACCATCGCTTGCGTGGCCGCGCTGGCGGTGACGCTGGGCTTCTCCGATCCCGCGCGGTTGGACGCGTTCAGCCATCCCTTCATCGCGCACCTGCTGGTGCTGGCGCTGCTGGCCGGCCTGTGGGCCGAGCAGCTGGTGGCCGCGCTGCTGTATCGCCACGATCGCCGCGGGGTGCCGGCATGAGCCGCGCCGCGGCGCGCGACGCCCAGCCGTTCGGCGAGCGGTTCGCCTGGCGCATGGTCGGGATGTTCGCGGGCATGGCCCTGATGCTGGTGGCCGGGACCTGGCTCGGCGGGCGCGGCACGCCGCTCGCGGCGGTACTGATCGCGTTGCCGTTGACCTACGGGTTCCGGTGGCGGGCGGCCAGCGACGAGGCGCGTCCCGGCCGTGCGCTGGAGGATGAGCGCGATGCGGCGATCCGCGCGCGCGCCGATGCCGCGTTCCGGCGGGCGGCCTCGTGCTGGTTCGGCGCGCTGGCGCTCGGGCTGTCCTTTGACGCCGCCCGGGCCCTGCTGGCGCCGAACGGATACGCCGTGCCGGCCCTGCTGTTGCTGGGCCTGGTGGTCGCCAACATCGCGGGCCACGCCACCGTGGGCTGGTTGTACCGGCAAGACCGCGCATGACCGGGACCGCGATCACCAACGAGATCCGCCGCCTGCGCTTCGAGCGGGGCGAGCTGACCCAGCAGGCGCTGGCCGATGCCTGCGGGGTGACGCGGCAGACCATCATCGCGCTGGAGGCGGGTCGCTATGCGCCATCGCTGGAGCTGGGCTTCCGCATCGCCGATGCGCTGGGCGTGCGGATCGAAGACGTCTTCCAATGGACCCGACCCGCATGACCCGTCCTTCGACTGCCGTTCTCCTGGCCGGCCTGGCCGCCCTCCTGTTCGGTCTTGCCCTCGCGCTGGCGGGCATCGGGCTGCCGGCGTATTCGCACTGGCTGCACCCGGTCGCGCTGCGCGGGGCCACGGGCCTGCCGGGCGCGATGCTGTTCAACGCGGGGGCCTTCCTGCTGCCGGGCATCGCGCTGTTGCTGGCGTCCCGCGGCCTGCGTCCGGTGCTGGTCGGGCAGGGCTGGGCGGCGCGGATCGGACTGACCCTGGTGCAGGGATCGGCGCTGGCGTTCGCCCTGCAAGGCGTGCTGCCACTGGACGCACGCGAGCTGGACGGTGATGCCAGCCGCCTGCACGCGCTGGCGTGGATGCTGTGGTGGATCGCCTTCGTGCCGGGCGCGCTGCTGCTGGCGGCTGCGGCGCGGCGCGGTGCGGGTTTCGCGCTGCTGTGCCTTTCCGCGGGCCTGCTGGTGCCGTTGCTGGCGGTGCTGGCGCCCGTGGGCAGCTGGGTGGGCCTGGCGCAGCGGCTGGCCTTCGCGGCGTGGTTCGGGTGGTGGTGCGCCGCGGCGTTCGCGCTCAGCCGTAGCGCAGCTTCATCCGCAGGATCGTCGCCGCCAGCACGAAGGTGACCGCGTTGGAGGCGATCATCGGCCACGACCGCAGGAACAGCCCGTAGCCGAACCAGCAGGCGATGCCGAAGGTGAACACCACGTACATCCACAGCGAGATGCCGGAGGTGTCGCGCGTGCGGAGGGTGCGCACGGCCTGCGGCACGAACGAGAGCGTGGTGCAGGTGGCCGCCACGTAGCCCATCCACTCTAGGGTCATCGGGCGGGCTCGCGGCCAGGCAGAGCGCGGTCGATCACGGTGACGATCGGCTGGCTTGCGCGGGATGCTGGTTGACCGCCCTTGCCGCACAGGCCCGCGAAGGGCCTGTGCGGCAGGACGACGCTGTGCCGGACGTCAGAACTTGCCATCCACGTAGATCCGGACGCCGTGGTCGCTGGACTTGTTGCCCATCTGCGCGTCGTAGTCCACGCCCAGTCCCCAGCCGTTCGACCAGTCGAACCGCATGCCGGCGCCCAGCAGCCAGCGGCTGCGCGCATAGCCGTCGAGACGAGTCCGGTAGAACGGCATCTGCAGCAGGTCGCTGTATTGCACGGTCGCTGTGCCGTCGCCCTGGAAGTCGTGCTGGTACTCCGCCTTCAGCTGCGGCGAGAACGCGCCCCAGGTGGTGCGGTGGTGCCAATCGAAGCGCACGCCCGCGTTGCCGGTGGCAGTGTCCACGTCCATCTTCCCGAAGGTCAGCGCATTCGGCGCATCGGCCTGCTCCGCGTACCCGTCCAACTCGCCGCGGGCCACGTCCATGCGCAGGTACGGCGTGATCTGCATGGCCTGGAATGCCAGGTCCGCGCCGGCCGATACCGAGCCGAACCACTGCGAGCCCTTGCGGGAACCGGCCGCCGTGCTGCCATCCGTGGTCACGTGGCGGAGGAGGTCGAAGTCCAGCGTCTGGTAGCCGAGCACGGTGTCGATGAAGAAGCGCTGGCCCGGGTTCACGCTGGCGTAGCCGGCGAAGGTGTAGGCCCGGGCGTCGCTGCGGCTGCCGTTCTCGCCCACGTGGGTGCGGTCGCGGCCATAGCCCACGCCCATGCCCACCACGACCCGGTCATTGAGCCGGTAGTCCGCACCGGCGGACACGCCGTCCGTTTCGAACGCCAGTTCCGACGTGTTGCCGCGGCTGTCGAAGCTGCCGGAGCGGAGTGCACCTGCCGCCCATGTGCCGAAGGCCGTCGGCGTGCCGGAGGTTGCGCCCGATGGGCCGTTGCCGCCGTCCAGCGCGCGGCCATCAGGACCCGAGGCCGTCTGCTTGTCGCGGTCGCAGCGGTTGTCGCCCAGTCCGATGTCCAGCCCCGCCAGGCAGGCCTGACGAGACGAGACCGACAGCCCGTTGGCGAACCCGGCGCTGCCGCCTGCGCGATGCAGTTGCTCCATGCGGCGCTGGAAGTTGTTGATCTGCGTCGAGGAGAAGCGGCGTGCTGCCTCCGTCTGGGCGTTGATCAGCCCCCTGACCTCGGGGTCCTGGGTCGGATCGGGACGCACGGCGATCGTCAACGTGTAGGCGCGCTCGCCGGTGAAGCCCAGGGCGTCGGTCGCGGTGACGGTGAAGCCGAAGGCACCGGTGGCGCTTGGCGACCCCGACAACAGACCGCCCTGGGCCAGCGTCATCCCGGCAGGGAGTGCGCCTGCGGTGACGGCGAACTGGTAGGGCGCGGTGCCGCCGGCGGCCGTCAGCTGTTGGGCGTACGCCACCAGGAAGGTCCCGCTTGTCAGGGTCTCGGGCGTCAGCGTGATCGTCGGCGCGGAGATTTCAAGCGTGTAGGCCTGGGTGGTCGTGCCGGCGGTCCCGGTGGTGCTGTCGGTGGCCGTGACGCTGAAGTTGAAGCTGCCGGCGACCGTGGGCGTGCCGGACAGCGCGCCGGTACCGGGGTTCAGGGTCACACCCGCGGGCAGGGCACCGGCCGACAGCGCGTAGGCGTACGGGGCGATGCCGCCGCTGGCGGTGAACGTCTGCGCGTAGGCCACGCCCGCCGTGCCGGCAGGCACGGTCGCCGGCGTCAGCGTCAGCGTGGGTGCGGCGATGGTCAGCGTGTAGTTGTTGGTGACCGTGGCCGAGGTACCACCCGTGCTGTCGGTGGCGGTGACGCTGACGTTGAAGGTGCCCGACTCCGTCGGCGTGCCGCTGAGGATCCGCGTGCCGGTGTCGAAGGCCAGGCCTGCCGGCAACGCGCCGGTCAGGGTCACGGTGTAGGGCGCGATGCCGCCACTGATCGACAGCACCTGGCTGTAAGCCGTGCCGGCGGTGCCGGCTGGCAGCGTCGCCGGGGTCAGCGCCAAGGTCGGGACCGCCACCACCACCGAGTAGGCGCGGTTGGCGGATTGGCCGTAAGCATCGGTGGTGGTCACCGTGAAGTTGAACGTGCCCGACGTCGTGGTGGTACCGGACAGCACGCCCGCGGTGGACAGGGCCAGCCCGTTCGGCAACGCGCCCGCCGTCACCGCGTAGCCGTAGGGCGCGACGCCCCCGGCGGCAGTGATCGTCTGGCTGTAGGCCAGGCCGGCCGTGGTGTTGGGCAGGGTGGCGGGATCGACGGTGATCGTCGGGGCCGGCACGTCGATCGTGTAGTTCTGCGCCACCGAGAACGGCGCGCCGATGCCGGTGAGGACCGTATCGGTGGCCGTGACGGTGATCGGGTAGCTGCCCGGGACGGTCGGCGTGCCGCTGATCGTGTTGCCGCTGAAGCTCAGGCCGGCCGGCAGGGTGCCGGTGACGGCATAGCTGAAGCTGCTGGAGCCGCCGCTGGCGTTGAAGGTCTGCGAGAACGCCGTCGCGTAGGGCGCGTTCAGCGTGCCCGCGGCCGGCGTCATGGTCAGCGTCGGCGCCGCGATGGTCACGGTGTAGGCACGGCTGCCCGTCTGGCCGAAGTTGTCGGTCGCGGTGACGGTGAAGTTGTAGCTGCCCACCTGGTTGGAGGTGCCCGACAGCGCGCCGCCGGTCGACAGCGTGATGCCCGGCGGCAGGCTGCCCGCCGTCACGGCGAAGCTGTACGGCCCGGCGCCACCGGTGGCGGTGAGTGTCTGGCTGTAGGCCGTCGCGGCCACCGGGTTGGGCAGCGAGGCGGGGGCCACGGTGATCGTCGGCGTCGGGACGCTGATCGTGTAGTTCTGCGCGATCGTGAACGGCGCGCCGTTACCGGTGGTGCCGTCATCGGTCGCGGTGATCGTGATCGGGAAATTGCCCGGCGCGGTGGCGGAGCCGCTGATGGTGCCGCTGCCCGCATTGAAGCTGAGGCCCGCCGGCAGAGTGCCGCTGAGCGCATAGCTGTAGGGGCCGATACCGCCGCTGGCGGTGAAGGCCTGCGAGAACGGTGCCGCGTAGGGCGCATTGAGCGTGCCGGATGCCGGATTCAAGGCCAGCGTCGGGCCGGCGACGGTCAGGGCGAACGCCTGGCCGACCGTATACGGGCCGTTGCCGGTCGAACTGTCGGTGGCCGACACGTTGAGGTTGAACGTGCCCGCCTGCGTCGGCGTACCGGAAACGGTCACGGTGTTGGCCGTGGTGCCGGTGATGCTCAGCCCGGCCGGCAGGTTGGTCACCTGGAATCCGCCCCACGGCTGGGCGCCGCCGTTGAAGGTGAAGGTCTGCGTGTACGGCGCCGCGACCGTGGCGGCAAAGCCCCCGGCCGGCGTAATCGTGATGACCGGATCCTGCACGGTGATGGTGACCGTTGCAGGCGTCGAGGTTCCGCCGCTGTTGGCGGCGGTGTACGCGAAGCTGTCGGCACCGGCATAGCCGGTGTTCGGCTGGTAGGTGATCGTGGTGCCGCTGACGATCGCAGTGCCGTGGGTCGGCGCTGTGACGATCGCGAGTGACGTCGCGGTGCCACCGCCCAGCGTCAGCGGCACGTTGGTCGCGGGTGCGTTGTACGCGACCGTCAGCGACGAGTTGGTCGCGGTTGGCGGTACATCGATCACCGTGATCGCATACGACTGCGTCGCCGTATACGGTCCGGTGCCCGTGCTGCTGTCGGTCGCGGTGATGCTGAAATTGAACGTGCCGATTGCCGAGGGCGTGCCGGTGATGGCGCCGGTCGCCGGATTCAGCGTCAGGCCACCCGGCAGCGCGCCGGCGGTGACCGCATAGCCGTAGGGCGAGGTACCACCCGCGGCGGCCGTGATCGACGCGGAGTACCCCGCGCCCAGCGTGCCTCCCGCCAGCGTGGTCGCGGGCAGGGTGATGGTCGGGGGTGCGATGGTCAGCGTGTACGTCTGGCTGCCCGAGAACGGACCGGGGAAGGGGCTGGAATCGAAGGCGGAGATCGTGAAGTTGAAGGTGCCTCCAGACGTCGGCGTGCCGCTGAGGACGCCGGCGGCGGAGACCGCCAGTCCCGCCGGCAGCACGCCGGAAACCATGACGAAGCTGTAAGGCGCGACGCCGCCGCTAGCGGTAATGGTCTGGCTATAGGCCGTTGCCACCGTGCCGTTGGGCACCGTGGCCGGGCTGAGCGTCACTGGTACGTCGTCGTTGGTGATCGTGCCGATGCCCTGGTTGTCGCTGATCGTCGCGTTGGTCGCGCTGTTGAGGTTGACGAAGAAGGTCTCGTTCGCCTCGGGCACGGTCTCGCCGATCACCGGCACCGTGATGGTGCGGGTGGTCTGGCCCGGGGTGAAGGTCAGCGTGCCCGACGTATTGGTGTAGTCGGCCGGCTGCGTGGCGGTGCCGTCGGCGGAGGCGTAGTTGACGGTGACGGTCTGGCCACTGGCGGCGCTCAGGGTCACGGTGAACACCGCGTTCGTCGTGCCCGAGTCGCCTTCCACCACGGTCACGTCGTTGATCGACAGGCTCGGCAACGGATCGTCGTTGGCGATCGTACCCACGCCCTGCCCATCGACCACGACGGCATTGATCACGTTGGTGACGTTGACGAAGAAGGTTTCGCTGGGCTCGTTCGCCGTGTCGCCGTTGACCTGCACGGTGAAGGTGTAGGTGCTGCTGCCGGTGGGGATGGTCTGGCTGGTCAGGCTGTTGGCGACGTAGTCCACGCCCGCGGTCGCGGTGCCGTTGGCGGTGCCGATGTCGAAGGTCACGCCGCCCGGGCCCGCCGGGGCGCTCAGGCTCACCGTGAAGGTGAAGTTGGTGGTGCCGGCGTTGCCTTCCGCTGCCGTGACGTCGTTGATCGCCAGGTTCGGCAAGTCGTCGTTGAGGATCGTGCCAGTCGCGCTGTTCGGCACGCCGACCGTGTAGCCGGCGCCGGCATTCAGGGTCAGGATGACGGTTTCGTTCGCTTCGATCGTGGCATCGGCGGTCGGGTTCGCCGTGATCGTGCCGGTGGTGCTGCCGGCCGGGATGACCAGCGGCGATGCGATCGTCGCGTAGTCGGTGCCGTTGGTGGCGGTGCCGCCGATGGTGTAGCCGATCGACAGCGCCGAGAACGAGGCCTGGTTCAGCGTGACGGTATAGACCAGGTTCGGCGCGCCGTCTTCCGCGACATTGGCCGGACTCACGCTGATCGTGGCGCTCGGCACGTCGTCGTTGAGGATGTTTCCGGTGGCGCTGGCGGGAACGCCGACGGTGTAGCCGGTGCCGGCGGCGACGGTCAGGGTGGCCGTTTCGTCGGCCTCCACGGTGCCGTCGACCGTCGGATCGATGGTGATGGTGGTGGTGGTGGCCCCGGCCGGAATGGTGGCGGTGGCGACGTTACCGGTGTAGTCGGTGCCTGCGGTGGCGGTGCCGGAGGTGGTGATGTTGACCACCGTCGGCGAGGAGAGGTTGAGGCTGCGGGTGACGGTGTAGGTCAGGTTGGTGGCGCCGTCCTCGCTGACGGATGCCGGGGAGACCGAGATCGATACGCTGGGGGGCGGGCTGACGGTGAGGGTGTAGTTCTCGACCTCGAAATAGCTGCCCGGGCCGGTACTCGCGTCGGTCACGCGGATCGTGACCGGGTAGTTGCCCGGGGCGGCCGTGGTCGTGCCGCTCACGACACCAGCGCTGGAGACGCTGATGCCGGCCGGGAAGCTGCCGGTTTCCAGCTGGTAGGTATAGGGGGCGACGCCGCCGCTCGTAGCGAGGGTTTGCGAGAAGGGCACGTTCTGGATCGCGGTGCCGCTCGCGGTCGTCAAGGTGAGGGTCGGGTTCTGTACCGTGCCGGTGTAGCCCTTGTCGACGAACTGGGCGGTGGGCGACGTGGAGTCGGTCGAGCGCACGCTGAAGGTGTAGCCGCCGCGCTGGGTGGGCGTGCCGCTGAGGACGCCGCTGCTGCTCAGGCTCAGGCCCGGCGGCAAGGTCCCGCTCTGCAGCGTGTAGGTGTAGGGGGCGAGGCCGCCGCTGGAGGTCAGGGTTTGCGAGAAGGATGTGCCCGCGGTCAGCGTCGGCAGCGATGCGGGGGAAACGGTGATCGGGGATGCGGAGGGGGTGATGGTGATGGTCACCTGGACATCGCCTGCGCCCGTGAATGATCCATCCGCGAACTCGAAGACATCGGTCGTGCCCGATCCGTTGTTCGAGTAGTCGAGGAGCCACTGGCCGCCGGTGTGCCGGAGGGTGGCGGAGCCGTGATCCACGAAATCCGGCGTGCCGTAACTGCCGCCATCGATGGCGCCATCGCCACCGAAATAGTAGGAGTACTCGCAGTCGGAAATGTCGATGGTCACCGTTCCGCCCGCACTCACCGTGGCGGTCTGTGCGGGGCACTCCACCGAGGTGTGCTGCGCGCTGGCCAGCGCGGGCCACAACAGCGCCAGGCTGCTCAGCAGCAGCCGGCAAGCGAGCAAGGACGCGCGCGCGCCGCTGCGGCGCAGGAGGAGCCTCGAAAGCATGTGCATGTGTTTTCCCCAGGAAGCCATCCGCGTGCCGCGGAGCGGTCGAGTCGACCAGATGAAGCGTGTCGCGCTATTCATCCAACGCCGGCCATGTCCCCGACCGGCCAGCCAGTCCGCATCTCACCGGGACTGGCCGGTATTGGAGCAGGAATGCGTGGTGAGATAAAGCTCTGGCGACAATCCAGCGCCACCATACGCTGCCGTCTGGCCTTTGGGGGCCACCAGTGGGGGTCAGAGTGCATCGGCGCCGCGCATCGCGTGCGGTGCCATCAACCGAGGGGAAGGGTCACGATGAGCGAATTCTTCATAGGCCAGATCATGATGGCCGGCTTCAACTTCGCACCGAAGTTCTGGGCGCTGGCAAATGGCCAGCTGCTGCCGATCAACCAGAACCAGGCCCTGTTCTCGCTGCTGGGGACGCAATACGGGGGCAACGGCACCACCAACTTCGCGCTGCCGGATCTGCGAAGCCGCACGCCAATCGGTTATGCCTCGTCCGTTGATCCGAGTTGGCAACCGCCTTCGGTGCAGATCGGCCAGTCGGCCGGCGTGGAGAACGTCACCCTGCTGAGTACCAACCTGCCAGCGCACACGCATGCGATGAATGCATCCACCGCGAACGGCGACAATCGCATCCCGGCAGGCCGCCTATTCGGTACCAGCACGAGCACGGCGACGGCCCCCAATCTTTACGCAGCGAGCTCGGGCAATCTCGTGCCGCAGAATCCCCAGACCGTGGCGCCATCGGGTGGCAACCAGCCGCATCCGAACCTGCAGCCGTACAGCGTCATCAATTTCTGCATCGCGCTGAGCGGCATCTTCCCGTCGCGCAACTGAGCTCGGCGATTCGACAGGACCGACTTGCCCACGCGTCTCATGACCGCGCGGGCGTCCTTCATTTGGAGCACATGATGAGCACTCCCTATATCGGCGAAATCCGCATGTTCGGTTTCGGTACCCGCGGCGCGCCCAACGGCTGGCAGGCCTGCGACGGCAGTCTGTTGGCGATCTCCGAGTACGACACGTTGTTCGCGCTGATCGGAACGACGTACGGCGGCGATGGCCAGAACACCTTCGCCGTCCCCGACTTGCGTGGTCGCGTGCCGATCCACCAGGGACAGGGGCCCGGTCTGGGCAATTACGTCATCGGCCAGCGCGCCGGCACCGAGACGGTGACGGTACTTGGGCCCCAGATGCCGGCGCATACGCATACCCTGGTGGCCACCACGGGCGCGAGCACTTCGATCACGCCATCGTCCAGCCTCTTGCCCGGCTCCGTCAGCGGGGACACGTTCTATGTCTCCGACATCACGGGTGCCACCGAATTGGCCATGTCCGCCCAGTCCACGTCAGTGGCCGGCGGCAGCCAGCCCCACGAGAACTGCATGCCCACGCTGACGGTGCAGTACTGCATCGCCACGGTCGGCATCTTCCCCTCGCAGGCTTGATCGGCGCCCCACGCGCATCCGGCATCCATCGCGTCGCACAGGCGCCATCGCGGCGACCCCGCGGCACCTCATCGGAGGAACCAAGACATGACCGAGCCCTTCATCGGCGAAATCCAGCTGTTCGGCTTCAACTTCAATCCGCGCAATTGGGCCTTCTGCAACGGCGCCACGCTGCCGATCTCGCAGAACACCGCGCTGTTCTCGCTGATCGGCACCATTTACGGCGGTAATGGCCAGACCACGTTCCAGTTGCCCAACTTCGCCGGTCGCGCCGGCTGCGAGCAAGGCCAAGGGCCAGGCCTTTCGCCGCGTTCGCTGGGCGAATCGTTTGGCGTCGATACGGTGGCGCTCACCAGCGCGCAGATCCCGCAGCACAACCATGGGATCAATGCCTATCTGCCCTCCGACGTGGCCAAGAGGAGCGGCACTCCCGTTGCGGGCGGCGGTCTTTCGCAGCCCGCAACGACGGCCAACAAGCCGTTCAATTCGGGCAGTCCCAACACCACGTTCGCGCCGAACATGATCGGTCCGAGCCAGGGCGGCGGCGTCCCCCACGAAAACCAGCAGCCGTATCTCGGAGTGAACTTCTGCATCGCGCTGCAAGGCGTCTACCCGTCCTTTCCCTGACGTGATGGCCGCCGGGCCCGCGCGGTTGGCGCCATTCCCAGCGGAACGGCGCGACCGCATGGTCACGCCCGCGCTCCTTGCCGAGCGCGGGTTTTCGTTGCGCTGGCTCCGCCAGGACGATCTGCCTTGGTTGCGCGACCTGTACGCCACAACCCGGATGGATGAAATGGCGCCTGTGCCCTGGCCGGATGCCGCCAAGCGGGCGTTCCTCGACCAGCAGTTCGAGCTCCAGCACCGCCATTACCTGGCCCATTACGACGACGCCGATTTTCTGGCCGTGGAGCAGGAGGGGCGTGGACCGGTGGGGCGCTATTACCTGCGGCGCGGCGCGCAGGACCACCTGCTCATCGATATCAGCCTGTCGCCTGCGGCACGTGGGGCCGGACTGGGCACCGCATTGATCGGCCAGAGCCAGCGCGAGGCTGCTGCGTTCGGGTGCGGCATGCGGCTGCATGTGCTGGACGCCAATCCCGGTGCGCGTCGGCTCTACGAGCGGCTGGGTTTCGCCGCGGAGGGCGGCAGTGGCGGATACCTGGCGATGCGCTGGTCGCCCCCGTCAGCCTGAAGGGCGCCGCGGGTTCGGAGAGCCGCGGAACGCCGGGCGGAGCCGGCGCGAATGCTTCAGTTGAAGATGGCCTGGTACAGGAAGCCAGCGCGTTCCTGGGCAATCGGCACGAGGAAAATCCCGACCTCGCCGACCCGGGCATGCCGCATGGGATAGATCTGTTGCGGGAACAGCACCGGCGCCGTGTTTCGGAACAGCAGCGAGAAGGGCGCGCGCGCCGCATTGCTGGCGTTCGGAGGCGGCGGCAGTGGGCGCGCTTCGACCAGGACGAACTCCACGTCCATGCCGTTGAGTGCGGCGGAGAACGGCTCGTTCACGCAACCGGCGAAATGTTCCAGGGTCAGCAAGTCCATCCGTATCCGGCTCCCACATTCTCGACCCGCGAGGCGCGGCATCGGCCAACATCCTCGCCGTTGCATGGGTGCAGCACAAGCGCCCGCGGGGATCGGGGCGCCCGTCGTCCTCGGGGCGACGGACGCACGGCTTGGCGCCGGCATCGGGCAATGGCGGGGTTTGCTGCGCTGCGGTAGGCTTTCAGGCCCGATTCCAGTGCCGTCCGCCGTGTCCGACCCCGTCCTCTACGATCCCCGCTCCGTCGAAACCGCCGCCCAGGCGTTCTGGGACCGCACCCGCGCCTTCGAGGTGCGCGAGGACGCCGGCAAGCCCAAGTACTACTGCCTGTCGATGCTGCCGTACCCGTCGGGCGCGCTGCACGTGGGCCACGTGCGCAACTACACCATCGGCGACGTGATCAGCCGCCACAAGCGCAGGACCGGCCACAACGTGCTGCAGCCCATGGGCTGGGACGCGTTCGGCCTGCCGGCCGAGAACGCCGCGATCAAGAACAAGACCGCGCCGGCCAAGTGGACCTACGCCAACATCGAGCACATGCGCGGCCAGCTGAAGTCGCTGGGCTATGCACTGGACTGGAGCCGCGAGTTCGCCACCTGCAAGCCGGACTACTACGTCCACGAGCAGCGCATGTTCGTGCGCCTGCTCAAGAAGGGCGTCGCGTACCGCAAGAATTCGGTGGTGAACTGGGACCCGGTGGACCAGACCGTGCTGGCCAACGAGCAGGTGATCGACGGCCGCGGCTGGCGCACCGGCGCGCTGGTGGAGAAGCGCGAGATCCCGCAATGGTTCCTGCGCATCACCGACTACGCGCAGGAGCTGCTGGACGAGCTGGACCGGCTTCCCGGCTGGCCGGACTCGGTCAAGACCATGCAGCGCAACTGGATCGGACGCAGCCAGGGCCTGGAGATCCAGTTCCAGGTCGATGGCGAGGACGCGCCGCTCACCGTCTTCACCACGCGTCCCGACACCCTGATGGGCGTGACGTTCATCAGCATCGCCGGCGAGCATCCGCTGGCCCGGAAGGCCGCGCAGGGCAACCCCGAGCTGGCCGACTTCATCGCCGGCCTCAAGCAGGGCGGCGTGTCCGAGGCGGAACTGGAAACCCAGGAAAAGCGCGGCATGGCCACCGGGCAGTGGGCCAGGCATCCGCTGACCGGCGAGGACATCCCGATCTACGTCGCCAACTTCGTGCTGATGGGCTACGGCACCGGCGCGGTCATGGCGGTGCCGGCGCACGACCAGCGCGACTGGGAATTCGCCAAGGCCTACGGCCTGCCGGTGAAGCCGGTGGTGGTGGACGCGGCCACCCGCGACGCGCTGGAGGAACTGTCGGGCCACCTGAAGGAGCACGACGATCCGATGGCGGTCGCGCTGGGCGGCCATGCGCCGGTCGACGTGGTCGAGGTCGATGCCGCGGTGGCGGTGGTGCGCGAGTACCTGCGCCGGATCGAGGAGGAGGGCGCGCAGACCGAGCGCGGCTGGCTGATCAACTCCGGCGAGTTCAACGGCCTTGACTTCGACGAGGCGTTCGAGGCGCTGGCGGCGAAGTTCGAGGCCGGCGGTAGCGGCACGCGGCGGGTCAACTTCCGCCTGCGCGACTGGGGCGTGAGCCGCCAGCGTTACTGGGGCTGCCCGATCCCGGTGATCCACTGCGGCGCCTGTGGCGCGGTGCCCGTGCCCGAGGACCAGCTCCCGGTGGTGCTGCCCGAGGACGTGGCCGATGCTTTCGCGTCCGGCGACGTGCATTCCCCGATCAAGTCCGATCCCGAGTGGCGCAAGACCACCTGCCCGCAGTGCGGTGGCGCGGCCGAGCGCGAGACGGACACGTTCGACACGTTCATGGAGTCGAGCTGGTACTACGCCCGCTACACCTCGCCGGGCGCCGCCGACATGGTGGACGAGCGTGCCAACTACTGGCTGCCGGTCGACCAGTACATCGGCGGCATCGAGCACGCGATCCTGCACCTGATGTACTTCCGCTTCTACCACAAGCTCCTGCGCGACGCGGGGCTGGTGACCAGCGACGAGCCGGCCACCCGCCTGCTCACGCAGGGCATGGTCATCGCCGACACCTTCTACCGCGAAGGTGCGGGCGGCGCGAAGGAATGGATCAATCCGGCGGACGTCGCGTTGCAGCGCGACGACAAGGGCCGCGTCACCGGCGCCACCCTGGCCGCGGACGGCCTGCCGGTGCACATCGGCGGCACCGAGAAGATGTCGAAGTCGAAGAACAACGGCGTCGACCCGCAGGTGCTGGTGGACAAGTACGGCGCCGACACCGTGCGCCTGTTCTCGATGTTCGCCGCGCCGCCGGAGCAGTCGCTGGAGTGGAGCGAGGCGGGCGTCGAGGGCATGGCGCGCTTCCTGCGCCGCCTGTGGCGCGACGTGCACGCGCACGCCGCGCAGCCGGACCACCCGGTGGTCGACCCCGCCGCGCTGGACGCCGCGCAGAAGACCCTGCGCCGGCAGGTGCACGAGGCCATCCAGAAGGTCGGCGACGACTACGGCCGCCGCCACAGCTTCAACACCGCAATCGCCGCGCTGATGGAGCTGCTCAACCACGTCGGCAAGTTCGGTGACATGAGCGAGCAGGGCCGCGCGGTGCGCCACGAGGCGTTCGAGGCGATCGTGCTGTTGCTCAACCCGATCACCCCGCACGTCAGCCACGCCCTGTGGCAGGTGCTGGGCCACCCCGAGACGCTGCTGGAGGACCTGCCGTTCCCGCAGCCGGACCCGGCCGCGCTGGCGCGCGATGCGGTGACGCTGGCGGTGCAGGTGAACGGCAAGCTGCGCGGCACCGTCGAAGTCGCGGTGGCCTCGCCGCGCGAGGCCATCGAGGCCGCCGCATTGGCCGCGCCCGGTGTGGCGTCGTTCATCGCCGGGCAAGTTCCGAAGAAGGTCATCGTGGTGCCCGGCAAGATCGTCAATATCGTGGTGTGATCGCGCTCGTCATCCCCGCGAAAGCGGGGGTCCAGCCTTTGGTGGTTGCGGTCAAGTCAAAAGCTGGATTCCCGCTTTCGCGGGAATGACGGGCAAAAGCCTTGCCGTTTTCGCCTAGACTGCCCCCCATGAACCTCCGTCTCGCCGTCCTCGCCCTGTCCGCCGTGCTGTTGTCCGGCTGCGGCTTCCACCTGCGCAACGCGTTGAACCTGCCGGCCGACCTCGGCCCCGTCCGGGTCCTCGCCGCGGATCCCTACAGCCCGCTGGGTGACATGCTGGCCGAGGGCCTGCAGCGCGCAGGCGCGCAGGCCGCCCCGGCGGAGGCGACCGACGGCGTCGCCACCCTGCAGGTGCTGTCCGAGCAGTGGGTGGATACGCCGATCAGCAACGACCGGTCCGGCCGCGCGCAGGAATACGCGTTGCGCTACGCCGTGGTGTTTAGCCTGAGCCGCGCCGACGGCAGTACCGCCGTGCCGCAGCAGGCGGTGGAACTGGCACGCGATTACCTGGCCCCGGCGGTGGACTCCATCGGCAAGGCCAGCGAGCGCGAGCTGCTGGTGCGCGAACTGCGCCGCGACATGGCGGCGGCCATCCTGCGCCGCGTCGACGCCGCCTCGAAGCCGTCCGCGCCGTAACCGCGGCGGGGGCTTCGCGCATGGAACTGGGTGTCGACCGCCTCGCCGGGCAACTGGCGCATGAACCGTTGCGGCCCGCCTACCTAGTGGCCGGCAGCGAGATGCTGCTGGTGCTGGAGGCGGCCGACGCCGTCCGCGCGGCCGCGCGCGCGCAGGGCATCGCCGAGCGCGAAGTCCACGACATGGAAGGCCGAGATGCCGACTGGGCCGCGCTGGAAGCCTCCCTCCACGCACCCAGCCTGTTCGCCAGCCAGCGTCTGGTCGAAGTCCGTCTGCCCACCGGCAAACCCGGCGCCGAGGGTGGCAAGGCGATCGCCGCCTTCTGCGCCGTGCCGCCGCCGGACGTGGTCCTGCTGGTCATCGCCGGCGAATGGTCGAAGGCGCACGCCGGCAAGTGGAGCGAGGCCATCGCGAAGGTCGGCCACGTCGCCGTCGCCTGGCCGGTGAAGCCGCACGAACTGGCCGGCTGGATCGGCGCGCGCCTGCGCAGCCGCGGCGTCAAGGCCACGCCCGACGCCGTCGCCCGGCTCGCGCAGCGCGTCGAGGGCAACCTGCTGGCCGCCGCGCAGGAAGTCGACAAGCTCGCCCTGCTGCTGCAGGGCCAGGCCGAGGTGCTGGACGCCGGGCGGATGGACGCGCTGGTCGCGGATTCCGCCCGCTTCGACGTGTTCCGCCTGGTCGACGCCGCGCTCAACGGCCAGCCCGCGCAGGTTTCGCGGATCGTCGCCGGCCTGCGCGCCGAAGGCGAGGCGATCCCGGCGCTGATGGGCATGGTGGTGAAGGAGCTGAATACCGTCGCCGCGCTGGCGCGCGCGCGCAACTTCGCCGCCGAATGCAAGGCGCTGCGGATCTGGGATTCCAAGCAGGCGGTCTACAAGCGCGCGCTGGCGCGCCACGCGCCGGAGCGCTGGCAGGCGCTGCTGGTCGCGGCGGGCGGGGTGGATCGCATCTCCAAGGGCCGCGTGCGGCCGGGACGCGAGACCCACGACGCCTGGGTGCAGCTGGAGCGCCTGCTGCTGGCGGTGGCCGACAAGGGCGCGCTGCGCCTGCTCGCGTCGTGAACGCGCCCTTGCGCGTTTTCTACGGCGGCAGTTTCGATCCCGTCCACCTCGGGCACCTGGCCGTCGCCCGCGCGGCCCGCGACGTGCTGGGCGCCGAGGTCGCGCTGGTCCCCGCGCGCGACCCGCCCCACAAGGACGCCACCCACGCCGATGCCGACCAGCGCGCCGCGCTGCTGGACCTTGCCGTGGCCGGCGAGCCGGGGTTGCGCGTGGACCGTCGCGAACTGCACCGCGCCGGACCGTCCTACACGGTGGACACGCTGGCCGGCCTGCGGGCCGAGTCCGGCCCCGCGGCGCCGCTGGCCTGGCTGGTGGGGGCGGATTCACTGCTGCAGCTGCACACCTGGCACCGCTGGCGCGACCTGTTCGCGCTGGCCCACGTCATCGCCGTGCAGCGGCCGGGCGCCGAGATCGACGCCGCCCGGCTGCGCGCCGAGGCGCCGGCCGTGCTGGCGGAGCTCGACCAGCGCTGGCTGCCGCCGGCCGCGCTCGCGGACAGCCCCTGCGGGGGTTTCGCCCTGCTGCCGCTCTCCGAACTGCGCCCGGAATCGTCCACCGAGCTGCGCCGCCGCATCGCCGCGGGCGAGCCCTGGCGCGACTGGGTGCCCGCCGCGGTGGCGGCGCGCATCGATGCCCTCCAGCTGTACCGCGGCCCGGCCGTTATACTGGACGGGTCTTTCCAGAGCGATTCCCCTTGACCACTGCCGCCCACGTCATCAAAACCAGCCTGCCCACCCCGCCGCCGTCCGTGGAGGCCCTGCTCAGGGCCGTGCACGATGGGCTTGCGGAACTGAAGGCCAAGGACGTGGTGGAAATCGACGTGCGCGGGAAGAGCAGCGTCTGCGATTTCATGGTCATCGCCTCCGGCACCTCGACCCGCCACGTCAAATCGGCGGCCGACGAAGTGGTGCGTTTCGCCAAGAAGCTCGACGTGATGCCGCTGGGCGTGGAAGGCGAGCGCGAGGCCGAGTGGGTGCTGGTGGACCTGGGCGACGTGGTCGTCCACGTCATGCTGCCGCGCGTGCGCGAGTTCTACGCGCTGGAGCGGCTGTGGTCGGTCGGCGACCAGCGTCCCGAGGACGCGGCCGCCGACGCATCGGATGCCTGATCCCCGCCGGGCCGGCACCGGGGTGGCCGCATGAAGGCCCGCCTGGTCGCCGTCGGCGAACGCGCGCCCGGTTGGGTGGCGCAGGGCTTCGCCGAATACCAGAAGCGCCTGTCGCACTGGCTGCCGCTGGACCTCGTCGAGGTCGAACCCGGCGTGCGCGGCAAGGGCCGCGACACCGCCCGGGCGATGGCGGACGAGGGGGGCCGCGTGCTGGCCGCGCTGCCGAAGCAGGCGCATGTCGTTGCCCTGGACGGTCGTGGCAGGATGCACAGCTCGGAACAGCTCGCCCAGCGCCTGGAGCACTGGCGCGGGCAGGGGCGCGACCTCGCCTTCCTGATCGGCGGGCCGGAAGGCCATGCCCCCGAGGTCATCGCCCGCGCCGACGAGCACTGGTCATTGGGCCCGCTGACGCTGCCGCACATGCTGGTGCGGCTGGTGCTGGCCGAACAGCTGTACCGCGCCGCCGCGCTGCTGGCCAATCACCCCTACCACCGCGCCTGATGCCCGCGCGGGCAGACAACAAAAAACCCGCCGTCGCCGGCGGGTTCTTCGTGGAGCGGGTGTCGCGGGAAGCTTAGACCTGCATCGCCTTGGCGACTTCGGCCAGGTAGTCTTCCTGCACCTTCTCGATGCCCTCGCCGACCACCAGGCGCTGGAAGCCGATGACGTCGGCGCCGGCGGCCTTGACCACGGCCTCGACGGTCTTGTCGCCGTCCAGCACGTACGGCTGGCCGTACAGGGTGACCTCGTTGACGATCTTGTTGATCTTGCCGCTGATGATCTTCTCGAGGATGTCGGCCGGCTTGGCCTTGTCCTTCTCGCTCATCTTGGCCAGCTCGATTTCCTTCTCCTTGGCGATGAACTCGGCCGGCACGTCGGATGCCTTGTTGTGCGGTGGGTTCATGGCGGCGATGTGCATCGCCAGGCCGCGGGCCAGCTCGGCGTCGCCGCCGGCCAGCTCGACCAGCACGCCGATCTTGCCGCCGTGCACGTAGGCCGCGACGGTGTTGCTGCCGTCCACGTGCGCCATGCGGCGGACCTGGATGTTCTCGCCCAGCTTCGCCACGGCGGCGGCGCGGGCTTCCTCGACGGTCTCGCCGGAGGCCAGCTTGGCGGCCTTCAGGGCCTCGACGTCGGTGCTGCCCGACGCCAGCGCGGCCTGGGCCACGGCGTCGCACAGCGCGATGAAGTTGCTGTCCTTGGCGACGAAGTCGGTCTCGGAGTTGACCTCGACCAGCACGGCCTTGCCACCGGCCTGGGCGGCGGCGACGCGGCCCTCGGCGGCGACGCGGCTGGCCTTCTTGTCGGCCTTGGCGAGGCCCGACTTGCGCAGCCACTCGGCCGCGGCGTCGATGTCGCCATTGTTTTCGGTGAGTGCCTTCTTGCACTCCATCATGCCGGCGCCGGTGCGCTCGCGCAGTTCCTTCACGAGGGAAGCGGTGATTTCAGCCATGGGAGATACCTCTGGATTGAATGCGGTGGATCCCTGTCCCGGCGGGAGAGGGCGGGGCGGGCGACGGGCCGCTGGGCGAACGGGGTTCGCGGGTCGGTCCGTGCCGCGCGCCGGTGCGTGTCCCCGGGAAGGGACGCGGCCGCGCAGGATCGCGCGACCGCGTGACGGCGCCATGACTCCCCGCGGCGCGGGGAGCGGGCGTCGCGGTTACTCGGCCTTCTTGCCGCGGCGGGCCGGCTTGGCGGCCTCGTCGCCCTCGACGGCGGCGGCGAAGTCTTCCTCGCGCACGTTGGCGGCGTTCGGGGCGGCGGCCTTGCCTTCCAGCACCGCGTCGGCAGCGGCGCGGGCGTACAGCTGCACGGCGCGGATGGCGTCGTCGTTGCCCGGGATGGCGTAGTCGACCAGCGCCGGGTCGTAATTGGTGTCGACGACCGCGATCACCGGGATGCCGAGCTTCTTGGCTTCCTTGATGGCGATGTCTTCATGGCCGATGTCGATCACGAACAGGGCGTCGGGCAGGCGGTTCATTTCCTTGATGCCGCCCAGCGAAGCCTGCAGCTTGTCGCGCTCGCGGCGCAGGCCCATCACTTCGTGCTTGACCAGCTTCTGGAAGGTGCCGTCGGTCTCGGCGGCCTCGAGCTCCTTCAGGCGGGCGACCGACTTCTTCACGGTGGCGAAGTTGGTCAGGGTGCCGCCCAGCCAGCGCTGGGTCATGAACGGCATGCCGCAACGCTCGGCCTCTTCCTTGATGGCGTCGCGCGCGCTGCGCTTGGTGCCCAGGAACAGGATGGTGCCGCGCTTCTGCGCCACGCCGCTGATGAAGTTCATCGCGTCGTTGAACAGCGGGACGGTCTTCTCGAGGTTGATGATGTGGATCTTGCCGCGGGCACCGAAGATGTACGGCGCCATCTTGGGGTTCCAGTAGCGGGTCTGGTGGCCGAAGTGGACGCCGGCTTCCAGCATCTGGCGCATGGTGATCTGGGGCATTGCAGAAACTCCGATGTGGTGGAACCCGCGCCAGGGTTGAGCGGCGGTGCGCCTTGCCGCGTGCGGCATGCGCTGGGTTCCGGGGTTGGGCCTCCCTGTCGTCACTGCAACCGAACCCGCTTGCGCGGGCACCCCGGAGCAGGGATTGCCGACAGGTGTGGATTCGACGGTACGCCCGTCGTGGCGGCGGTAAAGCCGCGGGAGTATAGCCCGCGGGGCGGGGGCGGGGCAAACACGGCCCCATCGCCCGCCGGGGCGTGGCCCGGCGGCGGGTCGGCGGCGGGTCGCCGATCCCCCGCGCTGGCCCCGTGCCGCGCCCCGCGGGGACGGATGGGCGATAATCCCCGCCATGAGCATCCATTTGAAGACCCCCGCCGAGATCGAGAAGATGCGCGAGGCCGGCCGCCTGGCCGCCGAAGTGCTGCAGGTGGTCGCCCCGTTCGTGAAGCCGGGCGTCACCACCGAGGAACTCGACCGCATCTGCCA
>DASWXO010000100.1:0-1838 GCA_036405455.1 Thermomonas sp. | reverse complement strand
CGCCGACAGCGCCTGTCCCAGCACCTGCCCGCCGAACACGTATTTGGTGCCGATGTCGCGGCTTTGGCCGCGGAACAGGTCGTCTTCCAGGCGTTCCAGCGACAGCAGTTCGATCAGTTCGGAGACGGGGGCGTTCATGGGCGCGATTATACGGGGCGACCGCCGCGCCTCCCTTTGCGGGCAGAGCGGATCGCCGCTATGCGATCCGCCGCAGCGGCACCGCAGCCAGCACGGCCTGCCAAGGAAACAGCGGCCCCGGGTCGCGCTTGCGTCGTACCTTCAAGGCGGGGTCGTCGCTGGCTTCGACCTCGTCGCGATCCAGGTCCTCGTGCCCCGCAATCTGCGCCAGCGACGGGATTTCCTTGCACAGCCGCTGCAGCAGGGCGGTCAGCGCGGCGATCTGCGCGTCGGTGTATGGCTCGTCCATCGCCTGGTGGCGGGAATCCAGCCAGTCGGGGAACCGGCCGGTATTGACCAGCTCGATGCCGATGCTGCGCGCATTCCAGCCGCGGGTGTGGTGGGCGCTGCGCGCGGGCGGCACGTATTCCTCGATGCGGCCGTCGCGGTCGATGTAGTAATGCCCGCTGTTGCCGGTGCCGGAGTCGTAGAGGACCCGCTCGCCGTATGCGCGCGCGGTGGCGAGGTCCGGCAGCTCGGTGCAGTGGATGACCACGGTATCGATGGCGTCCGGCCCACGTGCAGCCAGCAGCGCCGCATAGGGCAGGTGGTGCGCGTGGATCGTCGGGGCGGGCATGCGCCGATGCTAGCATTCACCCATGAGAGGACATTGCATCCTGTCGCACGGCTTCGAAAGCGGCCCCGATGCGACCAAAGTGACCGCGCTGGCCGACGTGGCCGAGCGCCTGGGCTGGACCCACGAACGCCCCGTCTACACCGATCTCGACGCCCGCCGTGAGGTGACGCCGCTGGGCGACGTGGCCGCCCGCATCGCCCGCCTGCAGGCGCTGGCGCAGGCCGCTGCCGCGCGTGGCCCGCTGGTGCTGGCCGGCTCCAGCCTCGGCGCCTACATCAGCGGCCACGTGTCGCGGCAGCTGCCGGTGGCCGGCCTGTTCCTGATGGCCCCGCCGGTGGTGATGGAGGGCGCGCCGCCGATGCAGGCCGCCAGCGTGCCGACCTCGATCATCCACGGCTGGCACGACGAGCTGATCCCCGCCGCGCAGGTGGTGGAATGGGCGGCGGCGCGCGACGCGCGGCTGCTGCTGGTGAACGATTCCCACCGCCTGTCCGACCACGTGCAGGCGAGCGCCGAGGCTTTCGCCGCGCTGCTGGCGGCGCTGTGACGCCATGAAATTCTTCGCTTCCTGCGGCAAGGGCCTGGAATACCTGCTGGCGGACGAGCTGGTCGCCCTCGGCTGCGCGCGCGCCACCGCCACCATCGCCGGCGCCAACGTCGAGGGCAGCCTGCTGGACGCCCAGCGGGCGGTGCTGTGGTCGCGCCTGGCAAGCCGCATCCTGTGGCCGATGGCCGAGTTCGAGTGCGCCGACGAGCACGCGCTGTACGCCGGTGCGGCCGCGGTGGACTGGACGCGCCATCTCTCGCCCAGCCATACCTTCGCCATTGACGCGCACGTCTCCGGCAGCGCCATCACCCACGCGCGCTACGCCGCGCAGCGGGTGAAGGACGCCGTCGTCGACACCCTGCGCGCCAGCACCGGCCAGCGGCCGGACGTGGACGTGGAGTCGCCGGACGTCCGCATCAACCTGGTCGTCCGCAAGGGCCGCGCCACGCTGTCCATCGACCTGTCCGGTGGGCCGATGCACCGGCGCGGCTGGCGGCGCGTGCAGGGCGCGGCGCCGCTGAAGGAAACCGTGGCCGC
>DASWXO010000099.1:0-3738 GCA_036405455.1 Thermomonas sp. | reverse complement strand
TCGCGCAGGCCGGCCTGCATGGCGGCGTCCATCGGCGCGGTGTTGGCCGTGTCCTCGATGAAATCGCCCAGGTGGCTGTCGTCGTCGTCGCCGATGGGGGTTTCCATCGAGATCGGCTCCTTGGCGATCTTCATGATCTTGCGGATCTTGTCTTCCGGGATTTCCATCTTGGCAGCCAGGATGCCGGCATCGGGCTCGAAACCGAACTCCTGCAGGTGCTGGCGGCTGATGCGGTTCATCTTGTTGATGGTCTCGATCATGTGCACCGGGATGCGGATGGTGCGGGCCTGGTCCGCGATGGAGCGGGTGATGGCCTGGCGGATCCACCAGGTGGCGTAGGTCGAGAACTTGTAGCCGCGGCGATATTCGAACTTGTCGACCGCCTTCATCAGGCCGATGTTGCCTTCCTGGATCAGGTCGAGGAACTGCAGGCCGCGGTTGGTGTACTTCTTGGCGATCGAGATCACCAGACGCAGGTTGGCCTCGATCATCTCCTTCTTGGCGTTGCGCGAAGCGGCTTCGCCTTCGTTCATGCGCTTGTTGATGTCCTTCAGCTCATCGAGCGGCACCACCACGCGGGCTTGCAGGTCGGCCAGCTTTTGCTGCAGGTCCTGCACCGGCGGGATGTTGCGGCCCATGACGGCGCTCCAGGGCTTGCCGGCGGCGGCTTGCTTCTCGATCCACTTGAGGTTGAGCAGGTTGGAGGCCACACGGTTGCCGTGCTTGTCGCGGCCGCTGAAGTCGGCGATGAAGTTTTCCTGCGGGTAGCCGCACTTGTCGACGATGATGCGGCGCAGTTCGCGCTCCTTTTTGCGCACGTCGTCCACCTGGCCGCGCACCATGTCGCACAGCTTTTCGATCGCCTTGGCGGTGAAGCGGATGGTCATGAGCTCTTCGCTCAGCGCCTTCTGCGCCTTCATGTAGGCGGGCGTGCCGTAGCCTTCCTTGTCGTAGACCTTGTGCACCTTCTCGAACAGCTCGCGCAGCTTGTCGAAGCGCTCCAGTGCCTGCTTCTTGAGTTCTTCCAGCTTCTTGGTCAGGGCCTTGGAGCCGCCCTTGCCGTCATCATCGTCGGCCTCGTCGAATTCGTCGAAGTCTTCCTCGGCCACATAGTCGTCGGCCTCGTTGGGGTTGGAGAAGCCGTCCACGATGGTGGTGATGACGACCTTGCCTTCGCGGATCTCTTCGCCCAGGCGCAGGATTTCGGCGATGGTGGCGGGGGAGGCCGAGATGGCCTCCATCATGGCCATCAGGCCGCCTTCGATGCGCTTGGCGATTTCGATCTCGCCCTCGCGGGTGAGCAGCTCGACCGTGCCCATTTCGCGCATGTACATGCGCACCGGGTCGGTGGTGCGGCCGAACTCGCTGTCCACCGTGCTTAGTGCGGCTTCGGCTTCCTCCTCGGCTTCTTCTTCGGTGGCGGCGGTCGGGCCGGTGTTGTTGAGCAGCAGGGTCTCGGCATCCGGCGTCTGTTCGTACACCGCCACGCCCATGTCGTTCAACATGGAGATCACGACTTCCAGCGTCTCGGCGTCGACCAGCTTGTCGGGCAGGTGGTCGGAGATTTCGCCGTGCGTCAGGTAGCCGCGGGTCTTGCCCAGCTTGATCAGCAGTTTCAGGCGCTGGCGGCGCTTGGCCATGTCTTCCTCGGACAGGACGGTCTCGTCCAGGCCGAATTCCTTCATCAAGGCGCGTTCCTTCGCCTTGCTGATCTTCATGCGCAGTGGCTTGACCTTCTCGGCGGTGCCAGCTTCTGCCGGTTCCTCGGCGAATTCGGCTTCGATGTCGGACAGATCCAGGTCTTCAGACGGCTGGGCACCTGCCGCGTTCTTGGGCTTGCGACCGCGCTTGGCGCCGGTCTTGGGTGCTGTGCCGTCGGCGGAGGCGGCCTTGGGCGGGCGGCCCGGTTTTTTCTTCACCACTTCTTCGGTGGCAACGGCAACGGTTTTCTTCACTTCAGCGGCCGGGGTCTTGGCGGCTTTTTCGGCTTTGGCAGGGGTCTTGGAGGCGGGCACGGATGAGGCTTTCGTAGCGGGCTTCGGCAAGGCCTTGGCTGCCGGTTTGGCTACGGCCTTGGGGGCGGCAGCTTTCTTGGCAACGGGCTTCGGCGAGGCGTTGGCGACGGGTTTTGCGGCGGGCTTTGCAGGCTTCTTGGACTTTTGAGCGGGCATGGATCAACCTCAGGACATCAAAAACTGGCACAAAGAAACAAACACAGGCACCGAAAACGACCGGCGCAGTTGGGGGACAGAGGAGGGGTTCCTCAGAGGCAAGATGGGAGGGCGATCATTTGGAATGCAGTCCTTGCGGTAAGGTGGCCGGTCGCGCACATGGTGCTGCGGTTGGCCTGGCCCGGAGGTGCTGCTGTCGCTCTTGCCGAAAATCAGTTGGGGATTATAGCCGGGGCCAACAGAAATTCAATGCTGGCGGGGTTTTTCGGTGCTTTTGTGCTAGGGCGGCAAGGGCCGCGCTCTTGCGGGCAGGCGGCTCGCCTCATTCTTGCCAGGGGCTAATCCGCTTTTTGCGGCGAGGCGGTTTCCAGCGCACGCCGGCGAAGCTGCAATTCACGGTAGCGCTCCAACGCAGCCGGGTTGTTGAGGGAGGCCTCGATGGCCTCGGTCTCCAGGGCCTTGAGGTGGTCGATCAGCATGCGGTTGAGCAGGTTGCGCAGCTCGGCCAGGGTTTCGCCATGGTCGTCGCCGGCCGCCAGGTCGGAGCCGGTCATGAGCTTGAGCGCCAGCGCCTCGGCCGGGTGCTCGCGCAGCCCTTCGCGCAGCGCCGCCCAGGGCTGGGGGCCGTGTTCGTGCAGTTGGCTTTCCAGCCAGCTCAGGAGCGGGCCGTGGGGCTCGGGCAACTCGCACAGCAGGTGGTGGTCTTCACTCGAGAGGCTGTCCCAGATGCCGCTGTGCGCCAGCAGCAGGCGGGCCGCATGGTCGGCCCGATTGACCAGTTGGGCACGCACGCGGGGTGGCCGTGGCGCCCATTTTTTGCTGAATTTTGGGCTGTAACCCTCGCCGTCATTGCGCCAGGCGCTATGGTTTTCAGAGCGGTTGGCTGGCGTGCGCTCGCGCTCGCTGCTGCGGGCTGGCGGATTCCAGAGTTCGTTCAGCTCCTGGCCGCTCAGCTGCACCAGCTCGGCGATCTCGGTCAGCAACTGGCGCTTGAGCGCGCCGTCGGGCAACTGGCTCCACAACGGCTTGGCGTTACTGGCCAGGTGGGCGCGGCCTTCGGCACTGGAGAGGTCGCAGCCTTCGCGCGCCGCCTCGATCAGGAAACGGCTCAGCGGTACGGCCTCGCTGACGCAGCGGGCAAAGGCCTCGCGGCCGAACTCGCGGATGTAGCTGTCGGGGTCGTGCTCGGCCGGCAGGAACAGAAACTTCACGCTGCGCACATCGGTAGCGTAGGGCAGGGCGCCGTCGAGCGCCTTGCGGGCGGCACGCCGGCCGGCGGCGTCGCCGTCGAAGCTGAAGACCACGGTGTCGGTGAAGCGGAACAGCTTTTGCACGTGCTCGGTGGTGCAGGCGGTGCCCAGCGTGGCCACCGCATTGGGAAAACCCAGCTGCGCCAGCGCCACCACGTCCATATAGCCTTCGGTCTCCAGCGCATAGCCAAGGTCACGGATCGCATTGCGTGCCTCGAACAGGCCGTACAGCTCGCGCCCCTTGCTGAACACCGGCGTTTCCGGCGAGTTCAGGTACTTGGGCTTTTCGTCACCGAGCACGCGCCCGCCGAAGCCGA
>DASWXO010000098.1:0-27838 GCA_036405455.1 Thermomonas sp. | reverse complement strand
CGCCCGCCTGCCGGCCGGCGATCCCCTGTACAACTTCGCCGGGCGGGTGCTGCTGCGCCGCGGCCTGCCGCTGCCGCGCGGCTTCGACCGCGGCGACGCCAGCTTCGGCGCCACCAACCGACCGGCCGCTGATGCCGACGGTTACCGCCCGCCCCTGAAGGTCGGCGTCCTGCTGCCGCTATCCGGCGGGCAGGCGATCGCCGCGCAGGCCGTGCGCGACGGCTACCTGGCCGGCTACTACGGCGAATCGCGCCGCCGCCCGCAGCTGCGGTTCTATGACACCGCCGCCGGCGCCAAGGCGGCGCTCGCGCGGGCCGCCGCCGACGGGAACGATTTCGCGGTCGGTCCGCTCGGCCGCGACGAAGTGGACGCCGTCTTTGCGGGCGAGCCGCCGCTGCCGCTGCTGGCGCTCAACCGCGGCGCCGCCACGCCCAGCCCCGGCAGCGCCGCATTCTCGCTGTCGCCGGAGGACGAGGGCATCAGCCTGGCGCAATACCTGGCCGACGAGCGCGGCAGCAAGCGCGTACTGCTCATCACCGGCAGCGAGGACACCCAGCGCCGCACTGCCGATGCCGCGCGCCGACAGCTGGAAAACCGCGGCGTCGCGGTGATCGCAGGCATCGCCGCCAACGAGCAACTGGGCGAAGCCGTGCGCCAGCTGCCGCAACCGCCGGACGCCGTGCTGCTGGTGCTGAAGGGCACGCAGGCGAAACTGGTCACTCCGCAGCTGGCGCTGGCCGGGCTGGGCGCCCTGCCGCGCGTGGCCAGTTCGCAGATCGTGTCCGGCACCGGCAAGCCCGCCGACGACACCGCGCTGGACGGCATCGTGTTCCCGACCGAACCGTGGCTGGTGCAGCGCGTGGACGGCCTGCCCGCGCAGGCCGCGTCCGCCAACCGCGTCGACACCGCCAAGGGGCCGGCGGCGCGCCTGTTCGCGTTCGGCTTCGACGCCTGGCGCCTGACCGGTTACCTCGAACACCTGGCCCTGCAGCCGAACGCGGGCATCGCCGGCGCCACCGGCCGCCTGCGCCTGGACGGCTTCGGCAACATCCTGCGCCGGCCGGCTTGGTCGCGCTTCACCGGCGGCGTGCCCGTGCCGCTGGCCGATGGCGCGCGCTGAGCCGGACCGGCGCGCACGTGGCGACGCGGTGGAAGCCGCGGCGCGGCGCTTCCTCGAAACGCGCGGCCTGCGCCTGCTGGCACGCAATGCCCACAGCCGCGGCGGCGAAGTGGACCTGGTGATGGACGACGCGGGCACCGTGGTGTTCGTGGAGGTGCGCTACCGCGCGGCGGCCGGATTCGGCGGCGGCGCCGCGTCGGTCGATGCCGGCAAGCAGCGCCGGCTGGTGCACGCCGCGCAGGCCTTCCTCGTCCGCCACCCGGAGTACGCGGACGCCTCCTGCCGCTTCGACGTGGTGGCCGCGGCGGGTGATCCTGCCGCCCCCACGTTCGACTGGCTGCGCGACGCCTTCCGCGCCGACGACTGCTGACCCGCATGGCCCTGCCCGCCGCCCTCGTCGCCGAGCTGTCCACGCTGCTGGGCGACGGCTGGCGCGTGGACGACGCCGCGCGCGACGCACAGGGCGGCGACGATTCCCGTCGCCACGCCCGTCCCGACGCGGTCGCGCTGCCGCGCACGCGTGACCAGGTCGTCGCCCTAGTCCGCGCCTGCCGCGCCCACGGCATGCCGATCGTTGCGCGCGGCGCCGGTACCGGCACCACCGGCGCGGCCGTGCCGACGCATGGCGGCATCGCGGTGTCGTTCGCGCGGATGGACCGCATCCTCGACGTCCGCGCCGCCGACCGCTGCGCGGTGGTGGAACCCGGCGTCCTGAACGGCGCACTGCAAGCCACGTTGGCGCCGCACGGCCTGTTCTGGCCACCGGACCCTTCCAGTGCCGACAGCTGCACCGTCGGCGGCAACCTCGCCACCAACGCCGGCGGCCCGCGCGCGGTGAAATACGGCGCCACCCGCGACAACGTGCTGGGGCTGGTCGCCGTCACCGGCGCCGGCGACCTGATCCGCGTCGGCGGCGCCTACACCAAGGCCTCCGCGGGCTACGACCTGACGCGCCTGCTGGTCGGCAGCGAGGGCACGCTGGCGCTGATCGTCGAGGCGACGCTGAAGCTGGCGCCGCGACCGCAGGCACAGGCCGGCTTGCGCGCCTTCTACCGCGATGCCGCCAGCGCCGCGGCGGCGGTTTCGCGGCTGATGGCGCAGCCGGTGGTGCCGGCGATGCTGGAGTTCATGGACCGCCGCAGCCTGGCGCTGCTGCGGCGCAACGGCAGCGCCGTGCCCGAGGCCGGCGCGATGCTGCTGGTCGAAGCCGATGGCAGCGCCGATGCCCTGCCCGACGTGCTGGCGGCGCTGGGCGCCGCGGCCGAGGGCGACGGCCTGCTGGACATGGACGTCGCCACCGATGGCGCCGCGCGCGACCGCCTGTGGGCGGCCCGTCGCGCGCTCTCGCCGGCGCTGCGCACGATCGCGCCCGGCAAGATCAACGAGGACGTGGTGGTGCCGGTCTCGCGCATTCCCGACCTGGTGGCCGGCGTGGAGGCGCTGGCCGACGCTGGCGCGCTGACCATCGTCGTGTTCGGCCACGCCGGCAACGGCAACCTGCACGTCAACATCCTCCACCACCCGGAGGACATCGACGAAACCGCCCGCGCACGCGCCGCACTGCCGCGCGTGTTCGAACTGGCGCTGGCGCTGGGCGGCATGCTGTCCGGCGAGCACGGCATCGGCCTGTCCAAACGCGACTTCATGGCCCGCGCCTACGACCCGGCCACGCTCGCCGCGATGCGCGCGGTGAAGCGCGCGCTGGACCCGGACGGCATCCTCAATCCGGGCAAGCTGCTGCCGGAGCCCTGACGGGGTCGCACGCGTGGGTTCGGGTCGGTGTCGCGCCGTGGGACAGCGCGCGACGGGCTGAACCCTCAGGCGAAATGCTGGTAGCCCACTGTCCCTTGCGGCAGTGCCGCACAAGCCACCCCGGTGCCGGGCACGACACGACCAACGCGCGCCAGCGGCAGCGCCAGCGCGCGGGACAAGGCCTCCAGCGCCGCGCGTTGCGCGATCGGGGCGGTGAAACACAGTTCGTAGTCGTCGCCGCCCGTCGCCTGCAGGGTGCGGCGGACGTCGGCATCGAAGGCGGCGCGCAAGGCGTCGCTGGCCGGCAATGCGTCGACATCGATCTCCGCACCGACACCACTCGCGCGGCAGACGTGGGCCAGGTCGGCCAGCAGGCCGTCACTGATGTCGATGGCGCTGCTGGCGATCCCGCGCAGCGCGCGGCCCAGCGCCACCCGCGGCGTGGGCCGGTCCAGCCTTGCCTGCAGGACCGGCGCCATCGGCGCTCCGGCCTGCCATTGCCGCAGCGCGCCCGCGGCATCGCCCAGGGTGCCGCTGACCCAGACCTCGTCGCCGACGCGGGCGCCATCGCGGCGCAGGGCCTCGCCCGCCGCCACGAACCCGTGCGCGGTGATGGAGACCGACAGCGGCCCGCGGGTGGTGTCGCCGCCGACCAGCGCCACGCCGTGCTGCGCCGCGAGGGCAAGGAAGCCGTCGCAGAAGCCGTCGACGAAGGCGGCGTCGGCGTGCGGTAACGTCAGTGACAGCGTGCACCAGGCAGGCTCCGCGCCCATCGCCGCGAGGTCGGACAGATTCACCGCCAGCGCCTTCCAGCCGATATCGGCCGGCGCCGTCTCCGGTGGGAAATGCACGCCCGCATTGAGCGTGTCCATGGTGACCGCCAGCAGCTGACCCGGCAGCGGCGCCAGCAGCGCGCAGTCGTCGCCGATCCCCAGCACCACGTCGCCGCGGGAGGCGGCGCGCTGGCGGATGCGGGCGATCAGGTCGAACTCGGCCATGCGCGGTGCGGTGCAGGCCGTTCCCGCCCGGGCGGGAACGGCGGGATTACTTCTTCGCTTCCACGCCGCGCAGCGCGGCAGCGGCCTTGTCCAGCACGCCGTTCACGTAGGTGTGGCCGTGCTCGGAGCCGAAGCGCTTGGTGGAGTCGATGGCCTCGTTGATCACCACGCGGTACGGCACGTCGGGCCGGTGGGTGAGCTCGTAGGCGGCGATGCGGAGCGCGGCGCGCTCGATCTGGTCGACTTCCTCGATGCCGCGGTCCAGGTGCGCGGCCAGCGCCGCGTCCAGCTCGGCGACATGGCGCAGCACGCCGCGCACCAGGTCCTCGAAGTATTCGAGGTCGGCGACCTCGTGGGCCTGCTCGTGGGCGAACTGCCCGATCAGCGCGCGCTCGTCGGCGTGGTTGATCTGCCAGGCGTAGATGGCCTGCAGCGCGCGGCGGCGCGACCGCGAACGGGCGACGGGGTCGATGCCGTCGGGACGGCGGCGGTGCGGGTTCATGCGTGCTCCTGCAGCTTGCGGCGGAGGTCGGCCATCTCGATCGCCACCAGCGCCGCCTCCTCGCCCTTGTTGCCATGACTGCCGCCGGCGCGGGCCAGGGCATCCTCGAATCGTTCCACCGCCAGCACGCCGTTCATCACCGGCACGCCGGTGTCCAGCGCCACGCGCATCAGGCCGTCGGACGCGCCGTCGGCCACTTGCTCGTAGTGGCGGGTATCGCCGCGCACCACGCAACCCAGCGCGACGATGGCGGCGTGCCGGCCGGCGTGGGCGAGGTCGCGCGCGGCCATCGGCAGTTCCCATGCGCCGGGCACGCGCACCACGTCGATGGCATGTTCTGCGACGCCGTTGGCAAGGAACGTCGCGCGCGCCGAGTCGACCAGCGCATCGACGATGCGCGGGTTCCAGCGGCTGGCGAGGATCGCGAAGCGCGCGTCCGAGAGGATGCGCAGGTCGCCTTCGGTGTGCGGCATCGGGGCGTGGTCGGGACGGGGTCGTGCAGTTTACCGCGCCGGCAGGGCCACGTAGTCGACGACCTCCAGGCCGTAGCCGGCCAGGCCGACCTGGCGCCGCGGGGTGCCCAGCACGCGCAGGTGGCGGGCGCCCAAGTCGGCCAGGATCTGCGAGCCGGCGCCGTTGCGCCGCCACTGCGCCAATGCCCCGGCCTTGCTGGCGGGCGGCGCGGGCTGTTCGCGGATGCGGGCCAGGGTGGCCTCGGCGTCGGGTGCATCGCCCAGCAGGACCAGCACGCCGCGCCCCTCGGCCGCGATCAGCGCCAGCACGTCGCCCACCAACGGACCGAAGTCGTCGCGCCGCCAGTGCAGCGCATCCGCCAGCGGGTTCTGCGGCTGCACCCGCACCAGCACCGGATCGGCGTCCGCCCACTCGCCGCGGGCCAGCGCGAAGTGCAGGCCGCGGGTCAGGCGGTCGCGGTAGGTGTGCAGCACGAACGGGCCGTGGTCGGTCCCGATCGGCCGGCTGTCGATGCGCTCGACGGTGTGCTCGGTTTCCAGCCGGTAGCGGATCAGGTCCTCGATGGAGCCGATCTTCAGCCCGTGCTCGCGGGCGAACACCTCCAGCTCGGGGCGGCGCGCCATCGAGCCGTCGGGGTTGAGGATCTCCACCAGCACGCCCGCCGGCTCGAACCCGGCCAGCAGCGCCAGGTCGCTGGCCGCCTCGGTGTGCCCGGCGCGGTTGAGCACGCCGCCCGGCTGCGCCATCAGCGGGAAGATGTGGCCCGGCTGCGACAGGTCGTGCGGCTTGGCGTCCGGCCGCACCGCGGTGCGCACGGTGTGGGCGCGGTCGTAGGCGCTGATGCCGGTGGTGACGCCCTCGGCCGCCTCGATGCTGACCGTGAAATTGGTGTGGTGCGGCGAGGTGTTGTCGCGCACCATCGGGTTCAGGCCCAGCTGCGCGCAGCGCTCGCGGGTCAGCGACAGGCAGACCAGCCCGCGTGCATGGGTGACCATGAAGTTGATGTCGGACGGCTAGACCAGCTCGGCGGCCAAGATCAGGTCGCCATCGTTCTCGCGGTCCTCGTCGTCGACCACCACCACCATGCGCCCGGCACGCAGTTCGTCCAGCAGTTCCGGGATGCTCGCGAAGCTCATGTCCAGTCCTTCGTTGCCTGGAGCCGCTCGGCGTAGCGCGCCAGCAGGTCCACTTCGATGTTGACCGCGTCGCCAGGTTGCAGGGCGTGGAACGCGGTATGGGCGACCGTATGCGGGATCAGCGCGACTTCGAAGCCGGCGTCGTCGGCCGCGTTCACGGTCAGGCTGACGCCGTCCACGCAGACCGAGCCCTTTTGCGCGATGTAGCGCAGCAGCGGCCGCGGCGCGTCGAACCGCCAGCGCACGGCGCGCGCGTCCTCCCAGGCCCGCGCCGCGATCGCCAGGCCGTCCACGTGGCCGCTGACCAGGTGGCCGCCGAGGCGGTCGCTGGGACGCATGGCGCGCTCCAGGTTCACCGGGGCGCCGACCGGCAGGCGGCCCAGCGTGGTCAGCGCGAGCGTCTCGTTGGAGGCATCGACCGCGAAACTGCGCGCATCGAACGCGATGACGGTCAGGCAGCAGCCATTGACCGCGATGCTTTCGCCCAGCTGCACGTGGTCGAACGGCAGGGTGCCGGTGTCGATCACCAGGCGGGCGTCGCCACCGCGGGTTTCCCGCGACGCCAGCGCGCCAACGCCTTCGATGAGTCCTGTGAACATGTCTCGGTTTCCCGCAAGCACGGGAAACGCCCGCAAGGCGCGCGCAGACGCACGGCGGAGGCCGTGCGGGTGCGTCTTCTTTCATCCGGACTGTGACCGTCGGCCCCGGCATTCGACCGGGTCTGCTGACCTTCCCGCCCAGACGGCCGGGAAGCGCTCGCGGGCTCGCACGGATCCCTTGAAAGGGAGGACCGCGCCTACCGCCGGTGGGGAATTGCGCCCCGCCCTGAAGACGTTTCGTGGTGGATTGTCGCCGGTTGCCCGGTCTTGCCATTGTACCACCCGGTCCGCCGGGGCCCGGGTGGTCGCGGTCAGGTCGGCGGCAGCGGGCGCAGCAGCAGGCGCAGGTCGTCGCCCACCACGGCGCTGTCGACGCGCTGCAGGTGCAGCCGCTGCGCCATGGCGTCGATGTGCAGGCCGTCGAACAGCGGGCGGGCGCCGGGCCCCAGCAGCACCGGCGCCACGTACAGCAGCACTTCGTCCACCAGCCCGGCATCGAGGAAGGCGCCGGCCAGGGTGGCCCCGGCCTCCAGCTGCACTTCATTGATCCCGCGGTCCGCCAGCAGGCGCAGCACCGCTTCGAGGTCGAAGCGATTGCCCCGGGTGGGCGCCGCCACGTGGTCGATCGCCACCCCGCGCGGCACCTTGGCGTCCGGGGCATGGAGGTACAGCGTGGGGGCGTCGCCCTCGCGCACGCGACCGCGCGCCACGGTGGCCAGCCCGGCGTCCAGCACCACCCGCAGCGGCGGCACGAAGGGCGTGTCGTCGTCCAGGCGCACGGTGAGCTGCGGATCGTCGGCCAGCACCGTGCCGGCCCCGGTCAGTAGGGCGCCGCTGCGCGCACGCCAGCGCTGCACGTCGCGGCGCGACGCCTCGCCGCTGATCCATTTGGAATCGCCCGACGCCACCGCGGTGCGGCCGTCGAGGCTCATCGCCAGCTTGACCCGCAGCCACGGCCGCCCGCGCTCGACCCGGGACAGGAACCCGCGGTTCAGTTCGCGCGCCTGCGCTTGCATCAACCCGTGGGACACCGCGATGCCGGCCGCGCGCAAACGGTCGAAGCCGGCGCCGTCCACCTGCGGGAACGGGTCGCGCATCGCCGCCACCACGCGCGCCACGCCGGCCGCCACCAGCGCGTCGGCGCAGGGCCCGGTGCTGCCATGGTGGGCGCAGGGCTCGAGGGTGACGTAGGCGGTGGCGCCGCGCGCCCGGTCGCCCGCGGTGTCCAGCGCATGGACTTCGGCATGCGGCCCACCCTTGCGCTGGTGCCAGCCTTCGCCGACCACTTCGCCGTCGCGGGCGATGACGCAGCCCACCATCGGGTTGGGCCGGGTGGTGTAGGCGCCGCGCTCGGCCAGGCGCAGGGCGCGGGCCATCAGCGCATGGTCGGCGGCGGAAAACCCGGCCGCGGTCACTTGTCGCGGTCCTTGCCCGCCCTGGCCGGGCCGCGCGCGGGAGCCCCGGCGCCCTGCTTACCATCGCCGTCCAGCAGCGGCAGCTGGCCCTCGCCGGGCACCTCGCGCTCCAGCCGGTCCAGCTCCTCGCGGAAGTCCGCGACGTCCTCGAAGCTGCGGTACACCGAGGCGAACCGCACGTAGCCCACGTGGTCGAGCTTGCGCAGCTCGGCCATCACGAATTCGCCCACCCGGCGCGCCGCGATCTCGCGCTCGGCGGCCATGCGCAGCTGGTGCACCACCGCGCGCACCGCCGCCTCGATTTGCTCCTCCGACACCGGCCGCTTCTGCAGCGCGCGGTCGAAGCTGGTGCGCAGCTTGCGGGCGTCGAACGCCTCGCGCCGGCCGTCGGACTTGACGATCGCCGGCAGCTTCAGCTCGATGGTCTCCAGCGTGGAGAAGCGCTCCCCGCAGGCTTCGCAGCCGCGGCGCCGGCGGATGGTGGCGCCGTCCTCGGACACGCGCGAATCGATCACCCGGGTGTCGCCGTGCTGGCAGAACGGGCAATGCATCGGCTCAGGTCCCGCCGCCGGAGAAGTCCTGCACGTGGATGGCCACGCTGGTCACCGCCACCCCGTCGATCACCGCGGGGCGGTAGCTAGCGCGCATGGCCAGCCGCTTGGCCGCCATGTCGTAGCCCTCGGTGGTGGCGCACAGGACCTCGGCGCGCAGCGGCTTGCCGGCCGGGTCGACCAGCACCGCGAACACCACCCGGCCCGGCTGCGCCGGCAACCCGCGCTGGGCGCCCGGGCGGCGCACCACTTCGGTCAGCCGGGCCCGCACGCGCTCGCCGCCCGCGGACGGCTCCGGCTGCAGCGGCCAGTCGGCGCCGAACACCTGCCCGAGGGTTTGTCCGGGGAAACGCTCCAGATCGCCGGGCTTGCAGCCCACCGGAGTGTCGCGCGAGGCGTTCAGCGTGAAGTCCAGGGCCGTGGCGAGCACGGGCTCCTGGGCCATCGCCAGCGACGACAGCCCCGCCAGTGCCAGCCCGGCCAGCAGTGCGCGCAAGCGCATCAGCCGTACACCGGGAACTGCTGGCACTGCTTCTCCACGTTCGCGCGGACGCCGGCGATCACGGCCTCGTCGTTCGGGTTGTCCAGCACGTCGCAGATCCATTCCGCCAGCGCAACGCAGTCGGGCTCCTTGTAGCCGCGGGTGGTGACCGCCGGCGTGCCGATGCGCAGGCCGGACGTCACGAAGGGCTTGCGCGGGTCGTTCGGCACCGAGTTCTTGTTGACGGTGATGTGCGCCTTGCCCAGCGCTTCCTCGGCCTGCTTGCCGGAGACGTCCTTGCCGATCATGTCGACCAGCATCAGGTGGTTCTGGGTGCCGCCGGACACGATCTTGTAGCCGCGGGCGATGATGACCTTCGCCATCGCCTGCGCGTTCTTGACCACCTGCTGCTGGTAGTCCTTGAACGCCGGCTCCAGCGCTTCCTTGAAGGCCACCGCCTTGGCGGCGATCACGTGCATCAGCGGACCGCCCTGGATGCCGGGGAAGACGATGGACTGCAGCTTCTTCTCCAACTCCTCCGCCTGCTCGCCCATGCCGGCCTTGCTGGCCACGATGATCCCGCCGCGCGGGCCGCGCAGGGTCTTGTGGGTGGTGGAGGTCACCACGTGCGCATGCGGCAGCGGGCTCGGGTACACGCCGGCCGCGACCAGGCCGGCGACGTGCGCCATGTCCACGAACAGGTAGGCCCCCACCTTGTCGGCGATGGCGCGGAAGCGCGCCCAGTCGACGACCTGCGAGTAGGCGGAGAAGCCGGCCACGACCATCTTCGGCTTGTGCTCCAGCGCCAGGCGCTCGACCTCGTCGTAGTCGATCAGGCCGGCATCGTTGACGCCGTACTGGATGGCGTTGAACAGCTTGCCGGAGGCGTTGACCTTGGCGCCGTGGGTCAGGTGGCCGCCGTGCGCCAGCGACATGCCGAGGATGGTGTCGCCCGGCTGCAGCAGCGCGAAATACACGGCCTGGTTGGCCTGCGAGCCGCTGTGCGGCTGCACGTTGGCGTAATCGGCGCCGAACAGCTGCTTGCAGCGGTCGATCGCCAGCTGCTCGGCGATGTCGACGTATTCGCAGCCGCCGTAGTAGCGCTTGCCCGGGTAGCCCTCGGCGTACTTGTTGGTCATCTGGCTGCCCTGCGCTTCCATCACCCGCGGGCTGGCGTAGTTCTCGGAGGCGATCAGCTCGACGTGGTCCTCCTGGCGCTTGTCCTCGGCGGCGATGGCCCGGGCGAGGTCGGGGTCGAAGGCGGCAAGCGTGTCGGCACGGGAGAACATGGGGGGCTCCGGGAGGGCGTGGGGATCAGCCGATTGTAGCCCGCAGGAACGCCTCGAGCAGGGCGCCGCGGTAGCGCCCGCGGGGCAGCAGCAGCGACAGCCGGCGCTGCAGGAAGGGCTGCAGGAAGGGCGTGCGCAGGGCGCACAGGCGGCCGGCGGCCAGCGCGTCCTGCACCGCCACTTCGGGCAACAGGGCGATGCCCAGCCCGGCCACAACCGCCTGCTTGATCGCCTCGGTCTGGTCCAGCTCCAACCGCATGCGCGGGGGCGGCAGCTGCGCCAGCACCTGCTCGGTCATGCCGCGCGTGGCCGACCCGGCCTCGCGGATCACCCAGCCCACGCCGGCGAAATCGGCCGGCGCCAGCCGCCGCCGCGCGGCCAGCGGATGCCCGACGGGCGTGCACACCACCAGCGTATCGTCGCGCCAGTGCACCGCGTCCAGCTCGGCGTGCAGCACCGGCCCCTCCACGCAGGCGACGTCCAGCTCGTGCGCCAGCAGCGCCCGCGCGATCCCGTCGGTATTGCCCACCCGCAGCCGGATCGACACCTGCGGCGCGCTCCGCACGAAGGCCTGCAGCAGCTCCCCGACCCGGTAATTGCCGACCGTGTTGCTGGTACCGATGCGCAGCTCACCGGTGAGCACGCCGTCGGTGTCGCTGGCCACCCCCACCAGCGCGGCCTGGCGCTCCAGCAGGTCCCGCGCCAGCGGCAGCAGGGCCCGGCCACGCGGGTTCAGGTGCAGGCGCCCGCGCACGCGGTCGAACAGGGGGGCGCCCAGCAGCCGCTCCAGCTCCGCCAAGGCCATGCTCGCCGCCGGCTGGGTCAGGTGCAGCTGCCCGGCGGCTTGGCGCAGGCTGCCAGTGGCGGCAGCCTGCACGAAAATTTCCAGCTGGCGTGGCGGGACGTGCTTCATCAGCACATCTTATCGGAGCAATCAGGCATTCAAAGTTTCAATGATGGCTACCCGGGCGCAGACTGGCGTCCCGTTCCCGCACCAGGCCGCCATGTCCGTCGCCACTGCCGCGCCCCCGTCGCCCGACCGCCCCGCGCGCCTGCTGCCGGGGCTGCTGCTCAGCTTGCTGCTGGCCGCGCTGGCGTTCGCCCTCGGCCGCGCCCTGCCGCTGGTCGGCGGCGCGGTGCTGGGCATCGTGCTGGGACTGCTGGTGCGCAACGCGCTGGCGCTGCCGGCCAGCACGGCGCCCGGGATCCGCTTCAGCGCCAAGTACCTGCTGCAGGCGGCAGTCGTGCTGCTGGGGTTCGGGCTGGACCTGCGGGTGGTGGTGCACACGGGACTGTCCTCGCTCGCGGTGACCCTGGTGACGCTGGCCGTGGCCTTCCTGACCGCGTGGGGGCTGGCACGCCTGCTGAAGGTGCACCACGTGCTGGGCACGCTGATCGGCGTGGGGACCGCGATCTGCGGTGGCTCGGCGATTGCCGCGGTGGCGCCCATCCTGCGTCCGGACGAGCACGACACCGCGCTGGCGATGTCCACCATCTTCCTGTTCAACCTGCTGGCGGTGCTGCTGTTTCCGCCGCTGGGGCACCTGCTGGGGCTGAGCGACGCGGGCTTCGGGCTCTGGGCCGGCACCGCGATCAACGACACCTCCTCCGTCGTCGCCGCCGGCTACCACTACAGCCAGGCCGCCGGCGACATCGCCACCGTGGTCAAGCTGGCGCGCGCCACCCTGATCATCCCGACCTGCCTGGTGCTGGCCGGCTGGCAGGTGTGGCGCGCGCACGGCCGCGCCGACAGCCGGCCCGACCTGCGGGGGATCGTGCCGTGGTTCATCGTCGGCTTCCTTGCCGCCTCGGCGCTGCGCAGCGCGGGGCTGGTGCCGGCGGGACTGCTGGCGCCGCTGCACCTGGCGGCCGCGTTCCTGATCGTGCTGGCGCTGACCGCGGTGGGCCTGTCCGCCGACCTGCGCCGGATGGCCGCCACCGGGGCCCGCCCGCTGCTGCTGGGGCTGGGCACCTGGTTCGCGGTGGCGGCCAGCAGCCTGCTGGTGCAGGTCCTGCTGCAGCAGGCCTGATCGCGCCGGACACGACGAAGGCGCCCGCAGGCGCCTTCGCGTGGGTGCCGGGAAGCGGCACTCAGTGGTTCAGGACGATGTCGGCGATGATGCCCGTGGCCAGCGCGACCAGCAGGAAATCGCCGGTGTCGCTGCGCCGCCAAGCGTACCCGCGCGGCGGGGTACGCAGGCCGTAGGGCCGCCAGTCGGCGACCACGTAGGTCGGTGCGTAGCCCGCGTGGTAGTAGCGGACGCCGCGCTCCCAGTGCGGGCGCGGCACCGGGCGGTACACCACCCGCGGCGGCGGCGCATACACATGGACGACGCGGCGCGGGGCGTAGCGGTCGCGGTACCCGTCGTGGTCGCGGTCATGGCGGCGATACTCGCGACCGTAGCCGCCGTCGCGGTGGCCGCGGCCATGGTCGTGGTCGCCGGCCATCGCCGGCGCCGCGGCCAGGCCCAGCAGCAGGAGGGAAGCGGCGATCTTCGGCAGGTGCTTCATGTGCGTGCTCCGCGTGGTGGACGATGGGCCCACTATCCCGCGGCGGATCTGAACCGGAAGTGGCTCGCGCCGGTCCCGGGGCGCGATGGCCCTCCGCCGTTCAACGGCCAGCAAGGCGGCGGGGCCGCTATAATTCCGCCATTCCCCTTCCTGCCACCGTCCGTGCCTGCCTGCGCGGACGCGGCCGTGCTCACGGAGCGTTCCCGCATGTCCTCGCAGTACATCTACACCATGAACCGCGTGTCCAAGGTGGTCCCGCCCAAGCGGCAGATCATCAAGGACATCTCGCTGAGCTTCTTCCCCGGCGCCAAGATCGGCCTGCTGGGCCTGAACGGCGCCGGCAAGTCCACCGTGCTGCGGATCATGGCCGGCGTGGACAAGGATTTCGAGGGCGAAGCCCGCCCGCAGCCCGGCATCAAGGTCGGCTACCTGGCGCAGGAGCCCGAACTGAACCCGGAGCACACCGTGCGCCAGGCCGTCGAGGAAGGCGTGGGCGAGGTGCTGCAGGCGCAGGCGCGCCTGGACGAGGTCTATGCCGCCTACGCCGAGGAAGGCGCGGACTTCGACGCGCTGGCGAAGGAGCAGGAGCGCCTGGAGGCGATCCTCGCCGCCGGCGACGCGCACACCCTGGAGAACCAGCTGGAAGTAGCCGCCGACGCGCTGCGCCTGCCGCCGTGGGACGCCATCGTCGGCAAGCTGTCGGGCGGCGAGAAGCGCCGCGTGGCGCTGTGCCGCCTGCTGTTGCAGAAGCCCGACATGCTGCTGCTCGACGAACCCACCAACCACCTCGACGCCGAATCGGTGGAATGGCTGGAGCAGTTCCTGCACCGCTACACCGGCACCGTGGTGGCGGTCACCCACGACCGCTACTTCCTCGACAACGCCGCCGAGTGGATCCTCGAGCTGGACCGCGGCCGCGGCATTCCGTGGAAGGGCAACTACACCGACTGGCTGGTGCAGAAGGACGAGCGCCTGAAGCAGGAAGAGAACCAGGAGAAGGCCCGCCAGAAGGCCATCCAGAAGGAACTGGAGTGGTCCCGCCAGAACGCCAAGGGCGGCCGCTCCAAGGGCAAGGCGCGCCTGGCGCGGCTGGAGGAGCTGCAGTCGGTCGACTACCAGAAGCGCAACGAGACCAACGAGATCTTCATCCCGCCGGGCGAGCGTCTGGGCAACTCGGTGATCGAGTTCAAGAACGTCTCCAAGAAGTTCGGCGACCGCCTGCTGATCGACAACCTGTCGATGATCGTCCCGCCGGGCGCCATCGTCGGCATCATCGGCCCGAACGGCGCCGGCAAGTCCACCCTGTTCAAGATGATCACCGGGCAGGAGAAGCCGGACTCCGGCGAGATCGTGATCGGCCCCACCGTGAACCTGGCCTACGTGGACCAGAGCCGCGGCGCGCTGGAAGGCAACCACACGGTGTTCCAGGAAGTCTCCGGCGGCCTGGACATCCTCAACCTCAACGGCACCGAGATCCAGTCGCGCGCGTACATCGGCCGCTTCAACTTCAAGGGCCAGGACCAGCAGAAGCTGGTGGGCTCGCTGTCCGGCGGCGAGCGCGGCCGCCTGCACATGGCCAAGACCCTGCTGCAGGGCGGCAACGTGCTGCTGCTCGACGAGCCGTCCAACGACCTCGACATCGAGACGCTGCGTGCGCTGGAAGACGCGCTGCTGGAGTTCCCCGGCAACACGTTCGTCATTTCGCACGACCGCTGGTTCCTGGACCGCATCGCCACCCACATCCTCGCCTTCGAGGGCGACTCGCACGTGGAGTTCTTCCAGGGCAACTACCGCGAGTACGAGGAAGACAAGAAGCGCCGCCTCGGCGACGACGCCGGCCCGAAGCGGCTGCGGTTCAAGGCACTGAAGTAAGACCCTGGACGCCCACGGCAACGTGGGCGTCCTTGCATGCAGCAGGAGGACACCATGGGCTTCATCGACAAACTGCGCGCCCGCTGGCGCGACGCCGACACCCTGCTCTGCGTCGGCTTGGACCCCGATCCGGCGAAGTTCCCGGACCGCTTCGTGGACGACGCCGATGCGCTGTTCAATTTCTGCCGCGACATCGCCGACGCCACGGCGGACTACGCCTGCGCCTTCAAGCCGCAGATCGCCTACTTCGCCGCCCACAACGATGGCGAGGCGCAGCTGCAGCGGCTGATCGCGCACCTCAACGGCACCCACCCGGACGTGCCGGTGATCCTGGACGCCAAGCGCGGCGACATCGGCAGCACCGCGCAGCAGTACGCCTGCGAAGCGTTCGAGCGCTTCGGCGCCGACGCGGTGACGCTGAATCCCTACATGGGCCGCGACTCGGCCGACCCGTTCCTGCAGTACAACGACCGTGGCTGCGTGTTCCTCTGCCACACCTCCAACCCCGGCGCGCGCGATTTCCAGGAACTGCAGGTGGGCGGCATGCCGCTGTACCAGCACATCGCCCGCACCATCGCCGGCACGTGGAACGCCGACGGCAACTGCGCGCTGGTGGTGGGCGCCACCTTCCCGGAGGAGCTCGCCGTGATCCGCGGGATCGTCGGCGACATGCCGCTGCTGATCCCCGGCGTGGGCGCACAGGGCGGCGACGTCGAAGCGGTGGTGCGCAACGGCCGCACCGCCGACGGCACCGGCCTGATGATCAACTCCTCGCGCGGCATCCTGTACGCGGCGCGCGGCGAGGGCTATGCCGAGGCTGCCGCCGATGCAGCAAAAGCGCTGCGCGACGAGATCAACCGCTACCGCTGACGGCGGCCGCGTGCGGCGCTCACCGGCGCCGCGCCACCGCCCGCAGCACGGCGAACGGCAAACGTCCCCAGATCATCGCGAACACCGCGCCGCGCACGAACGCACCGCGGCGCCCGGCTTCGAACCGCCGGAAGTAACGCCATAGCCCGCGGTGCTTGTGCCACTCCACGAACAGCGGCCGCGCGCGCGACGACACGCCGCGTACGTGCAGCACCTCCACCGTATTGTCGATGGCGACGCCGGCACCGGCCTGCCGCACGCGCCGGCACAGGTCCAGGTCCTCGGCATGCAGGCGGTAGCCTGCGTCGAAGCCACCGACCCGGTCGAACAACGTGCGTGGCAGCACCATCAACGCACCGGACACCGCGTCGACCGGCTGCACCGGCCGGGCGGGATCGCGCGGCACCGCCAGCGCGCGGGCTGCGCGCGAACCCAGCATCGCCGCGAAATCGGGATCACGCCGGCGCGCGGCCGGATCCGCGATGCCGTCCTCGCCGCGCAGCACCGCGCCCACCAGGGCACCGCCCAGCCCGTCGGCGGTGTCGCGCAGCCGTGCCAGGGTGTCCACCTCGACGAAACAGTCGGGGTTCACGAACGCCAGCCACGGCGCACTGCTGGCCGCGGCGCCCTGGTTGCAGGCGATCGCGAAACCGGGGTTGTCCGGGTTGGCGATGAAGCGCACCCGTGGATCCGCCACCGCATGCCGCTGCACGATCTCCAGGGTGGTATCGTGCGAGGCGTTGTCGACCACCCGGACCTCGGCCACGTCCCGCGCCGCGCACAGGCGCGCCAGGCAGGCATCGATCGTCTCCTCGCTGTCGAAAGCGACGACGATGGCGGAAATCGCAGGCGCGCTCACGATGCGTCCGCGAACAGGTCCGCCTGCGGCGGCTGGCGCGCCTGCCGTGCCAGCGCGTCGTCGAGCTGCAGGCGGAGCGCCCGCAGCGGATCGTCCATCAGGCACTGCGCGATCCGCGCGTGCCAGGCCGGCCAGCGTGCCGCCAGCGCCGCCATGTCGCCGTCGCCCGGGGCATCCTCGCGGGCGCGCAGGACGAAGGCGGTCTCGCACAGCGCGTTGCGGCCGCCGAGGCCGGCCATGCGCAGCGACAGGTCGATCAGGGCGGCGTACCAGGAGCGGTAGCTGGCCGCGTCGAGGCCGCCGGCACGCGTGCGCGCTTCTCCGCGCAGCAGCACGGCATGGCCCACCGCGGCAGGCAGGTCGGGATGGACGGGCGTCAGTTGTGCGCAGGCCTCGGCCAGGCGCGCGGGCGGCAGGTCGACCGGCACGATCTCGCCGATCCGCGGCCACGCGGCGGCTTCGCCGGCATTGCTCCACGGCGTGGCGCTGGCAATCGCAGGATCGCGCGCCAGGCAGCCTGCCAGGCGCTCCAGCCAGCCCGGCGTCGGCATCGCGTCGCTGGCCAGCACCGCCACGTCGGCGTTGCCGCAGGCGCGCAGCGCCTCGTCCAGGTGCGCGGCCTCACCCAGCGGCGCGGCGCGGCGGGTGTGCGCGGCCTGCAGGCGGGTCCGCGCCAGCCAGCCGCGGATCAGGTCCTGACCGCGCGGACCGGCCTGCGCATCATCGGCCAGCCACACCCGCGTACCCGCAGGCGTGCCGGTCTCCAACGCGGCCAGGCAGGCGTCCAGCGCGTCCTCGTCGGTGCCGACCGGCACCAGCACGATCGGCAGGGCGGCTGCGGCATGCCGGTTCACTGCTTGGGTTTGTAGATCGGGTCGAGCGCGCGGAAGCGGCTGCCGTATTCGTCGGTCAGGGCGCGCGCTTCCTGCGGGTTGCGCACCACTGTCGGGGTAATGAGCACCACCAGTTCATCGCGGGTCTTGCCAGTCCCCTGGATGCCGAACAATCCGCCCAGCACCGGGATCCGGCTGAGGCCCGGCACGCCGGTCGCGTTGCGGCTGCTGCTGTCCCCGATCAGGCCCGCCAGCACCACCGTCTCGCCGCTGGTGGCCACCGCGCTGGTGGTGACCTTGCTGGTGTCGATGCGCACGTTGCCGAACCGGTCGGCGACGCCGGTGGGCTTGCTGACTTCCTGCACGATGTCGAGGAAGACCGTGCCGTCGCGGGCGATGCGCGGACGCACCTTCAGGATGATGCCGGTCTCGAGGTACTGGACCTGGCTGTAGGTGCCGGTGTCGCCCCCGGTCTGCGGGTTGAAGCTCACCGACGCCACCGGGATGCGCTGGCCGACGTTGAGCACGGCCTCGCGGTTGTTCTGCGCCATCACCGACGGTGACGACAGCGTCCGCACGTCGGTCACGTTGTCGAGCGCTTGCACGATCGCCGCGGCGCTCTTGCCGAGGAACGTCCAGCTCAGCAGGTTGCCGGCGCCGTTCGGCAGCGGACTCACCCCGCCGGAATAGCTGCCCCAGCTGTTGCGCCCCGTCGGATAGGGGAGGTTGCCCGCCGCGTCCGACGAAATCGCATTGTCGAAAAACCAGCTCACTCCATATTGGAGATCACCCTTCAACGCGACGCTCAGCACCTGCGCTTCGATGTGGACCTGCATCGGCATCACGTCGAGGCGCTCGATGACCTGGCGGATCGACTTCCACTGTGCGGCGTTGGCGCGCACCAGCAGCGAATTGGTGTCCTCCACCGCGGACACGCCGACCTCGGCGCCGTCCACCTTCAACGTGACCCGGCCGTTGCCGCCGCCGGCCGCGGGCAGGTTGCCGCCCTCCCCGCGGCCCGTGCCGGACGCGGACTGGCCATCGCGGCTGGTCGCGTCGCCATCGCGCAGCTCGTCGGCCTGCAGGCCGGGCATCAGCGAGGGCGCGGCGCGGTCGTCGCGCGCACCGCTGCCACCGCCGAACGCCTCGGCCAGGCGGTCGGCCAGGTCACGCGCACGGATGTACTTCAGCTCGTACGAGAACAGGCGGCCGTCGCCGCCGCCCCCCTCGATGCGGTCGATCCACTCGCGGATCTGGTCGAGGTAGGCCGGCTGCGGGGTGATCACCATCACCGCGTTGGCGGTATCCAGCGGCATGAAGCGGAACATGCCGGCCACCGGGGTGTCCGCCTGGTTGCCGAACACGCGCTCGAGGTCCTGCACCACGTCGCTGGCGCGGCTGGACTGCAGCGGGAACACACCCACCGACATGCTGGCCATCCAGTCCACGTCGAACACCTGGATGGTGCGCAGGTAGTTCTCCAGCTCGGCGCGGGTACCGGCGACGGTGATCAGGTTGCGGGCGCCGTCGACGCTGACGATGGAGCCCTGCCGCGCGTACGGCTTCAGGATCTTCTCCATCTCCGTCGCAGAGACGTAGCGCAGCGGAATCACCCGCGACTCGAAGCCGCGTGCCAGCGCGGGCGCGCCGGTGCGCGGCACCACGCCGCTCTGCAGCGCCTGGTCGGCCGGCACGATGTTGTAGCGGCCGTCGCTGTAGACCATGCGCGCGCCATTCTGCGCCAGCACCTGGTCCAGCAGGCCCAGCGCGCCCGCTGCGCCGACTGGCTTCTGGGTGGCGACGGTGACGGTGCCCTGCACGCCGGGCGCGATGCTGTAGCTCTGGCCGAGCATGTCGCCGAGGATGGCCTTGACCACCGCATGCAGCGATTCGCCTTCGAAGTTGAAGCTGGCCTCGCCGCTGCTGGCCAGTGATGGCGGCGGCGCACTGGCCACGGCCTGGTTGATCGGCGCGCTGCTGGCGCGGCGGATCACCGGCTGCGGCGCATCGCCGCCCAACTCCTGCAGCACCTCGCGGCGGATGTCGGCGCCGGGGGCGGCATCGGCCTGCTGGCCGGCCGCTTGCGCGGCCCGGTGCATCTGCGGCTGCGGCGCACTGGCGCAACCGGCCAGCACCCCCGCCAGCGCGGCGACCAGCAAGGGGCGCAGGGGCACGCGGAGAAACGTTCGGTTCATGGGCTGCTTTGCCTTCGTCATCGTGTCGGTCCGGACAGCGGGCGCGGACGCCCGCCGCCGTCGCCGGCGTCCTGGTTCTGTTGCCGCATCTGCGCACGCCGCGCCTCGATGCGCCGGCGAATATCCTCGATCCTGCGGGCCTCGTCGGGTGCGGCATTGCCGGCATCGCGCACGCCTTCCTGCGGCGGGGGCGGCACCATCGATGGCACGGGTGTCCCTGCGCGCGACCCCGGCTCGCCGGCCACGCCGAAGCTGCGCAGCTCCAAGGACACCTGCCCGCCCGGGCCTTCGAACAGCGCCTCGCGCGGCCGCACTTCCAGCAGCCGCCAGTCGGCCGCGCCTTCCGGGGCCGTGCCTTCGCGCACGCGCTGCGAATCGCCGCCGCCGTCAGGCTGCAGGATCGCCAGCCGCACCTGCGGGCTGATCAGCACCCCGGTGAGGACGAAATCCAGCGCTGCACCACTTCCCTCGCCCTCGCCCTGGGCGACGGCAAGGAATGCGCGCGGCCGCCGATCCTGGGTGAACAGCGGGCGCGAAGCGGCCTCGGCGTACTGCCCCAGCGGGCCGAGGCGCTCGCCGACGGCCGCGGGGGGCGCCGGCAGCGCCCCAAGGGCCACCGCCTGCGCCGGCTCGATCCGGGTGCCCATGCCCAGCGCCGCCGCCAGCCACAGCAGCAGCGCCCAGACACAGGCCGCGACCAGCAGCCAGGTGGACGCACCCGCGCGACCTAGGCTCTGCCCGATCCCGTGTCCGCCGCTCATGGACGTGCCCCCGCGGCCGGACGCAGGTAGCCGTACAGGTTGAAACCGACGTCCAGCCCGCCTTCCTGCGGCTGCGCTGCGCCGGGGACGGCGAAATACCGCTGCGCGGTGATCCCCAGCGCGTCCACGAACAGCCATGGCCGCGCCGACTCCAGCGCATGCAGCACCGCCAGCGTCTCGGCGTTGCCGCAGCGCAGCCGCACCTGCACGGTGACGCGGCGGTAGCGACCGCCGCCGACGTCGTCGCCCAGCGGGGTGCGGTTGACGATGGCGCAGCCGCGCCCACCCGCACTGGCATCCGCCACCACCCGCTCCAGATGCTGGATGAGCGCGGCCGCGGCGAGCTCGGCGGTGGGTTCGGCGAGGAAGCCGGAACCGCCGTCCTGCGCCTCCGGGGTGGCCAGCGCCTGCTCGATCTGCGGCCGCTGCGCCAGCAGGCCGCGCAGTCGCGCGTCGCGCTCGCGCAACTCGGCGATGCGGGCATCGGCGGCGCGCATCGGCACCGTGAACAGCGGGTGCACCAGCGCCAGGTAGACGAGCCCCAGCACCGCCAGCAGCAGCGCCAGCGCCAGCCATCGATCGCGGTCGGCGCGGATCACCGCCTGCCTCCGGTCGCCGTGTCCGCCGCCGTTGGCGAGGCAGTGGTTGCCAGCTTCGCCACCAGGGTGAAGCGGTCCACCCGCAACCGCGGATCCTGCTGCAGGGCACCGCTCAGCGCAGGCGCGCTCCACTGCGGCGCGCCTTCCAGTTTCCCGACCAGGGCGGCGGCCTGGTTGGACAGTCCGATGAGGGTCAGCTGGTCACCTTCGACCGACACCTTTTCCAGCCAGGTGCCCTCGGGCAACCGCTGCGCCAGCGCATCCAGCAGCTCCACCGACGACGGCCGCGCCGCGCGTTGCGCGCGCAGGTAGGCGGCGCCTTCGCGCCCGTCCAGCAGCTGCTGGCGCTGCGCGGAAAGCGCGCGCGCGCCGGCTTCGCGACTGGCCATTTCCTTTTGCAGCGTATCCGCCGCGGCTCGGCGGTTGTCGAGCAGCTGGCCCATGCCCAGCACCATTGCCAGCAGCGCGGCCAACGCCAGCAAGCCGTTCCAGCGCCGCCACGGATCGCGCAGCACATGCCGCTGCCCGGGAGGCAGCAGGTTGATGCCAAGCGGCCGGCCAACGGCATCGGCAAGGTCCACGCCGGCCAGACGCTCCGCCTGCCCGCCCAGACCGGCGGTCGCCGCGGCCAGTTGCGGTCGCGGCACCACCACCAGTTCGACCTGCAGCTGGCCGTCGTCACGCAACGCCAGGATGCGGCCGTCGAACAGCACGTCGGCGGCAGCGAACGGCGTCTGCCGTTCGATCTCGAACGCCAGCACGTCGCGCAGCCGATCCCGCGCAGCACCCGGCAGCAGCAGGCCGCGACGCAGGCCGCAGGTGGCCGGCAACAGCAGCCAGCGTGGCATGCCGACGGCGCGCTCGCGCAGTAGCCCGGCCAGCGGATCCGCTGCGGTGGAAAGCGGCAGCGGCAGGCTGGCAAGCGGGTGCACGGCGTCCGCCTGCTGCAGGTCGAGTCGCAGCTCTCCGGCTTCGGGGCGCAGCAGCAGCCGATCCTCGCCCGCAGCCAGTGCCCGTCGCAGGCGCACCGGCAGCCAGGCCATCAGGCCGGCCCGCCACCACGACAGGAAGCCGCGCAGGCCCGGACCGGGCCACGGCCAGCGCAAGGTGGCGGCGCTCACTTCACGGTTCCCCCGCGGCCCAATGCAGTGTCGTGTACGTCGAACCCGGCAAACCGCTGCTCCCCATCCGCAAGACCACCGACCATCGCGCACTGCGCCCATCGGCAAGCCGGGCGCGGCTCTCAATACTATACGTGCCGCTGCCCGGCGCCGGGGGCGCGGCCGGATCCACCGGCGCGGCCTGCGCAGGCAGCCCCAGCGCCCTGCGCACCACCGCATCGGCCAGCCCGGCATCGGGCAGCGCCTGGCCGCCGTGCACGGTCAGGTGTGGCGCCGCGGCGGCCTGCAGCGCCGGCGGCATGCCCAGCACCTGCGCCAGCTCGGACACCGTGTCGAAGGGTGCGTCCTTGGCCCCGCCGACCAGACCCGCCGCGGCGTAATCGGCATCCTCGGCGCCGCCGGCAGGCTGGCCGAGGCTGTCGGCATCGCGCCAGTCGATCACCGCGGCAGCGAGCCTGGTCGCCACGGCGCGCGGCTCGCCCAGCGCTTCGAAGAAGGCCTGCAGCAGTTCGAACGACGCTGCGTTGAGATCGATCCTGGCCGCCTCGTCGCGCACCGCGACGTCAACCGCGATGCCATCCAGCACGAGGTGGTAGTTGCGTCCGTCAGCCGCCCAGCGCCGTGCCGGGTCCGGATCGAGCAGGCGCGCCGCGGCGTATTCGATCCCGGCGCGCGCGGCTTCCCGCGCCACCAGCGCGCGCGCCGCGCCGTTGCCCTGCAGCGACTCCACCCGCGCCGACAGCGCGTAGCCGGCCACCAGCCCGCTCAACAGCAGCACCAGCCACAGCACCAGCAGCAGCGCCGCGCCGCGCGCCGCCCTCATCGCCGCCCTTCCATGCCGGCGCCCGCCAGCGGCAGCGCCACCACCATGTCCGGCCAGGCGCCACGGGCATCGCGGATGCGCACCCGCACCTGCATCGGCAACGCCTGCGGCGTGGTCCAGGCGCGTTCCCACGGTCCCACCCGACCGTCGGCAGCCAGCGCACGATAGGCGAATTCGACATCGGCCAGCCCGTCAGCCAGCGGTTCCGGCGGCCGCGAGGCCGGCAGCGCGACGCCTGCGCGCAGCAGCTGGAAGCCGACCTCCAGCCGCTGCGCCTGGCCGGCAGCGCGCGCCTGCAGTGCGTGCAGCTGCGGCCCGCCCCGGCCCAGATAGGCGGGCTGCTCGGCGACGAAACGCATGGAGTGTGCATCACCTGCGAAGCGCAGGGCCTGGCCGCTGCCGGCATCGAAACCAAAGGCGATGGCCTGGGCGCCACCGATCCGCTGCCGCAGGAACTGGGAGACCACGCGGATGCGCTCGTTCCGCTCCGCCATTGCTTCGCCGCGCGCCACCGTGGCGCCGGCCGCGCGCAGGATCCCGAATCCCAGCGCCAGCGCCGCCGCCAGCAGCGAGGTGGCCAGCAACACTTCCATCAGGGTGAAGCCGGCCGCTTGCCGCCTCATGGACGCATGCCCTCCGCCGGCGGCAGAACCAGCCGCAGCGAGTTCACCTGCAGCTGCTGCTGTGACCCGCCGTCGCCCCAACGCACGTCCAGCCGCAAATGCAGCAGGCGCGCGGCGAACGGGTCGACCGGCGCGCCACGCGCCTGCGGGTCCTGCCATGGCGTCACCGCCAGCTGCCAGCGATAGCGTCCTTCCTCGAACGTGCCAGCGCGTTGCCCCGGCTGCAGCAGCGCGTCGCTGCGCTCGGCCAGCAGCGACTGCGCATGCAGCGCCGCCTGCCCGGCGTCGCCGGCCTGGCGCAGCTGACGGCTGGCGCCGGACAGCGTGCCCAGCAGCAGGGTCAGGCCCAGCGCCAGCAGCGCGAACGCGACCACGATTTCGATCAGGGTGAAGCCGCGTTGCCGCCGCATGGCCGGCACACGCGTACCGCTGCATCGCCGCGCGCTCATCGCGTGGCCCCGATCCGGCGCACCCGCACCTCGCCGGTCAGCCACGCAACGTCGACATCCCAGCCGCCGCCATTGGCCGCCATCCGCACCCGCCCGCCGCTGGCGGCACCATCGGGGAAGAAGCGCACCGCGCCTTCGCCGGGCACGGGCTGCAGGTCGCGCGCGCCGGTGAAGACCAGCTCGCCGGTGTCGGGCAGGCGGCCGTGGCGGCCCTTCGGGGCACGCCATGCACGGGCGGCCGGGTCGATCACGAATTCCTGAGGGACGCCGCTGGCGATCGCCAGCGCGCGGGTGAAGCGCATTTGCGCGGCAACCTCCTTCGCCGCCGAATGCAGGCGCGCACCGCGCAGGCCATCGCCGAACGCGGCCATGGCCAGGACGCTGGCGGCGGCGAGCAGCGCCATCACCACCAGCATCTCCAGCAGGGTGAAACCCGCCGACCGGCCGCGCACGGTCCTGTTCCGCCCGCTTCCGGCTTATTCGTAACGGATGTCGGCGTTCACGCTGTCGCCGCCGGGCTGGCCGTCCGCGCCCAGGCTGACCAGGTCGAACGCCCGCCCTTCGCCCGGCAGTTTGTACTGCACCGGATGCATCCACGGATCCTTCAGGTCGGCCGGCTTGGCGTAAGGACCCAGCCAGCCGGCGGCGCCCGGCGAAGTGACCAGCGCATCGAGGGTCGGCGGCAACGCACCCGTATCCATCTGGAACTGCTGCACCTTCTCGGCCAGCGTCTGCAGCTGCGCCTGCGCAAGCTTGACCTTGGCGCGGTCGCCGCCACCCAGGATGCGCGAGGCGGCAAAGGCGACGATGCCCCCGATCAGCACCACCACCACGATGATCTCGATCAGCGAGAAGCCGCCCTGCGCGGCCCTGGGGATCGGACGGAAATTGCGACGTTCACGCATTGCACTGCCCCGGCTTGGGTTGGAGTTCGGATTTGGGAAGGATGGCTGGCGCACTCATCCCACCACGTTGGTCAGGTCGTAGATCGGCGCCAGCACCGACAGGATCACCACGCCCACCACCGCCGCCAGTACCAGCGTCACCACCGGCACCAGCGCCGCCAGCAGCCGGTCCATCGCCGCCTGCGTTTCCTGGTCGAAGGTATCCGCGGTCTTCAACAGCATGGCATCCAGCGCGCCGGATTCCTCGCCCACCTGGATCATCTGCAGCGCCAGCCGCGGCAGCCGCTTGCCCCTGGCCAGCGCGGCGGACAGACCGATGCCGTTCTTCACTTCCTCGGCGGCCGCGGCCACGTCGTCGGCCAGCACGCGGTTGTCCAGCACGTTGCGGGCGATGCCCAGCGCCGACAGCAGCGGCACGCCGTTGCGCAGCAGCGTGCCCAGCGTGCGCGCCAGCCGCGCGGTCTCGAGCTTGGCCACCAGCGGCCCGGCCAGCTTGCGCTGCAGCAGCCAGCCGTCGAAGCGGCGCATCACCGCGGGATCACGGCGCAGGCGCTCCAGCCACAGCACCAGCAACAGCGGCACAGCCAGGATCGCGATCCACCAGTCGCGCACGAACACGCCCACGCCCAGCACCAGCCGCGAGAACCACGGCAGCTGCGCGTCCAGGCTCTCGTACATGCCGGCGAACTGCGGCACCACGTAGCCCAGCAGGAACAGCAGCGACAGCCCGACCATCGCCAGCAGGATCGCCGGGTACACCATCGCGTTGACCACCCGGGTGCGCAGCGCGCGCGAGCGCTCCAGGTAGTCGGCCAGCCGTTGCAGCGTCTCGTGCAGGCTGCCGCCCGCCTCGCCGGCGCGCACCATGTTCACGTACAGCCGGCCGAACGCGCCGTGCTGGCGCTCCAGCGCCGTGGACAGCGAGGCGCCGCCGCGCACCGCTTCGCGGATGTCCTCCACGATGCGCCGCGCCGCCTCGTCTTCCGGCAGTTCAAGCAGGATGCCCAGTGCCCGATCCAGCGGCTGTCCGGCCCCCAGCAGCGTGGCCAGCTGCTGGGTGAACTGGACCAGCCGCGCACCGGCGAACGGCCTGGGCTTGAACAGCGCGCGCCACGGCGCCTCTCCGCCTGCCTGCGCAGCGGGCTTCGCTTCCACCGGAAGATGGCCCTGCTCCTGCAGGCGCGCCGCCACCTCGGCCTCGCCGGCGGCTTCCATCTGCCCGTCCAGCAGCTCGCCGCGCGCGTTCAGCGCCTTGTAGCGGTACAGCGCCATCTCACGCGTCTTCCGTCACGCGCAGCACTTCCTCGATGGTGGTCTCGCCGCGCAGCGCCTTGGCGATGCCGACCTCGTACATCGTCGCCATGCCGGCCTCGCGCGCGAGCTTCTCGATCTCGTCCATGCCGGCGTGGCGCATCACCGCGCGGCGCACCGCGTCATCCATCACCAGCAGTTCCATGATGGTGGTGCGGCCGAGGTAGCCGGTGGCAGACAGCGCGGACGGCACCGCTCTGTAGAGGAAGATCTCGCCCTGCGGCTGGAAGCGGCGCAGACCGAACTTCTCGATTTCCTCCGGCGACGCCGGGTACTTCTGCGCGTGCACCGGCTCCAGCCGGCGCACCAGCCGCTGGGCGACGATGCCGTTGACGGTGGAGGTGAGCAGGTAGTCTTCCACCCCCATGTCCAGCAGGCGGGTGATGCCGCCGGCGGCGTTGTTGGTGTGCAGCGTGCTCAGCACCAGGTGGCCGGTGAGCGCGGACTGGATGGCGATGCGCGCGGTTTCCAGGTCGCGCATTTCGCCGATCATGATGATGTCCGGATCCTGGCGCACGATGCTGCGCAGCGCGCTGGCGAAATCCAGCCCGATCGCCGGCTTGGCCTGGATCTGGTTGATGCCCTCGATCTGGTATTCCACCGGGTCTTCGACGGTGATGATCTTGACCTTCGGCGTGTTGAGCCTGCTCAGCGCGGTGTACAGCGTGGTGGTCTTGCCGGAGCCGGTCGGGCCGGTCACCAGCAGGATGCCGTGCGGCTGCTCCAGTACCTTCTGGAAGCGCGGCATGAAGGCCGGGCCGAAGCCGAGCCGCTCGAAATCCAGCACCACCGTCTCGCGGTCGAGCAGGCGCATCACCACCGATTCTCCGTGCGCGGTGGGCACCGTGCTCACGCGCAGGTCCAGTTCCTTGCCCTGTACGCGCATCACGATGCGGCCGTCCTGCGGCAGGCGCCGTTCCGCGATGTTGAGCTTCGCCATGATCTTGATGCGGCTGATGATCGCGGCGGTCAGGTTGGTTGGCGGGCTTTCGCCCTCCTCCAGCACGCCATCGATGCGGTAGCGCACCTTCAGCCGGTTCTCGAACGGTTCGACGTGGATGTCGGAGGCGCGCACCTCGACCGCGCGCTGGATCAGCAGGTTCACCAGCCGGATCACCGGCGCTTCCGAGGCAAGGTCGCGCAGGTGTTCGATGTCGTCCGGGCCGGCCTCGCCTTCCGCACCCTCGACGATGCCTTCCATCGTGCTGCGGCCTTGGCCGTGCCAGCGCTCGATCAGCTCGTCGATCTCCGAACGCACCGCCACCGCCGCACGCACCGCACGCCCGACTGCCAGCCGCACCGCGTCCAGCACGTAGGCGTCCTGGGGATCGGCCAGCAGCACGTCGACGCCGGCCGCGTCCGCCGCCACCGGCACCACGTGGAACTGCTGCATGAACTTCACGCCCAGCGCCAACTCTTCTGGCGGCAGTTCCGGCACGTCCTTGCCGCTGCGCAGCGGCAGGTCCAGCGCAGCCGCGCAGGCCTCGGCGTGGTCGCGCTCGGACACCAGTCCCAGCCGCGCCAGCAGGTGCAGCAGACTGCCGCCGTCCTCCCCGTGCAACCGCCGCGCGCGCGCCAGGTCCGGCTCCTTCAGCTTGCCGTGCTGCAGCAGCAGGGCGACGATGCGTTCGTCCGCATCCGCCTGCAGCGGCTCGAGCTGACTTGCAACTGCGTTCACGCACGGCACTCCAACGGTCCGTCGCGGACTTTAGCAGGCCGCGGGCCGGCGCCGAAACGACGACGCCCGGTGGCTTGCGGGCCACCGGGCGTTCAATGGGTTCCCCACCGG
>DASWXO010000097.1:0-5144 GCA_036405455.1 Thermomonas sp. | reverse complement strand
AGTTTCGGAGCCGGTTGGCGGGTCGCCGCCGGAACCTATCCCGTGATAATGACCCTACATCCACGAGCACAGGCACAAGTGGGTTCGGGGCTAGGCCTTAAGCGGCCAGAGCGTAGTTGTCGTCGTTGGCAACTATGAGTTTTGCAGCTGGATTAGCGAGGAAAGCTACCCCCTCGGCATGCGCCGTGCGATTTCGCGACCCCCGTCGAAGCCAGTGCACCCCCGGGAAGCATCGATTTCACCGACACGGCCAGTATAGGGGCGGCGCCGGGGTTCACAAGCCCGGCATGCCGGGGCGTTCATCCCGCGCAACGGAAACGGGCCGCGCGAGGCGGCCCGTTCCGGATGCCTGCGAGGACGGACGCCTTACGAGCGCAGCGGCAGCAGGCGGATTTCCACCCGGCGATTCAGCGAACGCCCCTGCTCGGTCTCGTTGCTGGCAATGGGGAAGCGTTCGCCCATGCCGACGATCTCGAAGCGCTCGCGCTGCACGCCCTGCGCCATCAGGTAGCTGGCCACCGAATTGGCGCGCTGCTCGGAGATGCGCTGGTTGACCGCATCGGTGCCGATGTTGTCGGTGTGGCCGCTGACCTCGACGATGGTCTGGTTGTACTCGCGCAGGGTGCCGGCGATGGTGCTGAGCGCCGGGTAGAACTGCGGCTTGATGTCGGTCCGGTTGAAGTCGAACGTCACGCCGTCCGGCAGGTTGAGCTTGATGACGTCGCCGTCGCGGCTCACGTCCACGCCGGTACCGGCGGTGGCGCGGCGCAGCTGGGCTTCCTGGCGGTCCTGGTAGGCGCCGATCGAGCCACCGGCCAGCGCGCCGATGCCGGCACCGATCATCGCGTGCTGGCGGCGCTCCACCGCGCTGTCGCCGCTCAGCAGGCCGGCGGCGGCGCCGAGGGCCGCGCCGATCAGCGCGCCGCGCTTGGTGCGGTTGGGATCGTTCGGGTCGTTGGTCTGGCCGGTGTAGGTGGCACAGCCGGCGGTGAAGGCGGCCAGGCACACGCCCAGGATGGCGAGCTTGAATTGGGGCTTCATGCGGATCTCCTCGTCTTGGATGGCGCAGTGGCGTTGCGCACCAGAGGCTAGGAGGCGCTGCGTGGCCTGAATGTGAACGGCCCCGGGCCCGTTAAGCCACGGTTGCGTCTTGCAGGAGGGCTTCGGCGGCCTCGGCGTCCAGCGGCACGTCCCACCCGCCCATCATCGCCAGATACAGCAGCTTGTCGAACTCCTCGCCGAAGCGCCGCACCACCGCATCGGGATCAGGGATCAGGCGCGCATCGGCGATCAGCCCGAAGTGCACCTTGCCGCGGTAGCTGAGGATCGACAGGCCCAGGCCGATCGAACCGGTCTGCGGCACCCAGAACATGATGTCGCGTAACGTGCAGCCCGCCATGTACAGCGGTTGCTGCGGGCCGGGCACGTTGGTGGCGACCGCGCTGGCCTTGCGGCTGAACAGCTCCAGCGCCATCTCCTGGACGGGCTGCGGGGCGATGCCCAGCGCCGCCAGCAGGCCGTAGGCCACGATCGCCTGCCGCGACTGCTTGAGCTGGTTCATGCACTCGGCGACGCGCTGCAGGCGCCGCAGCGGGTTGTCCTCGCCCACCGGCAGGTCGAGGAAGACCAGGCCGAAATGGTTGCCCAGCTTCTTCGCGTGCTCCAGCGGACGCAGGTTGACCGGTACGGTGGCGCGCAGGCTCAGGCCATCCAGCGCCTCGCCGCGCTCGCGCATGTAGCCACGCAGCGCACCGGCGGCGGCGGCCATCAGCACGTCGTTGACGGTGCAGTCGCAGGCGCGCCCGACCGCCTTCACTTCCTCCAGGTCCAGCGGCTCGGCCCAGGCCACCCGCTTGCTGACCCCCAAGCGACCGCGCAACAGCGACGGCGGATCGTCGGGCAGCGACAGCGCATACAGCAGCTCGCGCGCGATGTCGCCGCCTTCCTTCGCCAGCAGCGTGGCCAGCGACGGGTCCTGCATCATCGCCATGCCCTGCTCCAGCGCCTTGCCGCCGAGCTTCATGTAGCGCTCCATCGCGCCGACACGTCGCGCCACCGGCGCCGCCTGATCCTTCAGCCAGGCCTTGTCGAGGCGCGACGTCGAGGACGATTCGCGGCTGGTATCGGTGAGCGACAGCAACACCTGCACCAGCGCGATGCCGTCGGCATAACAGTGGTGGATGCGGGCGACCACGGCGGAGCCGCCCTGGTAGCGCTCGACCAGGTGGAACTGCCACAGCGGCTTGGTGGGATCCAGCGGGCTGGACGCGAGCTGACTGACGAAGCGTTCCAGCGCGCGCTTCTCCGATGTCCTGCCCGGCCGCCCCGGCAGCCCCGACAGCCGTACGTGCCAGTCCAGGTCGAAGTGCTCGTCCTCCACCCACTGCGCGCCCGCCGCGCCGTCGACCGGCTTCTGACGGAAACGCGCATAAGCGAGGAAGCGTTGCTGGATCACGCGTTTCAGCTGCGCCAGCGACATCGGCTCGGCGAACATCATCACGCCGGTGATCATCATCGGGTTGGTCGGCCGCTCCATCCGCAGCCAGGCGGTGTCCACCCGCGACATCGGTTCGCGCTTCGGGCGCCGGCGCGGCGCCTCCCCGGAACGCTTCGGACGCGGCTTGGACATCGGCATTGCGGCTCTCCCCGGGCTCCGGGCGAGTGAATCACGCCGGCTTGCGGGCGGTCAACGCGGGCCTCCGTCCCGCCATGCGGCCTGCATGCCCAGGCCGAGGCACAACAGGAGCAGGACACCGATTTCCGTCGCCCACACCGAATAAGGCACGCCCAGCGCCGCCAGCAGGACGACCCGCCCGTGGATCCAGTCGCCGTACACCGCGGCATCGATGGCGGGCACCCCGAGCAGGGGCAGCATCGGCAGCAGCAGCGCGGCCGGCAACATCCAGCCGCGGCGCCCCGGCGGCAGCGCCCGCCAGCACGCCCACAGCGGCGGCAGCACCAATGCCAGCACCGTGGCGGTGGCCGGCCACGGCGCGGCACGTGGTGCGACCAGCGACCACAGGCGCCCCTCGTCGCCACCGCCGGTCGCCGCCGTCAGCAGCCGCAGCAGCGGCTTATTGGCGATGACCAGGGCGAAGCCCCACCACGGCGCGCGGCCGCGCAGCACCAGCAGCATGCCGGCCCACATCAACACGTAGCTCAGCGCCGGACCCGCGGCGGTGGTCCAGGGCCAGCGCGCATCGCAGCCGTCGGCCAGCGCGAACAGGCTCAGACTCATCCGCCCGCCGGGCCCGCACAGCACCAGGCCGGCCAGGTGGTGCGTGAACTCGTGGGCGAAGGACGCCAGCCAGCACAGCGCCACCAGCGCGAGCAGGCTGCGGGGATCGAAGGGGAAACGGTATCCGGGCATCGCGGCGCATCCATGGGCAACGCCACAGGGATACCGCCGGCTGGCAAACGGTTTACCCGGGCGGGGGCGTATCCGGGTATTCGCGCGGCACGCGCTCGTTGAGCCGGGTGAGGATCTCGTAGGCGATGGTACCGGCGCGCCGGGCCACGTCCTCGACGCGGATGGTCTCAGCGCCCTGGCGGCCGATCAGCACCACGTCGTCCTCGACGTAGGCCGTGCCGTCCGGCCCGAGGTCCACCATGAACTGGTCCATGCACAGGCGCCCGACGATGGGACGGCGGCGCCCGCGGACCAGCACCTCGCCGTTGTTGGACAGCGCACGCGGATAGCCGTCGCCGTAGCCGATGGGGACCGTGACCACGCGCGTGTCGGCCGGCGGCGCCCAGGTGGCGCCATAGCCCACCGGACGCCCGGCCAGTACGGACTTGAAGTACACCACCTGCGAGATCAGCGACAGCGCGGGACGCAACGCCACGGTGCGGTGCGCGTCGGGATCCGGCAGCACGCCGTACAGGATGATCCCGGGCCGCACCATGTCCAGCCAGGTCCCGGGGAAATGCAGCACGCCGCCCGAATTCGCCAGGTGCCGGATCGGCATCGGCGCGCCCAGCCGGTCGAAGTGCGCGCAGGCCTCGTGGAAGCGCTCCAGCTGGAGCGCGGTCATCGGCGACGTGGGGTCGTCGGCGCAGGCGAGGTGCGAGTAGATGCCCTTCACCTCGCACCAGCGCGACGCCACCGCGGCCTCGATCAGCGGCCCGCACGAATAGCTGTGCACGCCGATCCGCTCCATGCCGGTATCCACCTTCAGGTGGATGACCGCCTTGCGGCCCAGCGCCTCCGCGGCCGCCTCCACCTGCCGCAGCTTGTCCAGCGACGACACCGTGATCTCGAGGTCATGTCGCAGCAGCGCCCCGACCTGGCGGCCCAGGATGCCGCCCAGCACCAGGACCGGCGCGGTGATGCCGGCGCGCCGCAGCGCCTCGCCCTCCTCCACGAAGGCAACGCCCAGCTGTTCCGCACCCTGCGCCAGCAGGTGCCGTGCGACCGGCACCAGCCCGTGGCCGTACGCATTCGCCTTGACGATGGCCATGACCGGCACGCCGACGCGCTGGCGGATGGCGCGCAGGTTGCCGCCCACGGCGTCCAGATCGACCACGATCCGGGTGGGGCGCTGGCAGAGGGGTTCGCTCATGGAGGGCTATTCGACCACGCACGCCCGGGACTGCCTAGCGGGCGGCCGGGCGGCATTCATGGCCTATTCGAAACTGCCCACGCTGTCGTGCGCGAGGTTGTCGAAGCGCGTGTACTCGCCGAAGAACTTCAGCTTGAAGCTGCCGGTCGGGCCGTTTCGGTGCTTGCCGATGATGATCTCGGCCAGTCCCTTGTCCGGCGAGTTTTCCTTGTTGTAGTACTCGTCGCGGTAGATGAAGACGATCATGTCGGCGTCCTGCTCGATCGCGCCGGATTCGCGCAGGTCGGCCATCACCGGGCGCTTGTCGGTGCGCGATTCCAGGCCGCGGTTGAGCTGCGAGAGCGCGATCACGGGGACGTTGAGCTCCTTCGCCAGCGCCTTGAGCGAGCGCGAGATCTCCGAGATCTCGGTGGCGCGGTTCTCGCCGGTACCCGGCACCGTCATCAGCTGCAGGTAGTCGATCACGATCAGGCCCAGGTCGTTCTCGCGCTTGAGCCGGCGCGCCTTGGCGCGCAGCACCTCGGGCGACAGGCCGGGGGTGTCGTCGATGAAGATCTTCACGCCGTTCATCTGCGCGATGGC
>DASWXO010000096.1:0-7065 GCA_036405455.1 Thermomonas sp. | reverse complement strand
CAGCGCGGTGGACTTCATCGACACGCCGAGGCCGGCGATGATGTTGGTGCCGTGGCCGGTGGTGGACGCCTGCGCGACGTGCTTCACCGGCGCGTACTGGGTGCCGGTGTAGTACTCGGTGATCCACACGATGGCGCCGGTCAGCACCAGGCCGATCAGCGCGCAGCCGTAGAGGTTCATCGCGCCGAAGCTGGAGTCGGCCATCAGCTGGGTGGTGATCGGGTAGAAGGCGATGGCGGCGAGCACGGCCGACACGATCACCCCGCGGTACAGCGCGCCCATGATGTTCGGGTTGCTGCCGGAGACCTTCACGAAGAAGGCGCCGATGATCGAGGCGAGGATCGACGCGCCGCCCAGCACCAGCGGATACAGCACCGCGTGCTGGCCGACGGTGGCGACCATCAGTCCGCCCAGCAGCATGGTGGCGATCACGGTCACCGCGTAGGTTTCGAACAGGTCGGCGGCCATGCCGGCGCAGTCGCCCACGTTGTCGCCCACGTTGTCGGCGATCACCGCCGGGTTGCGCGGGTCGTCCTCGGGGATGCCGGCTTCGACCTTGCCCACCAGGTCGGCGCCGACGTCGGCGCCCTTGGTAAAGATGCCGCCGCCCAGGCGCGCGAAGATCGAGATCAGCGAGCTGCCGAACGCCAGGCCCACCAGCGCGTGCAGCGCCTCGGCCTGGGTCGCGCCCATGTGGTGGGTCAACACGGTGTAGTAGCCGGCCACGCCCAGCAGGCCCAGCCCGACCACCAGCATGCCGGTGATCGCGCCGCCCTTGAAGGCGACGTTCATCGCCGGGCCCATGCCCTGGCGTGCCGCCTCGGCGGTGCGGACGTTGGCCCGCACCGACACGTTCATGCCGATGTAGCCAGCGGCGCCGGACAGCACCGCGCCGATCGCGAAGCCGATCGCGGTGTGCCAGCTCAGGAAGACGCCGATCAGCACCAGCAGCACCACGCCGGCGACGGCGATGGTGGTGTACTGGCGATTGAGGTACGCACGCGCGCCTTCCTGGATCGCCCCCGCGATCTCCTGCATGCGTTCATTGCCCGCCGGCTGGCGGTTGATCCATGCGGCCGCCCACAGGCCGTAAGCGATTGCGACGACGGCGCAGCCCAGCGCCAACACCAAACCATATTGCTCCAGCATGAAACCCCTCCCCGGAGTGTTCGAATGGAAGACATCAGGTTGTCGTGCCCACCCGTGGGCGGGCGACCGTCCGACTATCGCATAGACGCCCGCGCTTGCGCGTGCCGCCCCCGCGCCCCGCGGCCGGGCGACGCCTCCCGGTGCCCGCGCGGGTCCGGGGCCGATCGGGCGGCGTGGTGGCCTGCGGCGCGGTCGGGGTTCAGCCGGCGCGTGCGAGGCTGCCGGGAATCTCCACTGCAAGGAGTCGTCCGGATGCTGCGACTGCACATGGCTTGCGCCGGCCTGCTGCTGGCCTCGACCGCGATGGCCGCCGACCCCCCGCCGGAAATCCGCCGGCCCGTCGCGCCGCCGCAGGCCGACGGCGTGCCGCACACCCTGCGGACCATTCCCGAGGCGTGCGCCCGCATCGAAGGCCGCTTCACCGGCGATGCCGCGGCGCCGTATACGCTGGGCGCGGTACGGACGGGCGCGCGCTGTCAGGCGCGGGCGCAGCTCGAGCAGTTGCCGAAGTCGCCGGTCGGACCCGGTTGGCGGCTCAACGACGTGCTGCGCGTGCCCAGCGCCGCGTGTCCTTCGCGGATGGCCGTGGTCCGGGTGTGGCGCAAGCCAGCCGACACGGCGGCGCCGCGGATGGACGCGCAGGGCAAGGCGCGGATCTACCTCAAGGAGGGGCTGGACGCGGCCAGGTCCGGCACGCTGGGCGCGGTGCCGCGCTTTGCGGTGGTGCTGGAGATAGAGAGCGGCACCGGCTGCCGTTGAGCCGCCTCAGTCGGGGACGATCACGCGCTTGAGCTTGCTGCCGGCGCCGGTCTTGATGGCCACCGCGGACTTCGCGCAGCCGAACCTTCGCGCCACCAGCTCGATCAGCTCCGCGTTCGCCTTGCCGTCCACCGGTGGCGACTTCAGCTGCGCCAGCCAAGTGCCGTCGTCCTGCGGCGTGAGCGCCGAGACGCGGCTGTTGGGCTTGGCCTTGACCTGGAGGATCGGCATTCCCGGAAGGATCGCATGCGTGCTGCGCCCCGGATCGAAGAAGCCCCCGTGCGGGGGCTTCTTCGATCGGATCGCGGGATCAGTTGTCCAGCGGCTTGGAGGGCTTCAGCTTGGACGCGATCGCCTCGAACGCGGCACGGTCCGACGGGCTCAGGTTCGGCCTGCCCGCCATGACACCCATCGAGATCGAACCCTGCACGTAATAGGTTTCCCCGGCTTCGACCTCCAGCGTCAGCACATCCTTTGCTTCCGAATGGACGGTGTACTCGTGGGTACCCGGTTCCACCGCGGCGACGAAGTAGTTGCCGCTGCGCAGCTTGCCCAGCTCGGTCTGGCCTTCGCGCACGATGAAGCCGATCGCTGCGCCCATGAACTTCGACGGACGGAAGAACACGACCTGGCCCTTGCCTTCCGGCGCAGCGCCGATCATCGACGACGTCGCGCTTGCAACGGGGGTGGGAGAGGCGGTCGGCGCGGCGGCATCCTGGGCGTGGACCGTGGTGCAGGCCAGGCCGAGGGAGAGGGTCAGGCACAACTTGGTGACAACATTCACTGCGGTAGTTCCTCGTTGGGTGGAATGGGGGATGCGATGGCGGGCATGGCGGCTTGCGCGGTGCCCTGCAACAGGGGTTCCAGCTTGGCGGTGCCGTGCGTACCTGCGGGGATCACCATTTGGCCGCCGCGGATGAACAGGGCAAGGAAGGCGGCGCCTGGCGTGGCGGCGGCGCCAGCGATCGACATGCCGACCGCGGTGCCGCTGTGGTCTTTGCCCGTACCCGTCAGGCGCAGTGCGCGCAGGCGGTAGCTGCCTTGCGCCGTGTCCAGCGTGCGTGCGGCCAGGATCAGTTCGCCCGGTTTGCCGCCGGAGCGGGCCTTGTCGGCGTGCACGACCTCGCCGCGGCCGGTCAGGCCGGCGGGCAATACCGTGCCATCGGGAAGCGTCACGGATTGCAGCAACCGCAGCGCGAATGTGTCTCCGCGCTTGTGCCTGGAGGAGTCGAGCGGTTCAGCCAGCTCGATGGCCACCATCAGGGTGGGAGCCGACTGGGGCACTGCCGCTGGCGCGTCCGTCTGCAATCGGGAAGTCGATTGCGCGGCCAACGGTGCCGCCGCCGCGATGGGGTTGCCAGCGCTCGCCACAACCAACAGGCATGCCAATAGGCGCCGCTGCATTTGCGCTCGAATCCCCATCCGTGCGGCACCACGTCCCCTGTTCCCCGGGCCAGTGTAGGGATGTTACGGCGATTCCACCAGCGCTCGACGGGAAGGCGATGGCCTGCGGTTTCCATCTCCCTCAAAAAAAAAACGCCCGGCAGGGCCGGGCGTTCGAGAGTACTTGCAGCGATATGGGATCAGTTGCCGACCTTCAGCTTGCCGCCCTTGCCCAGGCCGCCCTGGACCTGCTGCGGCTTGTAGTCGCGCATGGCGCGCACGAGGTTGTTGTAGGCCTCGGCGAACGCGGCGGCGATGGTCTTGCCTTCGGGCGTGTTGCTGTAGCCGCCCAGCGCGCCGAAGCCGTTGCTGCCGGCACCGCCCACGCCAATGCCGAAGCTGGTCTTCTTGGCGGCACCCATGGCCACGCCGATCTGCACGCCGGAGCGGTTGTCGATCATCGTCAGCATGGTCTCGGCCTTGCCGAACTTCAGACCGCCGGCCAGCGCGCCGACCGCGCCCAGCACGCCGCCGAAGTGGCCCAGCGCGCCGCCGATGCCGCCCGCGTTGCTCTGCGAGAAGTTGATGCTCGGGTTGACGGTGTAGTCGGCCGCGACCATCTGGCCCTTGCCGAAACCGCTGCCGCCGCGGAGTTCGCCGCTGTCCTGCAGCGCGCGCTCCTGCATCATGTTCTGCATGGCGCGGCCGCGTTCGACCACCACGAAGCAGTTGGACTGCTGGATCAGCATGCGGATCACCGGGATGGTGGACGGCAGGCGCAGGTCGGAGGTCAGGTAGCGGTACCAGTCGCCTTCCTGCTCCTCGACGACGGCGATCGTGCCCATCGGCTCATCGCAGTATTCCAGGTTGGCGGCGGCGCCCTTGGCGCTGGCGCCGGCGGCGGCGCCCTGCGGGTCGTTCTGCTTCTTGCTGAACTGGGCCTGCGCCGGTGCGCAGGCGGCGGCCAGGACCACGGCCAGCGTGGTGGCGGTGAAAGCGGTCTTCATGGTGTCCCCGTTGTGTGGTGGTTGTCGCGGTGGTTGCGGCGGGCAGTCTAAACCGCCGGCGCTCAGGCGCTCCAGCCCGGCAGTCGGCGGCGCACGGCCCGCAGTCTGGGTATTACGTAATCCGGCAGCCCATTCCGGCCAAACGGGGGGAACGCCTCGCCGGCAATGAGCGGCGACAGGTACCGCCGCGCCGCCGCGGTGATGCCGAAGCCGTCGGCGCGGATGAAGCCCTTCGGCATGGTCTTTTCGTGGTTGGCGATGCGCGACAGCGGGGCGATGTCCACGTGCCAGCGGTAGGGCGCATCGCCGTCGCGCACGATCACCGGCATCACCGCGTTCTGGCCGGCCAGCGCGCACTCCACCGCGGCCCGGCCCACGGCCATGGCCTGGTCCAGGTCGGTCCGCGAGGCCAGGTGCCGGGCCGAGCGCTGCAGGTAGTCCGGCAGCGCCCAGTGGACCTTGTGGCCCAGGACGTCCTTGACCCGGCCCGCCAGGTGGGAAGCCACGCCGCCCAGCTGGGTGTGGCCGAAGCTGTCCTTGCCGCCGCCGGCATCGGCCACGAAGGCCCCGTCGGCAGTGCGGATGCCCTCGCTGGCCACCACCACGCAGTAGCCGACCCGTTTCACCACGGCATCGACCCGGGTCAGGAAATCGGCCTCGTCGAAGGGCCGCTCCGGGAACAGGATCAGGTGCGGGGCGTCGTCCTTGCCTTCGCCGGCCAGGCCGGCCGCCGCGGCCAGCCAGCCGGCATGGCGGCCCATCGCCTCGTAGACGAAGACCTTGGTGGAGGTTTCCGCCATTGCCGCCACGTCCAGCCCGCATTCGCGCACGGACACCGCGGTGTACTTGGCCGCGGAGCCAAACCCCGGGCTGCAGTCGGTGGCGGCCAGGTCGTTGTCGATGGTCTTGGGCACGCCCACGCAGGTCAGCGGATAGCCGTACTCGGCGGCCAGCTGGGAGACCTTCAGCGCGGTATCGGCCGAGTCGTTGCCGCCGTTGTAGAGGAACCAGCGCACGTCGTGGGCGCGGAAGACCTCCAGCAGGCGTTCGTACTTAGCGCGGTCGTCGGCCAGCGACTTCAGCTTCAGGCGGCAGCTGCCGAAGGCGCCGCCGGGCGTGTGCGCCAGGCCCTTGATCTCGGCGGCGGTGAGGCTGGAGGTGTCCAGCAGGTCCTCGCGCAGCGCGCCCAGGATGCCGTTGCGGGCGGCCAGGACGGGCACCTTGCGGGCGCGGGCGGCTTGCAGCACGGCCGAGGCGGTGGCGTTGATGACGGCGGTGACGCCGCCGCTCTGGGCATAAAGCAGGGTGCCGGCGGGCATGGGGAAATCCTTCGGGATGGGGCTGGAACGGCGGCCGGATGCGTTAAGCTGGCCGGGTAGCGGGGGTCCGGGTGCAGTCTAACGCCGCCCCGCAGGTCCATTACTGGAGTGATTCGATGCGATTGGTTCTGTTGGGCGCGCCGGGTTCCGGCAAGGGCACCCAGGCGACGCGACTCAAGGAACACCTGCAGGTTCCGCACATCTCCACCGGCGACCTGCTGCGCGCCGAGGTGGCGGCGGGCACCCCGCTGGGGCTGCAGGCCAAGGAAGTGATGGCGCGCGGCGACCTGGTCAGCGACGAGATCCTGCTGGGCATGCTGCGCTCGCGCTTCTCGCAGGACGACACCCGCGCCGGCTTCATCCTCGACGGTTACCCGCGCAACCTCGCGCAGGCCGCCGCGCTGGACGAGCTGCTGGCCAGCCTGGGCCAGAAGTTCGACGCCGCGGTGCAGCTGGCGGTGGACAACGAGCAGATCATCGAGCGCCTGGCCGGCCGTGCCAAGGCCGAGGGCCGCGCGGATGACACCCCGGAATCCGTGCGCCACCGCCTGAACGTGTACGACGAGAAGACCGCGCCGGTCATCGACTACTACCGCCAGCACGGCCAGCTGACCGTGGTGGACGGCGTGGGGTCGCTGGACGAGGTGTTCACCCGGATCGTGGAAGCGATCCAGGCGGGGCACGACGTCGGCTGACTTTCGCGGGCGACCGGCGAAGCGGCGCGGGCCCGGCCTCGCAAGTCGCTCCCCGATACTCGCTTTGTTGCGAGGCTGGCCCCGCGCCGCCTCGCCTGCTTTGAGCCTTCGTCCGGATCATTTCGGGAACCGCACGTGAAACTCCATATCCTCGGCATCGCCGGCACCTTCATGGGCGGCGTGGCCGCGCTGGCGCGCGAACTCGGGCACGCCGTCGAAGGCAGCGACGCCAACATCTACCCGCCGATGTCCACCCAACTGGAGCAGCTGGGCATCGCGCTGAAGCAGGGCTACGCGCCCGCCAACCTCGCCCCGGACTGCGACGGCATCGTGATCGGCAACGCGCTGTCGCGCGGCAATCCCGCGGTGGAGCACGTGCTGGACGCCGGCTTGCGCTACACCTCCGGCGCGCAGTGGCTGAGCGAGCACGTGCTGCCGGGCCGCGACACCCTCGCGGTGGCCGGGACCCACGGCAAGACCACCACCACCACGATCCTCGCCTACCTGCTGGAGGCGGCGGGCCGCGCGCCCGGCTTCCTGATCGGCGGCGTGGCCGAGGACTTCGGCGTGTCGGCGCGGGTGGGCGCGGGCCGCGAGTTCGTGGTGGAGGCGGACGAATACGACACCGCCTTCTTCGACAAGCGCAGCAAGTTCGTCCACTACCGCCCGCTGGTCGCCATCCTCAACAACCTGGAATACGACCACGCCGACATCTTCCCGGACGTGGCCGCGATCCAGCGCCAGTTCCACCAC
>DASWXO010000095.1:0-15322 GCA_036405455.1 Thermomonas sp. | reverse complement strand
AAAGTCCGGGCTCCACAGGGCACGGTGCCAGGTAACGCCTGGGCGGCGAGAGCCGACGGAAAGTGCAACAGAAAGATACCGCCCAAGACTGCTTCGGCAGGACGGCAAGGGTGAAATGGTGCGGTAAGAGCGCACCGCGAGCCTGGCAACAGGCCGGCACGGCAAACCCCACCGGGAGCAAGACCAAATAGGGAGACGATGAGGCGGCCCGCCGAGTCTCCGGGTAGGTTGCTCGAGCGTATCGGTGACGATGCGCCTAGAGGAATGGCTGCCACGGCGCGCAAGCGTCGACAGAACCCGGCTTATCGGCCGGCTCCGCCACTTTTTATTCCGCTCGCCGCGGTCAGGTGCACCGCTGACCGGTGGCCGGGCGCAGGGCTGCGTATCCGTCCGCCAGGCTTAGGAAGCGGGAGACGCCAGCCGGGTTTCCCCCTCGAACACGCCGTCCGGGCCGAACCGGCGCTCGATGATGGTGGCTTGGCCGTCGTGGTCCACCAGCACCAGCGTGCTGGCGCGGGTGCCGTAGTCGCGTCCACGGATGAACGCCGCGGACAGGCGACGTTCCAGTGCCAGGCCGACCCCGGTATCGGGCAGGGCCGAGTCGGGCGCGATGCGTTCGTCCGCGAGTGCCTCCCAGAGCGGTTCCAGGTCGTCATCGCCGGCATCGATCCAGCCTGCCAGCGCGTCGCGCAGCTGCCGGGTCTTGGGCCAAGGGGCCTCCAGCGTGCCGTTGGACAGGCCATGGATGCCGGCCGCGAGGGGCTGCTGGCGCGGGCCATCGGGCAAGTGGCCGACGTAGGCGCAGCCCGCGGCGTCGGCCACGACCAGGTTGAACGGGGCGTAGCGTCGGGCGTCGCCGGCCAGTGCCGCGGTGTACGCCGTGGCGCTGGCGGTTCCCGCGAGGAAGGCGTGGGGCAGCGCGCCGCGGGAGGGGCCGTCCGTCGGTGCAGCGAGCCCCGTGCGGACATTGGTAACCACCGCGACCCTCCCGGCCGGCCCGAGCCCCATCCAGGTGCCGCCGGCCCGCAGGTCGCGTCCGGCTACGACCGGGGCGTCCGGCCAGTGGGCCAGCGTGGCGGTGGGGCGTGCATGGGCTTCGTCGCGGTTGCCGGCCATGACCAGCCGCCAGCGGGGATGGATGTTCCAGGCGATCGCGACGAGGCACATGCCGGTATTTTGCCGCGCGCGCGGCCATTCACATTGCTGCGACGCAGCAATCCCGCCGGAACGGCGCGCGACCGGAGGCGCAAACCGTGCGGTCAATCCCGGAATCTCAAAAAATGAGATGAAACAGTCGCTTGTGGATAAAGCTTGAACAACTTGTTGAAGTTCCCTGCAAGTCCTTGACCGGGCGAAGGAAATTTCCGCTGCCGGGCTGTTGACATGGGGTATTGGCCTGCTAATGTGGCGACTCGTGGGAAAACCGGGGAAAACGTGGTTTTCCAGTGCAGAACTCCGCAGCAGACGGGGGCGACAAGGACAGCATGTTCCAGGGCGAAACCGCCATCACCATCGACGACAAGGGCCGGCTGGCGATTCCGACCGCCTACCGGGAGCTTGTCGCGCGTGAGTGCGGCAACCGGCTGGTGCTGACCTACAGCCCGTTCGATGCGGGCTGCCTGTACCTGTATCCCCGCGCGGTCTGGGAGCGCGTGCGCGACCAGGTCAACGCGCTGCCGCGCATCAAAAGCGACAGTCGCCTGCTGCAGCGCAAGCTGGTCGGCGCGGCGGCGTTCGTCGAGCCGGATGGCAGCGGCCGCATCTCGCTGCCCGCCAGCCAGCGCTCCGCCACCGGGATCGACCGGAAGGCCGTGCTGCTGGGCGTGGGCGACAAATTCGAACTGTGGAGCGAGCAGGCGCATCACGAACAGGTCCGGCTGACCTTCGGGGACGCCGAGCTGGGCGAGCACCTGCTGGATCTCACGCTGTGAGCGGGGGTGGCGCGGGCATCGCGTCCGCCCACCTCCCGGTGTTGTTTGCCGAGGTCATGGACGGTCTGGCGGTGAAACAGGACGGAACCTATCTGGACGGGACGTTCGGGCGTGGCGGACACGCCCGCGGGGTGTTGCAGCGGTTGGGGCCGCAAGGGCGCTTGCTGGTGATGGACAAGGATCCCGAGGCGATCGCGGTGGCCATGCAGATGGCCGACGCCGACGCGCGCCTGTCCTGGCGCCGCGGCAGCTTCGCTGGCCTCGCCGACTGGCCTGCGACCACGGCCGGGCTGGACGGTGTGCTGCTCGACCTCGGCGTGTCCTCGCCCCAGCTCGACGTGGCGACGCGCGGATTCTCGTTCGGCAAGGACGGTCCGCTGGACATGCGCATGGACCCCGAGTCCGGCGAAAGCGCCGCCGAGTGGCTCGCACGCGCCTCCGAAAAGGAGATCGCCGACGTGCTGTGGACGCACGGCGAGGAGCGCCAGAGCCGGCGCATCGCCCGCGCCATCGTCGCCCGCCGCGCCGTGGAGCCGCTGGTCCGCACCGCGCAGTTGGCGGACCTGATCGCGTCGGTGATGCCGCGCGGGGACAGCAAGACCCATCCGGCCACCCGCAGCTTCCAGGCGATCCGCATCCACGTGAACCGCGAACTGGCCGACCTCGAAGCCGGCCTCGACGCCGCGTTGACGCGCCTGAAGCCGGGCGGCCGCCTGGCGGTGATCAGCTTCCACTCGCTGGAAGACCGCATCGTCAAGCAGTTCATGGCGAAGCATGCCAAGGCGCCGCCGGCCAACCGGCGCATGCCGGTCGAAGTGGCGTTCACGCCGACGCTGCGGCTGGTCGGCGGCGCGCAGAAGGCGGGCGAGGCCGAGCTGGCCGCGAACCCGCGTGCCCGCAGCGCGGTGCTGCGGGTAGCGGAGAAGCTCCGGGTGGCGGCATGAACCGCTATGTCCTGCTTGCCGTGCTGGTGCTGGCCAACGTCGCCAGCGCCCTGCTGATCGTGCGCGACCGCCACGAGCACCGCCAGGCGTTCGTCGAGCTGAGCCGGCTGGAGAAGGCGCGCGACGCGCTCAACATCGAGTTCGGCCGGCTGCAGCTGGAGCAGGCCACGTGGGCGGAGAGCAACCGCGTGGACCAGGTCGCGCGTACGCGCCTGGGCATGGCGTTCCCGCGCACCGAAGACATCGTGGTGCTGCGTCGATGAAGCACTTCGGCCAACGCCTGCGCTGGTTCGGCGGCGAAGCGCGCCGCGAGCGCGCCGCCGCCAGCCACCCGCGCACGCGCGCGCAGTTCGACCTGCGCCGCCGCATGCTGCTGGTCTGCGGCTTCCTCGGTTTGGGCTCCGCGGCGCTGCTCGCGCGCGCGCTGGACCTGCAGGTGGTGGACCACGCGTTCTACCAGCAGCAGGGCGACGCCCGCTTCCTGCGCGAAATCCCGATCGCGACCTCGCGCGGGATGATCACCGACCGCAACGGCGAGCCGCTGGCGATTTCCTCGCCGGTCGAGTCGATCTGGGGGAATCCGAAGGAACTGCTGAAGGCGCCCGCGCGCCTGCCTGCGCTCGCGCGCGCGCTGGGCATGCCGCAGGACGAGCTGGCCAGCCGCCTCAGCGCCCGTGCCGACAAGGAGTTCGTCTACCTCAAGCGCCGCATCAACCCGGACGAGGCGGCGCGCATCCTCGCGCTGGAAATCCCCGGCGTGTCCAGCCAGCGCGAGTACCGCCGCTTCTACCCGCAGGGCGAGGCGCTGGCGCACGTGCTGGGCTTCACCAACGTGGACGACCGCGGCCAGGAAGGCCTGGAGCTGGCCTTCGACGACTGGCTGCGTGGCACCCCCGGCGCCAAGCGCGTCATCCGCGACAACAAGGGCCGGATCGTCGAGAACGTGGACCTGGTGCGCGCCGCGCAGCCGGGGCACGACCTGGTGCTGAGCATCGATCGCCGCATCCAGTACCTGACCCATCGCGAATTGCGCAACGCCATCGCCGAGACCGGCGCCAGCAGTGGCTCCGCGGTGGTGCTGGACGTCGCCACCGGCGAGGTGCTGGCGATGGCCAACCTGCCCACCTTCAATCCGAATGCGGTGGGCAGCAGCCCGCGCGATGCGCACCGCAACCGCGCGGTCACCGACCTGCTGGAGCCGGGTTCGACGATGAAGCCGCTGACGGTGGCGGCCGGCCTGGAGGCGGGCGTCATCACGCCGAACACCCTGTTCGATACCAACCCCGGCTGGATGCCCAACGGCAAGTACCGCACCACCGACACCCACAATTACGGCGTGCTGGACACCACCGGGATCATCCGCAAGAGCTCCAACGTCGGCGCCTCGATGGTCGCGAAGCGGCTCAGCGACGCGCAGTTCTATGCCTTCATGCGGCGCTTCGGCTACGGCCAGCGCACCGGTAGCGGCTTCCCGGGCGAGGCGGCCGGCCTGTTCCCGTCGCCGGGCAGCCCCGGCTGGAGCGGCACCACCAAGCAGACGATGAGCTACGGCTACGGCCTCAGCGTCACGCCGCTGCAGATCGCCACCGTCTATGCCGCGCTGGGCAACGGCGGCCTGCTGCACCAGCCGAGCTTCGTGAAGGACCAGCACAACCCGCCGCGGCGCGTGCTGGACCAGCGCATCGCCAACGAAGTGCTGCGGATGATGCAGACCGTCACCGAGCCGGGCGGCACGGCCACCCAGGCGGCGATCCTCGGCTACCACGTGGCGGGCAAGACCGGCACCTCGCGCAAGGCCAGCGCCGGCGGCTACTCGCGGCGCTACATCGGTTACTTCGCCGGGCTGGTGCCGGTGGACCACCCGCGCTTCGCGATGGTGGTCGCGGTCAACGATCCCGATCCCACCCGCAAGGGCTACTACGGCGGCGTGGTCGCCGGCCCGGTGTTCCGCAACGTCATGGAGGGCGCGCTGCGCCTGATGGACGTCTCGCCCGACAACCTCGATGCGTGGCTGGCCGTGCAGGCCGCCGCCGAGGCCAAGCGCCTGCAGGCGGAAGGCCGCGGCGCACCGCTGGCGACGGCCCCCGTTGCGACCGCGACTGCGATCCCCGCCGCGAGGGCGACCCAATGACCCGCTCGATGCTGCTGGGCGAATTGCTGCCGGAGCTGGAAGGCCTGTCCGCCGATCTCGCCATCACCGGGCTGGTGCAGGACAGCCGCGAAGTGGCGCCGGGCAACGCCTTCGTCGCCATCGCCGGCTTCGGCGCGCACGGCCTGCATTTCGTCGATGCCGCCCGCGACGCGGGGGCCGCCGCCATCCTGTACGAACCGCCGGCCCCGCAGGACCTGCCGGCCCCGTCCGATGCCATCCCGGTGCAGGGGTTGCGCGCCCGCATGGGCGGCATGGCCGACACCTTCCACGGTCACCCCAGCGCGGCGATGACCACGGTCGGCGTGACCGGCACCAACGGCAAGACCTCCACCGTGCAGTTGCTGGCGCAGGCGTGGACGCTGCGCGGCCAGCGCGCCGGCACGGTGGGCACGCTGGGTGCCGGCATCTGGCCCACCATCGTGCCGACCGGCTTCACCACGCCGCTGGTGCTGCGCATGCATGCGCTGCTGGCCGAGCTTCGCGACGAGGGCGCATCCGCCGTGGCGATGGAGGTGTCGTCGCACGCACTCGACCAGGGCCGGGTGGACGGCGTGCATTTCGACGTCGCGGTGTTCACCAACCTCACCCGCGACCACCTCGACTACCACGGCGACATGGCCAGCTACGGTGCCGCCAAGGCCAAGCTGTTCGATTGGCCGGGCCTGCGCGCCGCCGCAGTGAACCTGGACGACGCCTTCGGCCGGGAGTTGTTCGAGGCGGTCGGTGGCAAGGTGCGCGCGCTGGGCTTTTCCTCGCGCGGGGCCGCCGGGGCAGCGGTACGCGCGGAAGCGCTGGTGCTGGACGGCAGCGGCATCCGCTTCCTGCTGCATGCGGGCGGGCAGGCGCATCCGGTGCGCTCGCCGCTGCTGGGCCGCTTCAACGTCGACAACCTGCTGGGCGTGGCGACCACGCTGTTCGCGCTGGGCATGGCGCCCGCGTTGATCGCCGAGACCCTGTCCCAGCTGATGCCGGTCGATGGGCGCATGAACCGGCTGGGGGGCGACGGCGGCACACCACTGGTGGTGGTCGACTACGCCCATACGCCGGATGCACTGGAGCAGGCGCTCGCGTCGCTGCGTGCGCACACCGCCGGCAAGCTGACCTGCGTGTTCGGCTGCGGTGGCGAGCGCGACACCGGCAAGCGGCCGCAGATGGCCGCCATCGCCGAACGCCTGGCGGACCGCGTGATCGTGACCGACGACAACCCGCGCAACGAGGACGGCGACGCCATCGTGGCCGACATCCTGGCCGGCTTCGGCGATGCCGCGTGCGTGGTGGTGCAGCGCGATCGCGCCGCCGCCATCGCCGCCGCGATCGCGGGTGCCGGCCCCGACGACGTGGTGCTGGTGGCCGGCAAGGGCCATGAGCCCTACCAGGACGTCGGCGGCGTGAAGCTGCCGTTCGAGGATGCGGTGGTGGCGCGCGACTGCCTGCGCCATCGCGCCGAAGGCGGTGCCGCGTGACGCCGCGCCTGCTGTCCTGGATCGCGCATGCCACCGGGGGCCGCCTGCTGGGCGAGGACCGCGCGGTGGACGCCATTGCGACCGACACCCGCGCGCTTCCCGGCGGTGCGGCGCTGTTCATCGCCCTGAAGGGCGAGCGCTTCGATGGCCATGCCCACGTGCAGGCCGCTGCCGACGGCGGCTGCGTGGCGGCGCTGGTGGCGCATCCGGTCGAGGTCGCCCTGCCGCAGGTGGTGGTGGCCGATACCGAGCGTGCGCTGGCCAGCCTGGCCGCGGCGGTGCAGCGCGAACGCGCGACCCGGGTGCTGGCAGTGACCGGCAGCAACGGCAAGACCTCGGTCAAGACCCTGCTGCATGCGATCCTGTCCGAGCTCGGCGGCGCCTACGCCAATCCCGGCAACCGCAACAACGAGATCGGCCTGCCGCTGGCCGTGCTGGAGGCGCCGGACGACGCGCGCTTCGCGGTGTACGAAATGGGTGCGGGCAAGCCGGGCGACATCGCCTACCTGACCGCCATCGCCCGTCCGGACGTCGCGCTGGTGAACAACGTCGCCGCGGCCCACCTGGAGCGCATGGGCAGCCTGCTCGGCGTCGCCCAGACCAAGGGCGCCATCTACCAGTCGCTCCCCGAGGACGGCGTGGCGGTGGTGAACGCCGACGACGCGTTCGCGCTGTATTTCATCGAACGCCTGCGCGGTCGCCGGGTGGTCCGGTTCGGCCTCGAAGCCGAGGCCGAGGTCACCGCGCGGGGCATCCGGCTCGGCCTGCAGGGCTCGCACTTCACCCTGGTCACGCCGCAGGGCGAGATCGACATCACGTTGGCGATGCCCGGCCGGCACAACGTCCGCAACGCGCTGGCCGCGGCGGCGATGGCGATGGCCGTGGGCGCCACCCTGGCGCAGGTGCGCGACGGGCTGGCCGCCGTGCAGGGCGTTGCCGGCCGGCTGGCAACGCATCGCCTGCGCTGCGGCGCGACGCTGGTGGATGACAGCTACAACGCCAATCCCGGCTCGCTGGCCGCTGCCATCGACACGCTGGCCGAAGGCGCCGGCGAGGCGTGGCTGGTACTGGGCGACATGCGCGAGCTGGGCGCCGACGAGGCCGCGCTGCACGCGGAGGCCGGCGCGCGTGCCAAGGCCGCGGGCATCGCACGCCTGTACACGCTGGGGCCGCTGAGCGCCCACGCCGCGCAGGCCTTCGGCGAGGGTGCCTACCGGTTCGATGCCCACGCGGCGCTGGCCGAGGCGCTGTGGGCCGGGCTGGGCGCGGGGACCACCGTGCTGGTGAAGGGGTCGCGCGGCAGCGCGATGGACAGGATCGTGGCGACGCTGCTGGAGCGCGACGCCGGACAGGACGGGGAGACCACCGATGCTGCTTGAACTCACGCGCTGGCTGGAGCAGCTGCAAGGCCACTTCAACCTGTTCAACTACCTGACGTTCCGCGCCATCCTCGGGGCGCTGACCTCGCTGGCGCTGTCGCTGTGGTGGGGGCCGGCGATGATCCGCTACCTCGCCACCCTCAAGGGCGGCCAGCCGATCCGCAAGGACGGTCCGCAGTCGCATTTCTCCAAGGCCGGGACGCCGACCATGGGCGGTGCACTCATCCTGTCCACCGTGGCCGCCTCGGTGCTGCTGTGGGGCGACCTGCGCAACAAGTATGTGTGGGTGGTGCTGGTGGTGATGCTGGGCTTCGGTGCCATCGGCTGGGCCGACGACTGGATCAAGATCGTCAAGCGCGACCCCAACGGCATGCGCTCGCGCACCAAGTACGCGCTGCAGTCGCTGCTGGGCCTGGCCGCCGGCATCTACCTGTTCGCCTTCGCCGACGTACCGGCAGCCACCACCTTCTACGTGCCGTTCTTCAAGTCGATCGCGCTGCCGCTGGCCGGCGTGGGCTTCGTGGCGATCGCCTATTTCTGGATCGTCGGCTTCTCCAACGCGGTCAACCTGACCGACGGCCTGGACGGCCTCGCCATCATGCCGACCGTGCTGGTGGCCTGCGCGTTGGGCGTGTTCGCCTACGTCTCGGGCCATGCCGAGTTTTCGCGCTACCTGCAGATCCCGCAGGTGCCGGGCGCGGGCGAGCTGACCATCATCTGCGCGGCCATCGCCGGCGCGGGGCTGGGCTTCCTGTGGTTCAACACCTATCCGGCGATGGTGTTCATGGGCGACATCGGCGCGCTGGCGCTGGGCGCCGTGCTGGGCACCGTCGCGGTGATCGTGCGCCAGGAACTGGTGCTGGTGCTGATGGGTGGCATCTTCGTCATCGAGACGCTGTCGGTGATGATCCAGGTCGCCAGCTTCAAGCTCACCGGCAAGCGCGTGTTCCGGATGGCGCCGATCCACCACCACTTCGAGCTGAAGGGCTGGCCGGAGCCGCGCGTGATCGTGCGCTTCTGGATCATAAGCGTGGTGCTGGTGCTGGTCGGCCTCGCCACGTTGAAGGTGCGCTGATGGCCGCGACCGGCATCGACGGGCTGGGCCAGGCGACGCGCCTCGACGAGATCGGCGGGCGCTTCGACCCGTGGCTGCTCGGCGCGTCCATCGCGCTGGCCTGCCTCGGCGTGGTCATGGTGGGCTCGGCGGCGATCGCCGGCGGCGGCGTGGATGCCGGCCCTTGGTACTTCCTCAGTCGCCACCTGATGTTCCTCGTGGTCGGGCTGGGGCTGGCCGCGGTGATGATGCGCACCGACCTGAAGACCCTGGAGAAGCACAGCCAGTGGCTGCTGTTGGGCTGCGTCGTCCTGTTGCTGCTGGTGTTCGTGCCCGGCATCGGCAAGACCGTCAACGGGGCACGCCGTTGGATCAACTTCGGGGTGTCCAACTTCCAGGCGGTGGAAGCCGTCAAGGTGCTCTACATTGTCTGGCTGGCGAGCTACCTGAAGCGCTACAGCGAGGACGTCGCGGTCACCTGGGGCGCGATGATCAAGCCGGTCGGCGTGGTCGGCTGCCTGGTCTGCCTGCTGCTGGTGCAGCCGGACTTCGGCTCGTCCGTGCTGCTGCTCAGCATCACGGCCGGCATGCTGGTGCTGGGCGGCGCGCCGATCCGCCGGCTGATCCTGCCGGTGCTGCTGCTGCTGCCGGCGCTGGTGCTGCTGGTGGTGTTCGAGCCCTACCGCATGCGCCGCGTCACCTCGTTCATGGATCCGTGGCAGGACCAGCTGGGCGCGGGCTACCAGCTCAGCAACGCGCTGATGGCGATCGGCCGCGGCGAGTGGTTCGGCGTGGGCCTGGGCGCCTCGATCCAGAAGCTCAACTACCTGCCCGAGGCGCACACCGATTTCATCTTCTCGGTGTTGGCGGAGGAGCTGGGCTTCGCCGGCGTCTGCCTGGTGGTGGGCCTGTACGCCCTGCTGGCCGGCCGTGCGTTCTGGCTGGGCCTGCAGTGCGTGGAGATGAAGCGCCATTTCGCCGGCTACATCGCGTTCGGCATCGCGTTGTGGATGGCGCTGCAGAGCTTCGTATCGATCGGCGTGAACCTCGGCATGCTGCCGACCAAAGGGCTGACCTTGCCGCTGGTCTCGTCCGGCGGATCGTCCGTGCTGATGACCTGCGTGGCGCTGGGCCTGCTGCTGCGCGTGTCCTGGGAATACGAGCGTGCGGCGCGCCAGGTCGCCCGTCGCCGCGCGGTGGGCGCAGGCGTGCCGATGGGTGCGCCACCGGTCGCCGCGCAGCCGCCGCTGCCGGCCGATGCCGCGGTGCGCGGCACCAGCCGCTTGCGCCAGCGGATCGAGCCCGCCATGGGCCGTCCGGCGGTGGAATCGCCCGCGCTGGCAGCCCTGCGGAGGTCGCGTTGAACGTGCGCGCGCCCCGCATCGTGATCATGGCCGGCGGCACCGGGGGGCACATCTTCCCGGGCCTCGCGGTCGCACGCGCGCTGCGCGAGCGCGGCGCCGACGTGCGCTGGCTGGGCGCGGACGGCGGCATGGAAACCCGCCTGGTGCCGCCGCACGGCATCGCCATCGACACCCTCGCGGTGCAGGGCGTGCGCGGCAAGGGCCTGGGCACGCTGCTGCGGGCGCCGCTGCGCCTCCTCGCCGCGGTGCGCGCAGCTGGTGCGGTGCTGCGCCGCGACCGGCCGGACGCGGTGGTCAGCTTCGGCGGCTACGCGGCGGGGCCGGGCGGCATCGCCGCGCGGCTGGCCGGCATCCCGCTGCTGGTGCACGAACAGAACCGCGCCGCCGGCATGACCAACAAGGCGTTGGCCAAGGTCGCCCGGCAGGTGCTGGTGGGCTTCCCGCAGACCTTCGCGAAGGAAACCCATGTCGGCAACCCGGTGCGCGCGGAGATCGCCGCGGTCGTGCCGCCCGAGGTGCGCGATTTCGATCACGCCGGTCCGCTGCGCCTGCTGGTGCTGGGCGGCAGCCAGGGCGCGCGCGCGCTCAACGAGGCGGTGCCGCAGGCGGTGGCCGCGCTCGGGATGCCGGTGGAGATCCTGCACCAGGCCGGCGAGCGCATGCTCGACGCCGCCCGCCAGGCCTATGCCGACGCCGGCGTGGCCGCCCGCGTCGAACCGTTCATCGCCGACATGGCCGCCGCCTACGCCTGGGCCGACCTGGTGGTCTGCCGGGCGGGTGCGCTGACCCTGGCTGAACTGTGCGCGGTCGGCGTGGGCAGCGTGCTGGTGCCGTTCCCGCAGGCGGTGGACGACCACCAGACCCGCAACGCCGAATTCCTGGTGGAGCGCGGCGCCGCCGTGCTGCTGCCCCAATCCAACCAACTCGCCGCGCGCCTGCGCGACGTGCTGGCCCCGCTGTCCGCCGATGCGGACCAGCGGTTGGCCATGGCGCGCGCTGCGCGCGCGCTGGCCCGTCCTGACGCCGCGCAGCGCGTGGCCGAGGCGGTGCTGGCCGCGATCCCACACGAGGTGACCCGATGAGCCCGCACAGCCTGCACCTGCGGCAGATCAACGACCCCGCGAAGGCACTGCCGCGCGTCCACTTCGTGGGCATCGGTGGCGTCGGCATGAGCGGCATCGCCGAAGTGCTGTGCACGCTGGGCTACCAGGTCAGCGGGTCGGACAACGCCGACAACGCAGTGACCAAGCGGCTGGCCTCGCTGGGCATCGCCGTGCGCAAGGGCCATGCCTCCGCCAACGTGCTGGACGCGGATTGCGTGGTCGTGTCCAGCGCCATCCGCGAGGACAACCCGGAGCTGCTGGAAGCGCGCGCGCAGCGCATCCCGGTGGTGCCGCGTGCCGAGATGCTGGCCGAGCTGATGCGCTTCAAGCGCGGCGTGGCGGTGGCCGGCACCCACGGCAAGACCACCACCACCTCGCTAACCGCCAGCGTGCTGGCCGAAGGCGGGCTGGACCCGACCTTCGTGATCGGCGGCAAGCTGCTGGCGGCCGGCGCCAACGCGCGCCTGGGCAAGGGCGACTGGCTGGTGGCCGAGGCCGACGAGAGCGACGGCAGCTTCCTGCGCCTGAACCCGGTAGTGGCGGTGATCACCAACATCGACGCCGACCACCTAGAGAACTACGGCGGCGACTTCGAGCGGGTCAAGGACGCCTTCTCCGAGTTCCTCCACCGGCTGCCGTTCTACGGCCTGGCCGTGCTGTGCATCGACGACGAGGAAGTGGCGCAGCTGGCGCGCAAGACCCCGCGCCACGTGGTGACCTACGGCTTCGCGCCGGAGGCCGATGTGCGCGCCGCCGACGTGCGCCAGCAGGGGCCGAACATGCACTTCACCCTGTGCCTGCCCGACGGCAGCCGCACCGCCTGCACGCTGGCCCTGCCGGGCCGCCACAACGTGCAGAACGCGCTGGCCGCGGCCGCCATCGGCTGGCAGCTGGGCGTGCCGAACGCGGCGATCGCCCGCGCGCTGGAAGGCTTCCAGGGCATCGGTCGCCGCTTCAACCAGCTGGCCACGCTGGCCCTGCCGGACGGTGGCGAGGTGGCGCTGGTGGACGATTACGGGCACCACCCGAAGGAACTGGCCGCGGTGTTCGCCGCGGCGCGCGGCGGCTGGCCGGACAAGCGGCTGGTGGTGGCGTTCCAGCCGCACCGCTACACCCGCACCCGCGACCTGTTCGACGAGTTCGCGGCGGTGCTGTCCGGCGTGGACGCGCTGCTGCTGACCGAGGTGTATCCGGCCGGCGAGGCACCCATTGCCGGCGCCGACGCCAAGTCGCTGGCGCGCAGCATCCGCACCCGCGGCCGCGTCGATCCGGTGGTGGTGGGCAGTGCCGCCGAGCTCGCCGGCGTGCTGCCCGGCGTCCTGCACGGTGGCGACCTGCTGCTGCTGATGGGCGCGGGCGACATCGGGGCCGCGGCCCAGCAGATCGCGCGCGACGGCCTCACGGCCGCGCGCCCGCAGGGAGAATCGGCATGACCACGACGATCGCCCTGCCGCCGGTGCGCCTCGCCGATCCCGCCGCGTTCGGCCGGGTCGCCGTGCTGATGGGCGGGAGCAGCAGCGAGCGCGACGTGTCGCTGGATTCCGGCCGCAACGTGCTGGAGGCCCTGCGCTCGCGCGGCGTGGATGCGCATCCGGTGGACGGCATCCCGGCGCTGGTCGATGCGCTGGTGCACGGCCGCTTCGACCGCGTGTTTGACATCCTGCACGGCGGCGACGGCGAGAACGGCGTGCTGCAGGGCCTGCTGCAGGCCTTCGAGATCCCCTGCACGGGCTCCGGCGTGCTGGGCAGCGCGCTGACCATGGACAAGATCCGCACCAAGCAGGTGTGGATGACCGCCGGCCTGTCGACGCCGCGCTTCGTGCGTCTGGCGCCGGGTGCGGACCTGCGCGCGGCGGCCTTGGACCTGGGCCTGCCGGTCTTCGTGAAGCCGTCCTGCGAGGGCTCCAGCGTGGGCGTGGCGCGGGTGGAGGCCGAGGCCGATATCGACGCGGCCCTCGCCGTGGCCCGCGCCTACGGCGGCGAGATGCTGATGGAGCAGATGGTGGTCGGCGACGAGCTGACCGTCGGCATCCTGGGCGACAACGCGCTGCCCTCGATCCGCATCGTCCCCAAGGGTGGCTGGTACGACTACAACGCGAAGTACGTCGCCGAGGACACCCAATACCTCTGCCCGGGCCTGGAGGGCGACGACGAGGCCGCCATCCGCGCGCTGGCACTGGACGCGTTCCGCGCCGCCGGCTGCAGCGGTTGGGGCCGGGTGGACGTGATGCGCGCGCGCGCCGATGGCCGGCTGTACCTGCTGGAGGTCAACACCGCGCCCGGCATGACCAGCCATTCGCTGGTGCCGAAGGCCGCGCGCCAGCTGGGCGTGTCGTTCGAGGAGCTGTGCTGGCGCATCCTGGAGCAGACGGTGTGAGTGCCCTGAAGCGCCCCCTGCTGTGGCTGCTCGCGGTGGTGCTGGTCGCACTGCCGGTCGTCGCCGTGGTCGAGGGCTGGATGGGCGGCGAGCACTGGCCGCTGCGCACCCTGCGCGTGCAGGGCGCGCTGGTGCGGGTGGACCGCGCGCAGCTGCAGGCGGTGGTGCTGCCGCACGCGCGCCGGGGCTTCTTCGCGGTGGACCTGGGCGCCGTGCAGGACGCCGTGGACGCGCTGCCGTGGGTGGAGCGCGCCGAAGTCCGCAAGCATTGGCCGGACGTGCTGGAAGTGCGGATCGTCGAGCACCGCCCGTTCGCGCGCTGGGGCGCCGCCCGCCTGCTGTCCGAGCACGGCCGCCTGTTCCCGGTCGGCAAGCTGCGCGTGCCGGCCGGACTGCCGCTGCTGGACGGCCCGGAAGGACGCGTGCCGGAGGTGGTCGCCCTGTACAACCAGGCGCGCGAGCAGCTGGCCGGCGCCGGCGGCGTGCTGGGCGTCGCCATCGATCCCCGCGGCAGCTGGTCGATCACCCTCGCCGATGGCACCCGCGTGGTGCTCGGCCGCAACGATCCGGGCACGCGCCTGGCGCGCTTCGCGCCGATGCTCCCGCAGCTGGCCGCGCAGAACCCGCAGCGCCGGCTGGTCCGCGCCGACCTCCGCTACACCAACGGCTTCGCCCTGACCTGGGCCAAGGTCGAATCCCCCACCCTGAACCACGGCAGCAACACATGAACCGCAAAGGCGACAAGTCCCTCATCGTCGGCCTCGACATCGGCACCTCCAAGGTCACCGCCCTGGTCGGCGAGTACGCGCCGGGCGAGCCCATCGAGGTGATCGGCATCGGCTCGCACGAGTCGCGCGGACTGCGTCGCGGCGTCGTCGTGGACATCGACTCCACCGTGCAGTCGATCCAGCGCGCGGTGGAGGAAGCCGAGTTGATGGCCGGCTGCGAAGTCAGCAGCGTGTACGCCTCGATCTCCGGCAACCACGTGCAGTGCAAGAATTCCCCCGGCATCGTCCCGATCCGCGACGGCGAGGTCACCTACGGCGACCTCGACCGCGTGCTGGACGCCGCCAAGGCGGTCGCGATCCCGGCCGACCAGCGCATCCTCCACGCGATCCCGCGCGAGTACGTGCTGGACGACTCGCAGGAGGGCATCCGCAACCCGGTCGGGATGACCGGCGTGCGCCTGGAGGTGCACGCGCACCTGGTCACCTGCGCGCAGTCCGCGGCGCAGAACATCAGCAAGTGCGTGCAGCGCTGCGGCCTGCAGGTGGACGACCTGGTGCTGTCCTCGCTGGCGTCCAGCACCGCGGTGCTGACCCCGGACGAGCGCGAGCTGGGCGTGGTGCTGGTCGACATGGGCGCCGGCACCACCGACATCGCCGTGTTCATGCAGGGCGCGATCTGCCACACGGCCAACCTGCCGGTGGCCGGCGACAAGGTGACCGAGGACATCGCGCACATGCTGCGCACGCCCACGCCGCACGCCGAGGACATCAAGGTGAAGTACGCCTGCGCGCTGGCGCAGCTGGCGCGCGCCGAGGAAAGCATCCAG
>DASWXO010000094.1:0-13559 GCA_036405455.1 Thermomonas sp. | reverse complement strand
GGCGGCACGGACCGCGCCCAGGTGCGGGCGTTGCTGGCCCGGGAGGCGTCACTGCTGCGCCCCGCGGCCCTGGGCGGCCCGGGCTACGGCCTGCCGCAGCAGGAGCGTCCTGGGCTGGAGGCCCGTGCCGCCGCGCTGTCGGCCGAGGTGGGCGGCGCATGGATGCGGCTGCGGGCGGCGGCCCGCGCCGTGCTGCCGGCCGAGGACCAAGCGGCCCTGCAAGGAACGGATGCCAACCTGGCCGCGCTGGGCGCACGGCTGCGCGCGCTCAATCGCGCGCAGGGCGGGCTGGAGCTGCACTGACACCGGTCATCCGGCGGCGAGTCGGGCGTCCAGCCGGGTGCGGATCGCCGGCCATTCGGCGGCGAGGATCGAGTAGGTATGGGTGTCGCGCAGGCTGCCGTCCTTGTGCCGGCGATGGGCGCGCAGGACGCCGTCCTTCGTCGCGCCCAGCCGTTCGATGGCCGCCTGCGAGCGCAGGTTGAGGTGGCTGGTGTGGAAGTACACCGACTGCGCGCCCAGCGTGTCGAAGGCATGCCCCAGCATCAGCCGCTTGTTGGCAGTGTTGACGTGGGTGCGCCAGACCGAGCCGGCGTGGAAGGTGTAGCCGATCGCCAGCGTCGGCACCGACAGGTCGATGTCGTAGAAGCGCGTGCTGCCGACCACGCGGTCGTCGGCGACGATGGCGAACGGCAGCTCGCGCCCCCCGTCGCGCATCGCCAGCGCGTGTTCGACCCAGGCCGGGATGCCGTCGCGGCCTGGCACGTTGACGTAGTTCAGTGCGCCGATGTCGCCGTCGTCCACCGCGTCCTGCAAGGCGGCGACATGGTCGCGCGCCAGCGGCTCCAGGCGGATGCCGTGGCCTGCCAGGGTGATGGGGACGAGCTGCCCAGTCATGGCGTTCCGCCCGTCATCCCCGCGCGTGCGGGGATGACTGCCATGCCTCAGTCCGCGCGGCCGGCGAACTCGCCGGTGGTGGTGTTCACCCACACTTTTTCGCCGTTGCCGATGTACTCCGGCACCATGATCTCGATGCCGGTGGACAGCTTGGCCGGCTTCGGGCGCTTGGTGGCGGTGCCGCCCTTCAGCTCCGGCGGGGTTTCCACCACTTCGATGGCCACCGACTGCGGCAGCTGGATCGCCACCGGGGCGTCCTCGATCAGCTGCACGTAGATGCCGGTGAGGTCGTCCACGATGTAGCCCGCGGCGTCGCCCACCGCGTCCGCATCCAGCGTGTACGGGGTGTAGTCCTCGTCGTCGAGGAACACGAAGGCATCGCCGTCCTTGTAGGAATAGGTGCACTGGCGGCGGCTCATGTCCACTTCGCGCAGGTCGTCGTCGCCGTCGAAGCTGGCGTCCAGCTTGCTGCCGCCCGGAATGGAATACATGGTGAAGCGGTAGCGCACGTTGCCACCACGGCCCTGCGGGCTGCTGCGCTCGATGTCGCGGATCTGGTAAACGCCGCCGTTGTGTTCGACGACGTTGCCCTTCTTGATGTCGTAAGCCTTCATGGGAGGTTGTTCTTCTGTTGTTGGATCGCGTGGAAGATGCGTTCGTTGAAGAGCCAGGTGAGCAGTCCCCAGGCGAGGCCGCCGACCGCGCACAGCGGCACCGCGACGGCCAGCACCAGCGGCAGGCGCGGATGCGACGGGCCCAGCTGCAGGGTCATGGCGATGGCCATGAACGCCAGCATCAGACCGCCCCAGAACGCCACGCCCTTGACCAGCACGAAGCGCCACATGCCGCGGGCGCGGATGGCCGGCCAGCGCGTGGCCACCCAGCGTTCTGCGCGCGAGCCGTGGTCCGTCACTTCGGCGCCAGGCGGGTCGCGCCGTCCAGGCGGATGGTCTCGCCGTTGAGATAGGTGTTGCCAAGGATGTAGGCCACCAGGTCCGCGAACTCCTCCGGCTGGCCCAGCCGCGAGGGGAACGGGATGGTCGCGGCCAGCGACTTCTGCACGTCGTCCGGCATGCCGTCGACCATCGGCGTCCAGAACACGCCCGGCGCCACGGTCATCACGCGGATGCCGAAGCGGGCCAGCTCGCGCGCCATCGGCAGGGTCATGCCGACCACGCCGCCCTTCGACGCCGAGTAGGCGGCCTGGCCGATCTGGCCTTCGTAGGCGGCCACCGACGCGGTATTGACGATCACGCCGCGCTCGCCGTCGGGGCCGGCGTCGTTGTGCTGCATCAGGTCGGCGCAGGCCTTGGCGACGTTGAAGCTGCCGACCAGGTTCACCATCACCGTGGTCTGGAAGTGCGACAGCGCCATCGGGCCGGTCTTGCCCAGCACGCGGCCGGCGCCCAGGATGCCGGCGCAGTTGATGGCGGCGTTCAGGCTGCCGAGGAAGGCCTTTGCGTCGGCGACGTTGGCCGCCACCTGCGCCTCGTTGCTGACGTCGGTCTTGTAGAAGCGGGCGTTGGCCTCGCCCAGCTCAGCGACGGCCGCCGCGCCTTTCTCGTCGTTGACGTCGAACAGGGCGACCTTGCCGCCGTGGGCGACCAGGTGCTTGGCCACGGCGAAGCCGAGGCCGGAAACGCCGCCGGTGACCACGGCGCGAACGGAAGCGAGTTGCATGGGGAGTCCTGCGGGCGGGAAACCGCGATTTTAGCCAAATGCGATGAGCGCCGGGTTCGCCACCGGGGGCCGCGCAGAGTGCGCCATGGATGGCGCACGTCGGCGACATCGAACAGGACGTTCGCATCGAGCCGCAAGCGGCCCCCGGTGGCGGGCCCGGTGCGGACTATGCCGGAGCGAGCTCCAGCAGATAGAACGAATCGCAGCCGCCGTGCCCGGTGGCGCCCATCGGCGCGTCGATGCGGCGAAAGTCGCTGCGCTCGTACAGGCGCATGGCCGCGTCCATGCCGGTGAGGGTTTCCAGGTAGCAGCGGGCGAAGCCGAAGCCCCGGGCCGCTTCCAGGCAATGCGCCATCAGCGCGGCGCCGGCGCCCAGGCCGCGGGCCTCGCGCAGGAAGTACATCTTGCGCAGCTCGCAGGTGCCGGCGTCCCCGCCCACCAGCGGCGCCACGCCGCCGCCGCCGACCACGCGCCCGTCACGTTCGACCACGAAATAGGCATGGCGCGGCGCGGCGTAGGCGCGGCTCATCCAGTCCACTTCGGGGTCGGCGATGGCGAAGCCGCTTCCGGTGGCGCCGAATTCCGGCATGACCGTGCGGATGATGGCGGCCATCGCCGCGTCGTCGTCGGCCCGGATGGGGCGGATCGTGAAATCGTGCATGGGGCGTTCCGTCAGGTGGATTGCGCGGCCAGCCGCCGGGCGAATTCGCCGGGCAGCAGGCCGGGGGCGAACAGGAAACCTTGGCCGACGTTGACCCCGAGGCGCAGCAGGAAATCGCGCTGCGCCTCGGTTTCGATGCCTTCGGCCACCAGCTCCAGGCCGAGGCTGCGGGCGATGCCGGCGACGGTCTGGCAGATCGCTTCGTCGGACGCCGCGCCCGGCACGCTCTTCATGAAGCTGTGGCTGAGCTTGAGCCCGTGGATCGGCAGCCGGCGCAGGTAGTTGAGCGCGCTGTAGCCTTCGCCGAAATCGTCGATGGACAGGCGCACGCCCAGCGCCCGCAGTTCGTCGAAGATGCGGGTGATGTCGGCCACGTCCTCCACCAGCACGCGCTCGGTCAGCTCCAGCTCCAGCGCGTGGCCGGGCAGCCCAGCGGCGTCCAGCATCCGCCGCACGCTGCCGACCAGATCCTCGCCCTTGAACTGGCGGTACGACACGTTCACCGCGATCCGCTCGATCGGCAGGCCCTGTTCCTGCCAGCGGCGCATCTGCGCGCAGGCTTCGCCCAGCACCCAGTGGCCGATCCGGACGATCTCGCCGGTGCTCTCGGCCAGGCCGATGAAGTGGTCGGGGCGCATCTCGCCAAGTTGCGGGTTGTGCCAGCGCACCAGGGCCTCGGCATGCAGGATGCGCCCGCTGCGCAGGTCCACCTGCGGCTGGTAGACGAGGTGGAACTCGCCGTTGTCGAGGGCGCGGCGCAGCCGGGTTTCGGTTTGCAGGCGCTCCTGCTGCTGCCGGGCCAGCGCGGGCGAGAACGCCTGGAAGCCGTTGCGGTGGCGGCGCTTGCTGTCGTACATCGCGACGTCGGCGTTCTGGATCAGCTGCCGCGGGGTCAGGCCGTCGCCGGGTGCGTGCGAGATGCCGATGCTGGTCGTCACGTTGAATTCGTCGCTGCCCAGCCGGAACGGCGGCAGGAACGCCTGCTGGATGCCCTGCGCGAGCCGCTCGGGCAGACCGGCCTCCGCGCTGCTGCAGGCCACCAGAAATTCGTCGCCGCCGAACCGGGCGATCAGGCCGTCGTGGCCGACGACGCCGCGGATGCGCTGCGCGGCCTCCACCAGCAGCAGGTCGCCGGCATCGTGGCCAAGCACGTCGTTGACGATCTTGAAGCGGTCCAGGTCGATGTAGAGCAGGGCCACATGCCCGGCGTCGGGCGACGCCAGCCGGGCATCCAGCTGCTTGAGGATGGCGTCGCGGTTCAGCAGGCCGGTGAGGGCATCCGTCTGGGCGCGGATGCGCAGATGCTCCTCGGCCTGCTTCAGTTCGGTGATGTCGCTGAACAGGGACAGCAGCTGGGTCGGTCGGTCGGATCCAGCGGCGTACTGCGGGACCACCGTGACGGCGATCCAGATGAGCCGGTCCTGGTCGCGCTGGTGCGGGCCCAGGACCGTGCTTTCGACGATGCGGCCGCTGTCGCGTGCGCGCGCCGCCGGCAGTTCCTCGCCGGACAGCGCGCGTCCGCTCTCGTGCAGGTAGGTCCAGCGTTCCGGCTGCATCGCCTCGACCAGCGACGCGCCGCCTTCGATGCCGAGGATGCGCATCGCCGCGGAATTCGCATACAGGAAGCGGCCCTGGGCGTCCTGCAGGGTGATCCCCTTGTCGATGACTTCCATCAGCTCGCGGTAGCGGATCTCCGCCTCCTGCCGCCTGCTCAGGTCGCGGGCCACGGCGACCAGCGCGTCCCGTCCTTCGAAGTGCAGGCTGGCCGAATGCACCTCCACCGGGAAGCGGGTGCCGTCCGCGCGCATGTTGGTGACCTCGACGACGTAGGTGTCGCCGCGGTCCAGCGCGTCCAGCACCGGTCCCATGTGGTCGCGTGGGAGGTCGGGGTTGAGGACCTCGATCTGCTTGCCGACGATCGCATCCCGCGGTCGCTTGTAGGCGGCTTCGCCGGCCTTGTTGAGGTCGAGCACGGTGCCGTCCCGGGCGATCACGCTCACCGGGTCCGGCACCGCGTCGAACAGCGCACGGTAGCGCATGCGCTCGGCGTCCACGGCGGCGCGGGTGGCGTCCAGCTCGTCGCCCAGTGCTTGCAGCAGCGTCTTCAGGTGCGCGGGAAGCGTGGGGTCGGCCAGCACCTCGGCGAGGCGCTCCGCCAGCGCGGGCCCGGCCGCGGACTCGCCGGGCGGCGAGGCGCCTGCCCCTGCCGGCGGAGGCCGCGCGTTCATCCCGCCGCCAGTGCCTTGCCGGCCTTGCTGCCGGTCTCGCGGCCCAGCAGGCCGGCCAGCCAGCGGCCGGTTTCCGCCAGCAGCGGCAGGTCGATGCCGGTGTGGATGCCCAGGCCGTGCAGCATGTACACCAGGTCCTCGCTGGACACGTTGCCGCTGGCACCCTTGGCGTACGGGCAGCCGCCGGCGCCGGAGACGGCGCTGTCGACGACCGCCACGCCTTCCTCCAGGCAGGCCAGCACGTTGGCCAGCGCCTGCCCGTAGGTGTCGTGGAAGTGCACGGCGAGGGCGGTCATCGGCACTTCGCTGGCGACCGCCTGCAGCATCGCGCGCGCCTTGGCCGGCGTACCGATGCCGATGGTGTCGCCCAGGGAGATTTCGTAGCAGCCCATGTCGTGCAACGAACGGGAAACCCGCACCACGTCGGCCAGCGGCACGGCGCCCTGGTACGGGCAGCCCAGCACGGTGGAGACGTAGCCGCGCACCTGTACGCCGTCGGCCCGGGCCCGCGCCAGCACCGGCACGAAACGCGCCAGCGACTGCTCGATGGTGGCGTTGGTGTTCTTCAGGTTGAAGGCTTCGGACGCGGCGGTGAACACCGCTACCTCGGTCGCGCCGGCCGCGCGCGCGCGCTCGTAGCCGGCTTCGTTGGGGATCAGCACCGGATAGGCGATGCCCGGCACGCGCGTGATACCGGCCAGCACCTCGGCGGCGTCGGCCATCTGCGGCACCCACTTGGGGCTCACGAAGGCGGTGGCTTCGATGCTGCGCAGCCCGGTGCGCGAGAGGCGGTCGATGAGCTCGATCTTGTGGGCGGTGCCGATGTCGATCGTCTCGTTCTGCAGCCCGTCGCGCGGGCCGACCTCGACGATGCGCACGGCGTTGGGCAGGGCCATGGCTCAGGCCTCCAGCAGGGCAAGGATGGCGTCGGCCTCGACGAAATCGCCGGCCTGCGTGCGCACTTCGGCCAGGATGCCGTCGCGCGGGGCCTTCAGCGCCAGCTCCATCTTCATGGCCTCCAGCACCAGCACCACCTCGCCGGCGCGGACTTCGGCGCCGGCGCTGGCCTGCACCAGCACCACGCGGCCCGGCATGGGCGCGCGGATGCGATGCTCGGCCGCGCTGTCGCCGCCGGCCTGGCTGCGGTAGGCCGCGTCCACCTGCAGCAGCAGGCGTTGTTGGCCATCGTGCACCAGCACCTCGTCGCCGTCGCGCAGCGCGTGGAAGCGGCGCATCACGCCGTCGATGCGCGCGCTCAGCGTGGTGCCCTCGAGGCGTGCGCCGGCGACCGCATGGCAGTCGGCGTCCAGCGCGATGCGGTAGCTGCCGTCATGGCCATGCGCCAGCAGGGTGAGCGGCTGTCCGCCCAGCAGGAACGCCAGCCGGCGGCCGCCGGCATGGCCCAGGCGCCAGCCGTCGGGATCCGCCCATGGCGACGTGGGGTCGCTGCCGCGCGCGGCTGCTTCCCGGGCCGCGGCCTCCTGCTGCAGCAGGCAGGCGGTGGTGGCGGCCAGCAGCAGGCCGCGGTCGACCGCGGCGGGCGCCAGGAACTCGTCCAGGTGGCGGTCCAGGTAACCGGTGTCGATGCGGCCTTCCACCACGGCAGGGTGCCGTACCAGGCGCTCGAGGAAGGCGATGTTCGACTTCGGCCCGGCGATCCGGGCCTGCGCCAGCGCCTCGCGCAGCCGCGCCAGCGCGCGCGGGCGGTCTTCGTCCCAGACGATCAGCTTGGCGATCATCGGGTCGTAGAAGATGGTGACGGTGTCGCCTTCGACCACGCCCGCGTCGATGCGCACGTGCCGCGATGGCGCCGGCAGGCGCAGCGTCTTCAGCGTGCCGGAGCCGGGCAGGAAGCCGGCGTCGGGATCCTCCGCGTACAGCCGCACCTCGATGGCGTGGCCGCGCTGGACGACGGCGTCCTGCGCCAGCGGCAGCGGTTCGCCGGCGGCGATGCGCAGCTGCCATTCCACCAGGTCCAGCCCGGTGACTTCCTCGGTGACGGGATGCTCCACCTGCAGGCGGGTGTTGATCTCCATGAAGAAGAACTCGCCTGACGGCGCCACGATGAACTCCACCGTGCCGGCGTTGGCGTAGTCGATCGCGCGCGCGGCCAGCACCGCCGCCGCGCCCATGCGGGCGCGCAGCTCGGGGGTGAGGAAGGGCGAGGGCGATTCCTCCAGCACCTTCTGGTAGCGGCGCTGCGCCGAGCACTCGCGCTCGCCCAAGTGGATGGCGCCGCCGTGGGCATCGCCGAACACCTGGATCTCGATGTGGCGCGGATGTTCGATATAGCGCTCCAGCAGGACGCGATCCTTGCCGAACGCGTTCTTCGCCTCGCGCTGGCAGCTTTCGAGGTGGGCGGCGAACTCGCCGGGCGCGCGCACGATGCGCATGCCCTTGCCGCCGCCACCGTGCGCGGCCTTGATCATCAGCGGATAGCCGATGCGGTCGGCCTCGCGCTGCAGAAGGTCGGGCGACTGGTCCTCGCCGGTGTAGCCCGGCACCACCGGCACGCCGGCGGCGGCCATCAGGTCCTTGGCGCCGGCCTTGCTGCCCATCTTGCGCATCGAAGCGCCCGACGGGCCCACGAAGACCAGGCCGGCGGCCTGCACCGCGTCGGCGAAGTCGGCGTTCTCGGACAGGAAGCCGTAGCCGGGGTGGATGGCCTGCGCGCCGGTCTTCCTCGCCACCTCGAGGATGGCGTCGCCGCGCAGGTAGCTGTCCTGCGGGCGCGGCCCGCCGATGCAGTGCGCCTCGTCGGCCAGCCGCACGTGCTGGGCGTCGGCGTCGGCCTCGGAGAACACCGCGACGGTGCGGATGCCGAGCTTGCGCGCGGTGCGGATCACGCGGCAGGCGATTTCGCCGCGGTTGGCGATGAGCAGGGTGTCGAACATCAGGCGTCGATCCAGTGGGGCTTGCGCTTGTCGAGGAAGGCGGACAGGCCTTCCTGGCCCTCCGGGGACACGCGCAGGCGGGCGATCAGGGCGGCGTTGTCGGCGTCGTGCTTCGCGCCGTCGCTGTGCGCGCAGACATCACGCACCAGCTGCTTGGCGCTGGCCGCGGCGACCGGGCCGGCCTTCAGCAGCAGGTCGACCTGGCGCTGCACGGCGGCGTCCAGCGCATCGGCGGCGACGACCTGGTGCAGCAGGCCCATGCGGAGTGCTTCGGTGGCGTCGAAGAGCTCGGCGGTCGCGAAGTAGCGGCGTGCATTGCGGCTGCCGATGGCGGCGATGACATAGGGCGAGATCACCGCCGGCAGCAAGCCCAGCTTGCTTTCGGTCAGGCCGAACTTGGCCGTGGGCACGCCGATGGCGATGTCGCAGCAGGCCACCAGCCCGACGCCGCCGCCGAACGCCGCGCCCTGGACGCGGGCGATGGTCGGCTTCGGCAGTGCGTCCAGCGTGCGCATCAGGCGGGCGAGGGCGAGGCTGTCCTCGCGGTTCTCGTCTTCACTGGCGGCGGCCATGCCGCGCATCCAGTTCAGGTCGGCGCCAGCGGAGAACGATGCACCGTCGGCCTCCAGCACCAGCACGCGGATCGTCGCGTCGGCGGCCACCGACTGCAGGGCGTCGGTCAGGCCGGCGATCAGTCCGGCATCGAACGCGTTGTGGACCTCCGGGCGGGCTAGGCGCAGGCGCGCCACGGGACCGTCGAGGTGCAGGTGCAGGGCGGGGCTCATGAGGGGGCCGGCGGCAGTCTCGATTGCAAGATCCCCATGATACCGGCAGGGAGGAGTGCTACAATTGAGAACAATTCCCATTTAATGGCGAGAGTCGCCGCGATGCGATTGACCGAACTCCCCCAGCGCAGGCCGGCCGTCGTCGATGCCGTGGAGGAGCGCGTGCCCAACGATCCGGTGGCGCGCCGCCTGCGCGAGCTGGGATTCGTGCGGGGCGAGGATGTCGAAGTGGTGGCCGCGGGTCCGCTGGGCGCCGAGCCGCTGCTGGTGCAGGTGGGCTTCACCCGCTTCGCCCTGCGCCGCGCCGAGGCCGACCGGGTGCGCCTGCGCGCCGGGGCCGGGAGCGCCGCATGAGTCCTGCCACCACCGCCGGCCGCATCGCCCTGGTCGGCAACCCCAATTGCGGCAAGACCGCGCTGTTCAACCTGCTGACCGGCAGCCGGCAGAAGGTCGCCAACTACGCCGGCGTCACCGTCGAGCGCAAGGAAGGGCGGCTGGTGGCGCCCTCGGGCCGCAGCTATGCCGTACTGGACCTGCCCGGCGCCTACAGCCTCAACGCGGCCAGCCTGGACGAGGCGGTGACGCGCGACCTGATCCGCGGCTTTTATCCCGGCGAGCCCGCGCCCGACCTGCTGGTCTGCGTGGTGGACGCCACCAACCTGCGCCTGCACCTGCGCTTCGTGCTGGAGCTGCGCGCGCTGGGTCGGCCGACGATCGTCGCGCTCAACATGATGGACGCGGCCCGGCGCCGCGGCATCGCCATCGACATCGACGCCCTGCAGCGCGAAATGGGCCTGCCGGTGGTGGAAACCGTGGCGGTGCGGCGCGACGGCGCGCGCGCGCTGCTGGAGCGCCTGGAACGCCCGCTGCCGGCGCAACCGGAGGCCCCCGCATTGGCCGACGACGAAGCCCTGCACGACGAGGTGCGCCGCCTGCTGGCGGTGGCGGTCACGATGCCCCGGCGCACCGCCGCGGTGGACGATGCGCTGGACCGCTGGCTGCTGCATCCCGTGTTCGGCCTGCTGGCCCTGGGCGTGGTGATGTTCCTGATCTTCCAGGCGGTCTACGCCTGGGCCACGCCGATGATGGACGGCATCGAGGCCGCCACCGCGTGGCTGGGTGGCGTGGTGGGCGGCTGGATGCCGGACGGCCCGTTGCGCAGCCTGGTGGTGGAGGGCGTGATCGCCGGCCTCGGCGGCGTGGTGGTGTTCCTGCCGCAGATCCTCGTGCTGTTCGCCTTCATTCTCGCGCTGGAGGAGTCCGGCTACCTGCCGCGTGCGGCCTTCCTGCTGGACCGCATGATGGCGGCGGCGGGCCTGTCCGGACGCAGTTTCATCCCGCTGCTGTCCAGCTTCGCCTGCGCGGTGCCGGGGATCATGTCCACCCGGTCAATCCAGGATCCGCGCGACCGGCTTGCGACGATCCTGGTGGCACCGCTGATGACCTGCTCCGCGCGGCTGCCGGTGTATGCGCTGCTGATCGGCGCGTTCGTGCCGCAGAAGACGGTCGGCGGGTTCAACCAGCAGGGGCTGGTGCTGTTCGGCCTGTACGCCGCCGGCATCCTCAGTGCATTGGCAGTGGCGTGGACCATGAAGCTCTGGCGGCGCGACAAGAGCGAGCATCCGCTGCTGCTGGAGCTGCCGTCGTACCGCGTCCCGCAGCTGCGCGACCTGGCCATCGGGCTGTGGGAGCGCGCGATGATCTTCCTCAAGCGCGTGGGCGGCATCATCCTCGCGCTGACCATCCTGCTGTGGTTTCTGCTCAGCTTCCCGGGTGCGCCCGAAGGCGCCACCGCGCCGGCGATCGACTACAGCTTCGCCGGCCGGATCGGCCACGCGATGACCACGGTGTTCGCGCCGATCGGCTTCAACTGGCAGATCTGCATCGCCCTGATCCCCGGCCTGGCCGCGCGCGAGGTGGTGGTGTCGTCGCTGGCGACCGTGTACGCGCTGTCCGCCGCCAACGACGATGCCGCGGCGCAGGCGCTGTCGCCGATCATCCAGGGGCAGTGGTCGCTGGCGACGGCCCTGTCGCTGCTGGTGTGGTTCATCTATGCGCCGCAGTGCATTTCCACGCTGGCAACGATCCGCCGCGAGACCCATTCCTGGAAGCAGACGGCGTTCGCTGCCGGCTACCTGTTCGCGCTGGCCTACCTGGCCTCGCTGTTGACCTACCGCATCGCGCTGGCGTTCGGAGCAGGCTGATGGACGGGTCGCTGCTGCTGCAGTACCTCCTGGTCGCGCTGGCCGTAGTGGTCAGCGCGGGGGTGGTGATGCACAAGCAGTTCCCGGGCGCGACGCGGCGACTGCGCATGGCGATCGCGCTGCCACTGCTGCGCGAGGGTCGTCCGGCTTGGCTGCGCGCGTGGGCGCGCAGGATCGCGCCGCCGGGTCAGAGTGGTGGCAAGGACTGCGGCGGCTGCAACGGTTGCGGCTGACGCCGGCCATCACGCGCGATTGACCAGCAAAAAAACAAGGCCCGCATCCGCGGGCCTTGTCGTGTTCCGGCAGTTGCCAGCGGGGTTACTTCTTGGCTTCGTCGGCCGCCGCCTTGGCCTTGTCGGCCATCTTCTGGGCGGCATCCGCGGTGGCCTGTGCCGCGTCCGCGGTGGCATCGGCCGCGGCGGCCGTCGCTTCGGCGCCGGCGGCCTTGGTGGCATCCGCGGCGTTTTCCATCGCGGCGCTCGCCTCGCCCGCGGCCTCGCCGGTGGCGGCAGCGGCGGCTTCGGTGGCCTGGGTGGCGGCGTTGGCGGCCGCGTCCGCGGCGTTGGCGGTGGCATCCGCTGCGTCGGTGGCGGCCGCGCTGGCTTCGGCGGCTTCGTTCTGGGCGGTGGCGGTCTCGTTCTTGCAGGCGGTCAGCGCCAGGGCGGCAGCCACCAGGGCAACATAGAGCTTGGCGTTCATCGATGGACTCCTGTGTTGGGAAACGGTCGCGAGGCCGGCCAACGCACGGGGGCGCAGGGGACTGCCACGCAAGGCCGCGATGGCGGCACGATGGAGCTTAGGGCATCCCGTGTGAAGGGATTGCATACCCGGCGCGGCTCAATGCTTGCGGCGCTTGCCGGGCGACGCCGGCACGGCCTCCACGGCCACGCTGAAACTGCGGGATTCGCCGGGGAACACGGCGCCCACGCCGGCCACGTGGCGGCCCACTTCCTCGCCGCGTTCGTTGCGGATCACCACCACCATCGTGTATTCGAACGCGCCGTCGTCCGGCGCGTTGAGGGTGCCTTCCACCTTGAGCGGCACGAAGCGTTGCGCGGCGTCGGTGGCCGGTGCATCGAAGCGCAGGTGGCCGCGGCAGGCCGGGCAGACCGCCGAGCTTTCCAGGATGGTGGCCTTGCAGTGCGGGCAGGTGCGGGTGGCACCCGCCACGCCGGGGCGGACGGCGCTCATGCGGCGCTGCCGCCCTCCGGTTTCGCGGGCTTCTCGTCCTTGCCCCAGCCGCATTCGACGTGGCCGCGGATGCGGCTGCCGGCCGCGACGGTGAGGCTGCCGGCCTTGAGGTCGCCGTTGATCGCGCCGCTGGGCAGGATGTCCACCTGCTGCGCGCTGGTGATGTTGCCCTCCAGTTCGCCGGCCAGCGCCACCTTGTTGGCCGACACGCCGCCGGACACCTTGGCACCCTGGTCGATGGTCAGGTTGCCCTGCACCTTGATGTCGCCCTTGAACTTGCCGGCGATGCGGACGTGGCCGGCGCCTTCGATCTTGCCTTCGATCTGCAGGTCGGCGGCGATCACCGATTCGCGGGCCTGCGGCTCCACGGCGCGGATCGGCGACGGGGCGGTCGCCGCCGGCGAGGTGTCGGCGACCGGGGGCTCGGGCGAGGCCAGGTCGAAGCGGGCGGGCTCGCTGGCCTTGCCGGCCGGGACGGGGTCTTTCCAGATGGCCATGCGCGGATCTCCTCGGGAAGAACGGCCGAGGCTACCACCGATTTGCGACGACTTTCTTGCTGAATACGCAAGGTTGCAGGCGCAACCCATTGAATGCGATGGAGGTCACAGGCTCGGTCACATGCGGAACACGCCGAAGCGGGTGCGCTCCTCGATCGGCGCATTGAGCGATGCCGACAAGCCCAGCCCCAGCACGCGGCGGGTGTCGGCGGGGTCGATGATGCCGTCGTCCCACAGTCGTGCGGTGGCGTAGTAGGGATTGCCCTGGTCCTCGTACTGCTGGCGGATCGGCGCCTTGAACGCTTCTTCCTCTTCGGGCGTCCACACCCCGCCGCGCGCCTCGATGCCGTCGCGCTTCACCGTGGCGAGCACGCTGGCCGCCTGCTCGCCGCCCATCACGCTGATCCGCGCGTTCGGCCACATCCACAGGAAGCGGGCGCCGTAGGCGCGGCCGCACATGGCGTAGTTGCCGGCGCCGAAGCTGCCGCCGATCACCACGGTGAACTTGGGCACGTGGCTGCA
>DASWXO010000093.1:0-1986 GCA_036405455.1 Thermomonas sp. | reverse complement strand
ATCGGCGTCCTCACCGCCATCCCGGTGCGCCGGCATGCGGCTCATCAGCTTGGGAACTGCCGCCACCACCAGCCAGGCCAGCAGGGTGGTCAGCAGCGCCAGCATTTCCTGGCCCATGCCCACCGCCATGCCGATGGCCGCCGTCATCCAGATCCCGGCCGCGGTGGTCAGGCCCTCCACGCGCATGCCGTCACGCAGGATCGCGCCCGCGCCGAGGAAACCGATGCCGGAGACAATGCCCTGCATCACGCGGGTGTTGTCGCCGCCGGAAATCCCGGCCACTTCCGGCGCCAGCACGAACAGGGCCGAGCCCACCGACACCAGGATATGCGTCTTCAGCCCGGCGGCGCGGCCTTTCCGTTCACGCTCCCAGCCGATGATGCCGCCCAGCATGGCGGCGGCCAGCACCCGCACCAGGATCACCGTCATCGTGGCAATGTCCGGCAATGCCAGTTCCGACGCCAGCGTGCGCGCGACTTCGTCCATCTTCCGCCTCCGTCTGTGGCACCTGCAGGGTCGCATCCGCGGCGTCATGCCGGCGTCACCACACCCACGGCCTACGGCGAGCGGCAGCACCGGCGATAATGGGCAATGACCACGCCCGCTACCTTCGCCGACCTCGCCCTTGCGCCCTCCCTGCGCGCCGGCCTCGACGCACTCGACTACACCGCTCTCACGCCCATCCAGGCGCAGGCGTTGCCCGCCATGCTCGAAGGCCGCGATCTGGTCGCGCAGGCGCCCACCGGCAGCGGCAAGACCGCCGCGTTCGGACTGGGCCTCCTGCAACGGATCGACCCCGCGGCCGGCGGCACGCAGGCGCTGGTGCTCTGCCCCACCCGCGAGCTGGCCGACCAGGTGGGCAAGCAACTGCGCAAACTGGCCACCGGCATCGCCAACCTCAAGCTGTCGGTGCTGTGCGGCGGCATCCCGCTTGCGCCGCAGCTGGCGTCGCTGGCGCATGCCCCGCAGGTGGTGGTGGGCACGCCCGGACGGGTGCTGGAACTGGTGCAGAAGGACGCGCTGGACCTGCGCGGAGTGCGCGTGCTGGTGCTGGACGAGGCCGACCGCATGCTGGACATGGGATTCGACGAACCGATCCGCGCGCTGGTCAAGCGCACCCCGAAAACGCGGCAAAGCCTGCTGTTCTCAGCCACCTACCCCGACACCATCCGCACGCTGGCCACCGCGATGCTGCGCGAGCCGCTGGAAGTCAGCGTCGACGGCGGCGCCCAGCCAGCCACCATCGAAACGCATTTCTTCGAGGCCGAACCCGCCCGCCGCGCGCCGCAGCTGGCCGCGCTGCTGCTGCAGTTCAACCCGGAATCCACCGTGGTGTTCTGCAACATGCGCAAGGACACCGAGGAAGTGGTGGGCTCGCTGGCGCACTACGGCTTCACCGCGCTAGCGCTGCACGGTGACATGGAGCAGCGCGACCGCGAGGAGGTGCTGGTGCGCTTCGCCAACCGCAGCTGCAACGTGCTGGTGGCCAGCGACGTGGCCGCGCGCGGGCTGGACATCGACGACATCGGCGCGGTGGTGAACTTCGAACTGCCCACCGACGCCGACACCTACCTGCACCGCATCGGCCGCACCGGCCGCGCCGGCCGCGATGGGCTGGCACTGAGCCTAGTTGCGCCGGGCGAGCGCAACCGCGCCGCGCTGATCGAGGAACGCCAGGGAAACCCGATCCGCTTCGAACGCATCGCAGCGTTGGAAGGCAAGCCGCGCGGCGTGCCGCAGGCGGCGATGGCGACACTGCGCATCGACGCCGGCCGCACCGACAAGCTGCGCCCCGGCGACATCGTCGGCGCGCTCACCGGCGAGGCGGGACTGGCGAAGGAGGCCGTCGGCAAGATCGACGTCTATCCCACCCGCAGCTACGTGGCGATCGCCCGCGGCCAGGCCGACCGCGCACTGGAGCGCCTGCGCGCCGGCAGGATCAAAGGCCGGCGCTTCCGCATCCACCGGCTGTAGGCCGAGCGGGTG
>DASWXO010000092.1:0-1979 GCA_036405455.1 Thermomonas sp. | reverse complement strand
ATCGGCGTCCTCACCGCCATCCCGGTGCGCCGGCATGCGGCTCATCAGCTTGGGAACTGCCGCCACCACCAGCCAGGCCAGCAGGGTGGTCAGCAGCGCCAGCATTTCCTGGCCCATGCCCACCGCCATGCCGATGGCCGCGGTCATCCAGATCCCGGCGGCGGTGGTCAACCCTTCCACGCGCATGCCGTCGCGCAGGATCGCGCCCGCGCCGAGGAAACCGATGCCGGACACGATGCCCTGCATCACGCGCGTGTTGTCGCCGCCATCGATGCCGGCCAAGGTCGGCGCCAGCACGAACAGGGCCGAACCCACCGACACCAGGATATGCGTCTTCAGCCCGGCGGCGCGGCCTTTCCGTTCGCGCTCCCAACCGATGATGCCGCCCAGCAGGGCGGCGGCCAACACCCGCACCAGGATCACCGTCATGGTGCCGGCGCCGGGCAGCGCCAATTCGGAAACCAGCGTACGCGCGACTTCATCCATTTCCCGCCTCCATCGGTGGCAACGGCAACATCGCATGCCCGGCGTCACGCCGGCGTCGCCTCGACCACGGCCGGTGGCGGCACCGGCGATAATGGGCGATGACCACGCCCGCCACCTTCGCCGACCTCGCCCTTGCGCCCGCGCTGCGCGCCGGCCTCGACGCACTCGACTACACCACCCTCACCCCCATCCAGGCGCAGGCGCTGCCAGCGATCCTGGAAGGCCGCGACCTGGTCGCGCAGGCGCCCACCGGCAGCGGCAAGACCGCGGCGTTCGGGCTGGGCCTGCTGCAGGCCATCGACGCAAGTGCCGTGCGCACGCAGGCGCTGGTGCTCTGCCCCACCCGCGAACTGGCCGACCAGGTGGGCAAGCAGCTGCGCAAGCTGGCCACCGGCATCGCCAACCTCAAGCTGTCGGTGCTGTGCGGCGGCATCCCGCTGGCCCCGCAGCTGGCGTCGCTGGCGCATGCGCCGCACGTCGTCGTGGGCACGCCGGGGCGGGTGCTGGAGCTGGTGCAGAAGGACGCCCTGGACCTGCGCGGCGTGCGCGTGCTGGTGCTGGACGAAGCCGACCGCATGCTGGACATGGGCTTCGATGAACCGATCCGCGCGCTGGTCAAGCGCATCCCGAAGGACCGCCAGGCGTTGCTGTTCTCGGCCACCTACCCCGACGCCATCCGCACGCTCGCCACCGCGATGCTGCGCGATCCCCTGGAAGTCAGCGTGGACGGCGGCGCCCAGCCATCCACCATCGAGGCGCACTTCTTCGAGGCCGAGCCCGCCCGCCGCGCACCGCAGCTGGCGGCGCTGCTGCTGCAGTTCAACCCGGAATCCACCGTGGTGTTCTGCAACATGCGCAAGGACACCGAGGAGGTGGTCGGTTCGCTGGCCCACTACGGCTTCACCGCGCTGGCCCTGCACGGCGACATGGAACAGCGCGACCGCGAGGAAGTGCTGGTGCGCTTTTCCAACCGCAGCTGCAACGTCCTGGTGGCCAGCGACGTGGCCGCACGCGGCTTGGACATCGACGACATCGGGGCGGTGGTGAACTATGAACTTCCCACGGATGCCGACACCTACCTGCACCGCATCGGCCGCACCGGCCGCGCCGGCCGCCACGGTCTGGCCTTGAGCCTGGTCGCGCCGGGCGAGCGCAACCGCGCGGTGCTGATCGAGGAACGCCAGGGAAACCCGATACGCTTCGAACGCATCGCCGCGCTGGAAGGCAAGCCGCGCGGCGTGCCGCAGGCGGCGATGGCCACCCTGCGCATCGACGCCGGCCGCACCGACAAGCTGCGCCCCGGCGACATCGTCGGCGCGCTCACCGGCGAGGCCGGGCTGGCCAAGGAGGCGGTCGGCAAGATCGACGTCTATCCCACCCGCAGCTACGTGGCGATCGCCCGCGGCCAGGCCGACCGCGCACTGGAGCGCCTGCGCGCCGGCAGGATCAAAGGCCGGCGCTTCCGCATCCACCGGCTGTAGGCCGAGCGGGTG
>DASWXO010000091.1:0-1551 GCA_036405455.1 Thermomonas sp. | reverse complement strand
GCCAGGATCGCGCTGTACCAGCCGCTGCCCGGGCTGATCTCGATGACGGTGTCGGTGGGCGTGAGGCCGAAGAACGCCAGCGTTTCGGCCGGGTGGCGGTAGCGGTCGCGGGCGCGCTGGGCGGCGTCGCGGCCGGGGTCTGCCACCGCGGCCTGCAGCGCGCTGTTCACGGCCGGCGTGGCCGCCTCCTGCGCGGTCGAGGGCGTGGGCGTGGCGGCAGCGGCGGCCAGCAGCAGGGCAAGCGCGGGAATCGACAGGCGGGTCATGCGGAGCTCCGGATGCGACGGGCCTGCAGGGTAAACCGGACCGCCGCAAACGCGAAGCCCGGCGCGCGGCCGGGCTTCGCGTGTATGCCGCCTGGCGGGCGTTACAGCATCGCCAGTGCCGCGTTCAGCGTGGCCGACGGCCGCATCGCCGCCGACAGCCTGCCCATGTCCGGCTGGTAGTAGCCGCCGATGTCCACCGGCTTGCCCTGTACGGCGACGAGTTCCTCGACGATCTTCGCTTCGTTGTCCGCCAGCGCCTGGGCGACCGCCGCGAACTTCGCCGCCAGCTCCGTGTCCGCACTCTGCTCGGCCAGCGCCTGCGCCCAGTACAGCGCCACGTAGAAATGGCTGCCGCGGTTGTCAATCGTGCCCAGCTTCCGGCCCGGCGAGCGGTCGTTGTCGAGGAACTTCGCGTTGGCGGCGTCCAGCGCGTCCGCCAGCACCTGCGCACGCGCGTTGCCGGTGGTGTTGGCCAGGTGCTCGAACGAGGCGGCCAGCGCCAGGAACTCGCCCAGCGAATCCCAGCGCAGGTAGTCCTCCTCCACGAACTGCTGCACGTGCTTGGGCGCGCTGCCGCCGGCGCCGGTCTCGAACAGGCCGCCGCCGTTCATCAGCGGCACGATCGACAGCATCTTGGCGCTGGTGCCCAGCTCCATGATCGGGAACAGGTCGGTCAGGTAATCGCGGAGCACGTTGCCGGTGGCGCTGATGGTGTCCAGGCCTTCGCGGATGCGCTTGAGGGAGAACTTCATCGCCTCCACCGGCGAGAGGATGCGGATGTCCAGACCGGCGGTGTCGTGGTCGTTGAGATAGGCGGCCACCTTGGCGATCAGGCCGCGGTCGTGGTCGCGCTGCGGATCCAGCCAGAACACCACCGGGGTGTCCGACAGGCGCGCGCGGCTCACCGCCAGCTTCACCCAGTCGCGGACCGGCGCGTCCTTGGTCTGGCACATGCGCCAGATGTCGCCGGCCTGGACCGGATGCTGCAGCAGCACGGTGCCGTGCTCGTCGATCACCCGCACCACGCCATCGCCGGCGATCTTGAAGGTCTTGTCGTGGCTGCCGTATTCCTCGGCCGCCTGCGCCATCAGCCCGACGTTGGGCACGCTGCCCATGGTCGCCGGGTCGAACGCACCGTGTTCCCTGCAGTCGTCGATCACCACCTGGTAGATGCCGGCGTAGTTGCGGTCCGGGATCACCGCCTTGGTGTCCTGCAGCTCGCCCTTGGCGTTCCACATGCGGCCGCTGTCGCGGATCATCGCCGGCATCGAGGCGTCCACGATCA
>DASWXO010000090.1:0-5505 GCA_036405455.1 Thermomonas sp. | reverse complement strand
TGCCGAGGACGTGGCGTTCTGGCGCGAGGCCCAGCTGGAGCCGTCCGCGGCGCTGGCCGTGGCCGGGGCGGAGGGCGCGGAGGGGGATGCGGTGGAGGTCGTGGACGGCGAGGGCGACGCGCCATCGCCGCGCCGCCGGCGTCGCCGCCGCCGCTCGTGAGCACCACGGCCGGGCCGGACGTACGACCGGTCCATGCCTGCATCGGGCTGGGTGCCAACCTCGGCGACCCCGCCGCGGCCCTGCGCGAGGCGTTCGAGGCGTTGGCGCGACTGCCGGCCACGCGCCTGCTGGCCGCCTCCCGCCTGTACCGCACGCCCGCGTGGGGACGCACCGACCAGCCGGACTACGTGAATGCCGCCGCGCTGCTCGAGACTGTACTGGCCCCGCAGGCGCTGCTGGCCGCGCTGCTGGAGATCGAGCGCCGGGCCGGCCGCGTCCGCGATGGCCATCGCTGGGGCCCGCGGACGCTGGACCTCGACTTGCTGCTGTACGACGACCGGGTCATCGACCTGCCGGGCCTGCGCGTGCCGCACCCGCACCTGCACGAGCGTGCGTTCGCGCTGGTGCCGCTGGCGGAGATCGCCGCGGCCGAGCCGTTCCCCGGCCACGGCTGCGTCGGCGACGCGCTGTCGGGCGTCGATGCCGGCGGCGTGGTGGCCATCGATGCCGCCTGAGCGGCGCCGCGGGCGCATCGGCGTTCTGCGCGATAATGCAGGCCTGTCCTGCCGGGAGCCGCGATGAGCGTCCATGCCGAAACCAAGTCCTTGAGCGTCCCGCAGCTGGCGCAGGCGCGCGAGGCCGGCCGCCGGCTGGTGATGCTGACCTGCTACGACGCCAGTTTCGCGCGCGTGCTGGACGACGTCGGCATCGACCTGATCCTGGTCGGTGACTCGCTGGGCATGGTGGTGCAGGGCCACGGCTCCACGCTGCCGGTGACCGTGGACGACATCGTCTACCACACTGCCGCGGTTGCCCGCGGCGCCAGCCGCGCGCTGAAGATCGCCGACTTCCCGTTCGGCGCGGACGCCACGCCGGAACAGGCGCACGCGGCGGCGGTGCGCTTCATCCAGGCCGGCGCGGCGATGGTCAAGCTGGAGGGCGCCGGCCACAAGCTGGAGACCATCCGCTTCCTGGTCGAGCGCGAGATCCCGGTGTGCGCGCACCTGGGCCTCACGCCGCAGTCGGTGCTGAAGATGGGCGGCTTCAAGGTGCAGGGCCGCGAACAGGCCGCCGCCGAGCGCCTGCGGGCCGACGCGCTGGCGGTGGCCGAGGCGGGCGCGGCGCTGCTGGTGCTGGAAGGCGTGCCGGCGGGGTTGGCGACCGAGATCACCGCGGCCAGCCCGATCCCGACCATCGGCATCGGCGCCGGCGCCGGCTGCGATGGCCAGGTGCTGGTGCTGCACGACCTGCTGGGCATCGACACCGGCCACCGTAAGCCCAAGTTCGTGAAGGATTTCCTCGCCGACGGCGGCTCCATCGCCGGTGCGGTGCGCGCCTATGCCGACGCGGTGCGCGACGGCCGCTTCCCCGACGAGTCGCACGCCTACCGCTAGCCCGTGGCCGCGCATCGCGGCCGGCCCCCTCGCTCCCAGAGTGCATCCCGTGATCCAGACCCTGACCCGACTCGAGCAGCTGCGCGCCACCATCGCGGCCTGGAAGCGCGAGGGCCTTCGCGTCGGCTTCGTCCCGACCATGGGCAACCTGCACGCCGGGCACTACTCGCTGGTGACGCTGGCGCGGCAACACGCCGACCGGGTGGTTTCGAGCGTATTCGTGAACCCCACCCAGTTCGGCCCGAACGAAGACTTCACCCGCTACCCGCGCACGCCCGAGGCCGACACCCACGGGTTGGCCGCCGCCGGCTGCGATGCGCTCTGGCTGCCCGAGGTGGAGGCGATGTATCCCTTCGGCGTGGACCTGGCGGCGAAGATCCACGTCCCCGGCGTGAGCGGCGTGCTGGAAGGCGCCTGCCGCCCCGGCCATTTCGACGGCGTGTGCACGGTGGTCACCCGTCTGTTCAACCAGGTGCAGCCCGACGTGGCGGCGTTCGGCCGCAAGGATTTCCAGCAGCTCGCGGTGATCCGCCAGCTGGTGGCCGACCTGCAGATGCCGGTGGAGATCCTGGCGGGCGAGATCGTGCGCGAGGACGACGGCCTGGCGATGAGCTCCCGCAACCAGTACCTGTCGCCGGACGAGCGGGCCATTGCGCCCGCCATTCACCGCACCCTGCTGGCGATGCGCGCCGCGGCCCTGGCCGGGGCGCCGCGCGCCCGGGTGGAGGCGGAGGCCGATGCCGCGCTGCGCAGCGCCGGCTTCGTGCCCGACTACGCCGTGGTGCGTCGCCCCGATTTCAGCGAGCCGGCGGACGGCGAGGGCGGCGCGCGGGTGGCGCTGGTCGCGGCCCGGCTGGGGCGGACCCGGCTGATCGACAACGTCGAGTTCCAGCTGCCCGGATAGAACACTGTTTTGCCTTTGTTGCGGTGCGCCATGCGCGCCCTATACTGCGCGCTCCGCCCCCGCGGACCCCGTTCCACCGGAGTCGACGACCATGCAACTGACCCTGCTCAAGGGCAAGATCCACCGTGCCACCGTGACCCATGCCGAGCTGCATTACGAAGGGTCGTGCGCCATCGACGGTCGCCTGCTCGACATCGCCGGCATTCGTGAATACGAGCGCATCGACATCTACGACGTCACCAGCGGCGAGCGCTTCTCCACCTATGCGATCCGAGGCGAGGAAGGCAGCGGCGTGATTTCGGTGAACGGCGCGGCCGCGCACAAGTCGCAGGTCGGCAACCTGGTCATCATCTGCGCCTACGTGCAGTGCGACGAGGCCGAGGCGGCCGCGCACAAGCCGGTCTGCGTGTACGTGGACCGCGAGAACCGCCTGACCCACACCAACCACTCGATGCCGAAGCAGGCGGCCTGACCGGCATGCGCGGCCTGCTGGACGGTCTGCAGGCGCATGCCGCACGGCTGGCCGGCACCCCGCTGCCGGCACTCGTCGCCGCGGACCCCGCGCGCGCGGACGACTTCGCGCTGCGCTGCGGGCCGCTCTACGCCAACTTCGCCCGGCAGGCCTACGACCGCGCCGCGCTGGACGCCCTGTTTTCGATCGCCGCGCGCGCCGACCTGCCCGGCGCGATGCGGCAGCTGCTGGAAGGCGAGCAGGTCAACGCCACCGAGGGCCGTGCGGCGCTGCATGGCGCGCTGCGCGGGACCGCCGCCGGCTCCGCCTTCGCGCTGGCGGCGCGCGCCGAGGCGCTGTCCGCACAGCTGCGCATGCGCGAGCTGGTCGACGCGCTGGCCGCGAGCGACGTCACCGACATCGTCAGCATCGGCATCGGCGGCTCCGACCTCGGCCCGCGCCTGATCGTGGATGCGCTGGCGCGGCCGGACGCCCGCTTCCGCGTGCACTTCCTGTCCAACGTGGACGGCAACGCGGCGCGCCGCGTGCTGGCCGGGCTGGACCCGCGGCGCACCGCCGCGATCATGATCTCGAAGACGTTCGGGACGCAGGAAACGCTGCTCAACGGCGCCATCGTCCGCGACTGGCTGGGCGACGACGCGCGCCTCTATGCCGTCAGCACGAACGCCGAGCGCGTGGCCGGGTTCGGCATTCCGCCGGAGCGCACCCTGCCGATGTGGGACTGGGTGGGCGGGCGCTATTCGCTGTGGTCGGCGGTCGGCTTCCCGATCGCGCTGGCGCTGGGCATGGATGGCTTCGAGGCGCTGCTGGAGGGCGCGGCGGCGCTGGACGCCCATGCCCTGCACGCGCCGCTGCGCGACAACCTGCCGGCGTGGCACGCACTGACCGCGGTGTGGAACCGCAATGCCCTGCATGCCGCGACCCAGGCCGTGCTGCCCTACGACGACCGCCTGCGGCTGCTGCCGAACTACCTCCAGCAGCTGGTGATGGAAAGCCTGGGCAAGTCGGTGCGGCTGGACGGCAGCGACATCGACCTGCACACCGTCCCGGTGTGGTGGGGCGGCGCCGGCACCGACACCCAGCACAGCTTCTTCCAGGCGTTGCACCAGGGCACCCAGGTGGTGCCGGCCGATTTCATCGGCGTGGTGCGGGCCGACCATCCGTACGCGGCCAACCACGCCGCGCTGCTCGCCAACCTGCTGGCGCAGACCGAGGCGCTGGCCAACGGCCGTGACAGCGAGGACCCGCACCGGCGCTATCCTGGCAACCGTCCCAGCACGCTGTTGCTGCTGGACGCGCTGACCCCGCAGGCGCTGGGCATGCTGATCGCGCTGTACGAGCACAGCGTCTACCTGCAGTCGGTGCTGTGGGGCATCAACGCGTTCGACCAGTTCGGCGTCGAGCTGGGCAAGCAGGTGGCGGACCGGCTGCTGCCGGCGCTGCGCGGCGAGCGCGAGGCCGACGATCCGGTGACCCGCGCGCTGCTGGCGGAACTGCGCGGCAGCGCGACCTAGCCGGCGGCAAGCGCTTCCGCCGGTGCCGCGGGCCCGGGCGGGAGCAGCGCGTCGATGGCGGTCGTCAGCGCCGCCAGCGCGACCGGATCCAGCGGATCGGCTTGCAGCCCGCGTACCGCGTCGCCCAGTCGCGCCGCGCCGACGAAACCGCAGCTGGCGGCCAGCCGGTGCAGCTCGCCGCGCACCGCTGCCAGGTCGCCGGTGGTGATGCCTTCCGCGATGCGCAGGCGCTGGCCCGGCAGCTCGGCCAGGAACATCGCGCGCAGGGCCTGCACGTGTGCGGGTTGCCCGCCCAGCGCGGCCAGCGCGGCAGCCTCGTCCCAGCAGGGCGGGGCGGCGAAATGTGTGGCCAGGGCGCGTCGCAGGGCGGCATGCAGCGTCGCCACCGAAAGCGGTTTGCGCAGCACCTCCGCGAAGCCGGCGGCACGCAGCCGCGCGTGCCGGTCGGGGTCCAGGTCGGCCGTATGCGCCAGGGCCACGGTGGCGATGCCGGCCTCGCGCAGGGCACGCAGCAGGTCCTCGCCGCGGCCGTCCGGCAGGTTGGCATCGAACAGGAGCAGGTCGAACGTGTCCGTGCGGCAGGCCGCCTCGGCCTCGGCCAGGCAGGCAGCCTGCACCACCTCTGCGGGCAGTGCCGCGGCGGCCCCGGCCAGGAAGGCGGCATTCACGGGATCGTCCTCGACCAGCAGCAGGCGCGGCGCCGGGGCCGGGGGTGCAGGGGAAGGATTCATCGCGGGACCTCCCGGCCTTTGTATGCTGCATGGATGTCGCGTCCGATCCTACTGCTTTGCCTGTGCCTCGGTGCGCTGCTGGCGCCCGGCTGGGCCTCCGCCCGGGTCGCGCAGCTGCGGGCGGAGCGGGTCACCACGCCCGTCGGCACCCTGGCGCAGGTGCGCCTGCGGCTGGACTGGCCGCAGGGGGCGGCGCGCGGCGAACTGCAGCTGTGGGTGGGCCGGCTGGACGCGCCCGACCTGGGCTACCGCGGGCGCGACCTGCACTGGCGCTGCCCGCTGGAGCGCACCCCGACCAACGGCTGGCGTTGCGAGGGCGTGCTGCTGGCC
>DASWXO010000089.1:0-7714 GCA_036405455.1 Thermomonas sp. | reverse complement strand
GAAGCAGCTGGGCGAGGATCCGTGGGACAACATCGCCCGCCGCTACCCGGCCAACTGCCGCGTGTTCGGCAAGGTCTCCAACGTCACCGATTACGGCGCGTTCGTCGAGATCGAGCCGGGCGTGGAAGGCCTGGTGCACGTGTCCGAGATGGACTGGACCAACAAGAACGTCAACCCGGCCAAGGTCGTGCAGGTCGGCGACGAGGTCCAGGTCATGGTGCTGGACGTGGACGAGGAGCGCCGCCGCATCTCGCTGGGCATCAAGCAGGTCACCAGCAACCCGTGGGAGACCTTCGCCGCGATCCACAAGAAGGGCGACAAGGTCGAGGGCCAGATCAAGTCGATCACCGACTTCGGCATCTTCATCGGCCTGGACGGCGGCATCGACGGCCTGATCCACCTGTCCGACATCAGCTGGAACTCCACCGGCGAGGACATCGCCCGCAACTACAAGAAGGGCGACACCCTGGAGGCCGTCGTGCTGGCGGTCGATCCGGAGCGCGAGCGCATCTCGCTGGGCGTCAAGCAGATGGAGCAGGACCCGCTGGGCCAGTTCATGGCCGCCAACCCGAAGGGCAGCAAGGTCTCCGGCACCGTCAAGGACGTGGACGCCAAGGGCGCGACCATCGACCTGGGCGAGGGCGTGGAGGGCTACGTCATGGCCCGCGACATCAGCCACGACCGCGTGGACGATGCCAGCCAGGTGCTGAAGGTCGGCCAGCAGGTCGAAGCCAAGTTCGTGGGCATGGACCGCAAGGGCCGCAGCCTGCAGCTGTCCATCAAGGACAAGGACGCGGCGGAGACCGCCGAGGCGCTGGCCGAGTACAACAAGGCCAATGCCGATGCAGCCAGCGGTACCACCAAGCTGGGTGCGCTGCTGCGCGAGCAGCTGAACAACAAGGCCGACTGATCCTCCCGGCCCGTTGACCCGCGGCGGCCCGGCTTCGGCCGGGCCGCCGTCTTCGCGTCACCCGAATTTTCGCCACGCCCATGACCAAGTCCGAACTCATCGAACTGCTCGCACGCCGCCAGCCGCACCTGAAGGCTGACGACGTCGACATGGCGGTGAAGACGCTCCTGCAGATGATGGGCGGGGCCCTGGCGGCCGGCGAGCGGATCGAGATCCGCGGGTTCGGCAGCTTTTCATTGCACTACCGGCCGCCGCGGACCGGCCGCAACCCGAAGACCGGCGATGCCGTCGCGTTGCCGGGCAAGCACGTCCCGCACTTCAAGCCCGGCAAGGAACTGCGCGAGCGCGTGACCGGCGTCGTGCCGCAGCCAACGCAGGACTGATCCGGCACCCTGGTGGAAAACGCTGGCCAGCGGGCGCGAGTCCGTTAAGCTTGCCGCATCGCCGCGACCGGACGCCGACGCTTGGCCCGATTCTTCCGATACGTCGTCGCCATCGCCTGCCTGCTGGCCGGTGCCATGGTGGGTGCGCTCAATCCCCAGCCCGTGGTCCTGGACCTGGGCATCGCCACGTTGCATGCCGGCCTCGGCCTGAGCGTGCTGGTCGCGCTGCTGGTTGGCGTGCTGGTGGGGGGCGGGTCGGTCGTGATCGGCGTGGTGCTGCCGCTGCGGCGGCGCTTGCCGCGCGAGACCGCCGGGCTGGCCGCGGCAACTGATACAGGGGACTGAGCGTGGAATTCCTCAACCAGTGGGTGTGGTTCGTCATCTTCGTGCCGATGGCCGGCCTGTTCGGCTGGGTGCTGGGCCGTCGCGGCGGCGAGCAGCACAGCGGCAACCAGGTCAGCAAGCTCTCGACCACGTACTTCCGTGGCCTGAACTACCTGCTCAACGAACAGCCGGACAAGGCGATCGAACTGTTCCTGCACGTCGCCGAACTGGACAAGGACACGTTCGAGACGCAGGTCGCCCTTGGCCACCTGTTCCGCCGTCGCGGCGAAGTGGATCGTGCGATCCGCCTGCACCAGGCGCTGGCGCAGCGCAGCGACCTCACCGATACCCAGAAGATCCAGGCCTTGTCCGCGCTGGGTGAGGACTACATGCGCGCCGGCCTGCTGGACCGCGCCGAAACCGTCTTCAACGACCTGTCCCAGCTGGACCAGCGCGCGCCGCAGGCCTTGCGCCACCTGATCGGCATCTACCAGTCCGAACGCGACTGGGAAAAGGCGATCCACAACGCCACCCGCTACGAGGCCGTGTCCGGCGAGCCGATGGGCAGGCTGATCGCCCAGTTCGAATGCGAGCTGGCCGACCGCCATCGCGCCAACGACGACATCGACGCCGCCCGCCAGGCCATCGTGCGCGCCTATGCCGCCGATCCCACCTCGGTCCGCGCCGGCATCGCCGAGGGTCGCATCGAGGCGGATGCCGGCAATCCGCAGGGGGCGATCCGGGCGCTCGAGCGCGCCGCGCGCCACGATCCCGAATACCTGCCGGTGATCCTGCCGGGCCTGCTGGAGAACTACGCCAAGGTGGGCGAGCGCACCGGCGCCCGCGCGTTCCTGTCCGCGATGTGCGAGCACTACCGCGGCATCTCCCCCGTGCTGGCGCTGACCCGCATGGTCGAAGCCGACGAGGGCGTCAGCGCCGCCCGTCGCTTCCTCGCGGAGCAGTTGAAGGACCGGCCTTCGGTCCGCGGCGAGGCGGCGCTGATCGACCTCAGCCTGGCCGATCGTGCCGATGCCGAGGCCACGCTGCACGACCTCAAGCACATCACCGACCAGCTGCTGGTGCGCAACCCCAGCTATCGCTGCAACAAGTGCGGGTTCGGTGCGCGCAGCCACCACTGGCAATGCCCCAGCTGCAAGGAGTGGGGAACGGTGAAGCCGCTGCTGAACTATGCCGTGGTCTGAGCCGGCGGCGATCGCTGCGCTGGCAGCGGGTTCGCTGCTGCTTTCGGTGCTGTGCACGCGATGGGCGTGGGGCCATGCGCGTCGCCGCGGATTGCTGGATGTCCCGGGCGAGCGTCGCAGCCACGCTTTGCCGACGCCGCGCGGCGGAGGGATCGGTATCGCCGCCGTCGGACTGGTGATCTTCGGACTGCTGGGATTTTGGGATGGCCCTGCCTGGGTGCTTGCCGGTGCGGGCCTGCTGCTGGTTGCGGCGGTGGGGTGGTGGGACGACCACCGCCCCCTGCCGGCTTGGTCGCGCTTGCTGGTGCACGTGCTTGCCGGTGGATGCCAGGCAGTTGCCTTGGCATGGCAGGGCGCACCCGTTCCTGTCGCGGTGGTTGCCGGCTTGCTGGTTCCGATCCTCGTGAATATCTGGAACTTCATCGATGGCATCGACGGGATCGCCGTGACCCAGGCGCTGTTGTGGACCATGGCACTGGCGTGGCTCACCACCGGCCCGACGCGGTGGCTGGCCATCGGCCTTGCCGCGGCTTGCGCGGGTTTCCTGCCCTTCAACTTCCCCAAGGCCCGGATATTCCTGGGCGACGTGGGAAGCGGCGCATTGGGATACCTGCTGGCCAGCACAACGGCTGCGGCCATGGCCGTGGTGCCATTGGAGCGCGCACCGCTGCTGTTCCTGCCCGCGTCGGCCTGCCTGGTTGACGCGAGCCTGACGCTGGCAAGGAGGATGGCGCGCGGTGAGCGCTGGTGGCAGCCCCACGTACAGCATCTCTACCAGCGGCTGGCGCGGCGCTTCGGTCATCCCCCGGTCACGTTGGGCTATGCAGGATGGGCCGCGTCGGGGGTTGGCCTGGCGTGGGTGCTGCGGGACGCTGGCGCGACTGTAGCGTCATGCCTGGCCATGGCCTTCGCCGTCCTGTCGGCGATGGCATGGGCATACCTCCAACGCGACGGCAAAGGAGCCGGCTGATGGGTGCATGGAAGGATCGCGTGAGGTACCGGCTTCCGCGTGCCGCGGTGGTCCTGCACGACCTCGCGATGGTCTGGCTCTGCTGGCAGGGGTTGCACTACCTGCGCTACTCCCTGCAGCCGTCGCCCATCGGCTTCCTGCCCTTCTCCACCACGGTGGCCATCGTGCTGCTGGCGCAGGGCGCGGTCTTCTGGCGGGTCGGCCTGTATCGGGGCCTGTGGCGGTTCGCCAGCGTCCCCGACCTGCTGAACATCTTCAAGGCCAGTGTTCTTGGACTGATTGCCGTCGTCGCCGGATTGTTCTTCTACAGCCGACTCGACATGGTGTCGCGGGCTGCATTGCTCCTGTATCCCTTTGCGTTGACGGTGTTGCTGGGCGCGCCTCGCCTGCTGGTCCGGACATGGAAGGACCACGGCCTGCAGCCGTCGGCCGAAGGCGCGGAACGTGTGCTGGTGCTCGGCGCCGGGCGGGCGGGTGAGGCGCTGGTGCGCGATCTCCGGCGCATGGGGCGCTACGAGCCGATCGGCTTCCTCGACGATGCCGTGCAACTGCGCGGTTCCCGGTTGCAGGGACTTCCCGTGCTCGGAAAGATCGAGGACGTTGCTCGGGTCGCCCGCGAGACGGGGGCGCAACTGCTCGTGATCGCCATGCCGTCCGCCGGTGCGGCCGTGATGCGGCGGATCATCGGCCTGTGCGAGGAAAGCCGGTTGCCCTTCCGCACCGTGCCGAGGCTGTCGGATGTCCTCGAAGGCCGTTCGTTGCCCGGCCAGCTCAAGGAGGTCGCGATCGAGGACTTGCTGGGTCGCAAGCCCCGCACGCCCGACTGGAAGGCGATCCGTGGTTGGCTGGGGGGCCGTTCGGTGCTGGTGACCGGTGCCGGGGGATCGATCGGCGCGGAGTTGTGCCGGCAATGCGCGCGGCACGGTGCGAAGCGGATCGCGTTGGTCGAGGTGGACGAACTCGCGCTTCTGACGGTGCAAGCCGAGTTGTGCCGGGATTTCCCGGGGATCGAATGCATTCCGGTGCTGGGTGACTGTGGTGATCCCGCCGTCATCGGCCACGCGCTGCGGCGCGTGGAGCCCGAGGCCGTGTTCCACGCGGCAGCCTACAAGCAGGTGCCGCTGCTGCAGGGCCAGCTGCGCGAAGCGGTGCGCAACAACACGATGGCCACCTACACGGTGGCAAAGGCCAGCCGCGAAGCGAATGTCGGCACCTTCGTCCTGGTGTCGACCGACAAGGCCGTGGACCCGGTCAACGTGCTGGGTGCGACCAAGCGGCTTGCGGAGATGGCATGCCAGGCGCTGGTGGACCCACGCGCCACCCGGATGGTGACCGTCCGGTTCGGGAACGTGCTGGACTCCTCTGGCAGCGTGGTGCCGTTGTTCCGTGAGCAGATCCGCCGCGGCGGGCCGGTCACGGTCACCGATCCCGAGGTCACGCGCTACTTCATGACGATCCCCGAGGCCTGCCTGCTGATCCTGCAGGCCGCGTCGATCGGCGCACAGCAGGCGGTCTATACGCTGGACATGGGCGAGCCTGTGCCGATCCGCGTGCTGGCGGAGCAGATGATCCGGCTGGCAGGCAAGCAGCCGGGCAGGGACGTGGCGATCGAGTACATCGGCCTGCGGCCCGGCGAGCGGCTGCACGAGACGCTGTTCCACCTCGACGAGCGTTATGCCAGCACCCTGCATCCCGACATCCTGCAAGCCGAGCCGCGTGCCGTGTCACCCGAGCGGGTCCTGCACGCCCTCGAACGGATGCGCGAACAGGTCGCGGTCTACGACCTCGAGGGGCTGGCGCAGGCGCTGCGCGAGGCGGTCCCGGAGTTCACGCCATCGGAGGACGACGCGAACGTCCGCGCGGCCACGGTAGTGCCCTTTCCCGGCAGGCGCGCACGGCTGCCGTAACACGACGCTTGTAGAATCGAACGCATGCCAACGACACAACGCGCGCGGCGCATCCGCAAAGCCGTCTTTCCCGTCGCGGGACTCGGCACCCGCTTCCTGCCGGCTACCAAGACCGTTCCGAAGGAGATGCTGCCGATCGTCGACCGGCCGCTGATCCAGTACGCGGTGGACGAGGCGATCGCCGCCGGGTGCGACACCCTCGTCTTCGTCACCAACCGCTACAAGCATGCGGTGGCGGATTATTTCGACAAGGCCTACGAGCTCGAGCAGAAGCTGGAGAAGGCCGGCAAGCAGGACCAGCTGGCGTTGATCCGCAACGTCCTGCCGGACGGCGTGCGCGCCGTGTTCGTGACCCAGGCCGAGGCGCTGGGGCTGGGCCATGCGGTGCTGTGTGCCCGCCCGGTGGTGGGCGACGAGCCGTTCGCGGTCCTGCTCCCGGACGACCTGATCTGGAGCCGCGGCGCGGGTGCGCTCACGCAGATGGCCGACCATGCGCAGGCGACCGGCGGCAGCGCGGTGGCGGTGCAGGACGTGCCACGGGAGCAGACCGGCAGCTACGGCATCGTGGCGACCGACGGGTTCGACGGACAAGCCGGGCGGATCCGGCAGATCGTCGAAAAGCCGCGCCCGGAGCACGCGCCCAGCAACCTGGCGGTGGTGGGGCGCTACATCCTCACGCCGGCGATCTTCGACCTGCTGGAAGCCACGCAGAAGGGCGCCGGCGGCGAAATCCAGCTGACCGATGCGATCGCGGCCCTGCTGGCCAGCGAGCGCGTCGATGCCTTCCGCTTCCACGGCACCCGGTTCGACTGCGGCACCCACCTGGGGCTCATCGAGGCCACCATCCGCTATGCGCTGGACAACGAGAAGCTCAGCGATGCGGCGCGCAGCCTGATGCAGAACGCGCTGGGCGAGATGGGCGTGGTCGAAACCTGAGGGTCGGCCGGTCTTGGTTCCAACGAAAACGGCGCCTTTCGGCGCCGTTTTCGCATTTCCGGTGGGCCGGGCGTCAGAGCGACTCGAAGATCCCCGCGGCGCCCATGCCGGTGCCGATGCACATGGTCACCATGCCGTACTTCTGCTGGCGGCGACGCAGGCCGTGCAGCAGGGTGGCGGTGCGGATGGCGCCGGTGGCCCCCAGCGGATGGCCCAGCGCGATCGCGCCGCCCAGCGGGTTGACCTTGGCGGGATCCAGCTGGCTGTCGCCGATCACCGCCAGCGCTTGCGCGGCGAAGGCTTCGTTGAGCTCGATCCAGTCCAGCTGGTCCTTGGTCAGGCCGGCCTGCCGCAGGGCCTTCGGGATCGCGGCGATCGGGCCGATGCCCATCACCTCGGGACGCACGCCGGCCACGCTGAAGCTGACGAAGCGGGCCAGCGGGGTCAACCCGTAGTCCTTGATCGCCTGCTCGGAGGCCAGCAGCACGGCGCCGGCGCCATCGCTCATCTGCGAGGAATTGCCGGCGGTGACGGTGCCGCCGAACTGGCCGTTGCGGAACACCGGGCGCAGCTTGGCGAGGCCTTCAGCCGACGTGTCGGCACGCGGGCCCTCGTCGTTTTCGACCATCGACGTCTTCAGGCGGACGGCATTGCCGGCGAGGTCGGGCAGGCGCGCGACCACCTCGTACGGCGTGATCTCGTCGCGGAACTCGCCCGCCGCCTGCGCGGCCAGCGCCTTCTGGTGCGAGGCCAGGGCGAAGGCGTCCTGCGCCTCGCGCGAGACCTTCCACTCCTCGGCTACCTTCTCGGCGGTGATGCCCATGCCATAGGCGATCGCTACGTGGTCGTCGCGGAACACGGACGGCGACAGCGCGACCTTGTTCCCCATCATCGGCACCATCGACATCGATTCGGTGCCGCCGGCCAGCATCAGGTCGGCATTGCCGAGCCGGATCTGGTCCGCTGCCAGCGCCACGGCCTGCAGGCCGGACGAGCAGAAGCGGTTGATGGTCTGCGCGGCGATGGTGTCGGGCAGGCCGGCCAGCAGCACGCCGATGCGCGCCACGTTCATGCCTTGCTCG
>DASWXO010000088.1:0-11261 GCA_036405455.1 Thermomonas sp. | reverse complement strand
CTCGTGGTCGCGCAGGTCGATGAAGACGATCTGGCCCATGTTGCGGGCGACATCCGCCCAGCCGCAGAGGGTGACGGTCTGGCCGATCAACGCGTCGTCGATCAGGCCGCAGAAATGGGTACGCATGGAAGCTCCGGGGGAACGCAGGGCGCGCGGCAAGGGGCCGGCGCGGAATCCGTCATTTTAGCCGATGGGCAGGCGTGGAGCGGCGGGGCTGGGCGGGCGGGACAGGGGCGGCATCGCAAGCCGCTCCCCCATACTCGCCTGGTTGCGATGCCGCCCCTGTCCCACTGGAGAGATTTGGGTGCCTTGTGACTTGAAAAGCTCGTCACTCCCGCGCAGGCGGGAGTCCAGCCTTTCAGGAACTGGATGCCCGCCTGCGCGGGCATGGCGACGTCGTGACTTACGGCTTGCTTTCGGAAGCGGGCTTGGCCGCCTCCGGCTTCGCCTCGGACTTGGCGTCCGCCGGTTTGGCGGCGTCGCCGGCCAGGTTGCGCTTCTTGTCGCCGTCCTTCTTGAAATCGGTCTCGTACCAGCCGCCGCCCGCCAGGCGGAACTGCGGCGCGGTCAGCTGGCGGTGGACGCGCCCTTCCGCGCCACAAGCCGGGCAGGCGGCGGGATCGGCGTCGGAGAGCTTCTGCAGGCGGTCGAAGGCGTGCCCGCAGGCATCGCAGGCAAAGGCGTAGATCGGCATGGGCGTCGAACCTCGGGACCCGGGAATCAGGCCCCTTGGGTGGGGATGGCCGGCGGGTTTTCAAGCGGCTCGGCCCGCGGGGCCGGCAGCGCGGGCAGGTCGTCGGCGGGGACCTCCGCCAGGTCGAACGGCACCCGCAGCAGCAGCGAGGGCAGCAGGGTGTTCAGCGTCGTGTAGAGCACCAGTGCGCCAGCCCAGGTGCCGGACAGGCCGAAGCGGGTGTAGAGGATGTCCGCCAGCACCAGGGTGAACACCAGCGTGGGGGTCAGCGCGACAGCCACCCGGAACGTGCTGTGGTGGTGCTCGCGGCGGAACAGGGCGCGCCGCTGCAGCCACACCATCCCCACCCGCAGGGGCACCACCACCGCGGTCAGCAGCAGGCCCAGCCCCAGCGCCTCCCACGTCAGCGCATCGCGGGCTACCTGGGTGCCGGCGTGGAAGAAGTAGAACGGCACGAAGAACGTGGCGAACAGGCGCAGCGCGCGGATGTTCTCGTCCGAGGCCATGCGCGGCATCCGCTCGCGCAGCAGGCGTGCGACCAGCCCGGCGACGAAGGCACCGACGAGGTAATACACGCCCAGCGCGTAGGTGATGTAGGCGGCCACCACGCCCACCATCACCAGCAGGGAGAACTCGGAGCCCGGCGCATGCGGCACGATCCAGCGCCCGAACGCCAGGTACAGCAGCGGCAGGCCCACCAGCAGGGCCACCATCGCCAGCGAGGACGTGCCCAGCTGGACCGGATCGCCCGCCTGCAGCACCACGAACAGCGCCGCCAGCGCCAGCAGTTCGCCGGCGATCGCCTTGCTGGTCACCCAGAAGCGTTCCTCCTCGTCCAGACCCAGCCGCTCCAGCGTGTCGAGGATGAACCCGGTGGACGGCGTGAGCAGGGCCAAGGCAAGCAGCCCCGCCGCCTGCCAGCCCAATCCCGCATAGCGCCAGCCCAGCCAGCCCAGCAGCACCAGGGTGCCAACGCGCAGGGCCAGGTGCGCCACCAGCGGCCACAGCCCGCGCCGCAGCGCCTGCAGGTCCACCTCCAGGCCGGCGAACAGGAACAGCGAGGAAATCCCCAGCGTCGACATCAGCCCCACCACCGGGTCGTGCAGGCGGTCGCCCAGCCACAGCATGGCGGCCAGGCCGAACAGCAGGCAGGTGATCGGCGCCGGCAGCCGGAAGCGCTGCAGTGCGCGCGGGATCACCAGCAGGGCGAAGATCAGCAGCAGGTAGGTCAGTTCGCGGCTCATGGCCGCAGCCTACCCGACGCCGTGACGCCGCGGACAGGCCTCAGGTCTCGTAGAGCGCCAGCAGCTCCGCCTCGGCGGTCTCCAGCTCCGCGCGCAGCTGCAGCTGGGTGCGGCCCAGGTCGGCCACCTTGCCGGCGTCGGCGTAGACCGCGGGATCGGCCAGCTGCGCCTCGCACTCGGCCAGCTTGCCTTCCAGCCGCGCCACCCGCTCCTCGGCCTTCTGCAGCTTGTGCGGATTGGGCTTGGCCTTGGGCGCGGCCGGCGGCGGGGGCGCCGCAGCGGCGGGCGCCGCCTTCGGCACCGGCGTCTTCGGGTTGTCGCTGCCGGGGCGCGAACGCAGCCAAGCCGCGTAGTCGTCCAGGTCGCCGTCGAACGGTTCGACGATGCCGTCGTGCACGCGCCAGTACTGGTCGCTGACCAGGCCGATCAGGTGGCGGTCGTGGCTGACCATCACGATCGCACCGTCGAAATCCGACAGCGCCTCGGCCAGCGCCTCGCGCATCTCGAGGTCGAGGTGGTTGGTGGGTTCGTCCAGCAGCAGCAGGTTCGGCTTGTTCCACGCCAGCAGCGCCAGCGCCAGGCGCGCCTTTTCGCCGCCGGAGAAATTGTCGATGACCTCGAACGCGCGGTCGCCCGGGAACTGCCAGCCGCCGAGGAAATTGCGGAACTCCTGCGTCGGCGTGTTGGGCGAGAGTTCCTTCAGGTGGTCGATCGGCGAGGTGCCCATCACCAGCGACTCCACGGTGTGCTGGGCGAAGTAGCCGATGCGCAGGTCGGGGTGCGCCATGCGCTCGCCCGACATCGGCGGCAATTCGCCGACCAGGGTCTTCACCAACGTCGACTTGCCGGCGCCGTTGACGCCGAGCAGGCCGATGCGGTCGCCGGCCTCCAGGCCGAAGCCGACGTTGCGCAGGATCGTGGCGCCCGGGCCGTAGCCGCAGTCCGCATCGCGCAGCGACAGCAGTGAATTCGGCAGGCGCAGCGGCACCGGCAGCTGGATGCTGACCCCGCGCTCCACCCGCACCGCCTCGGTGCCCGCGAGCTTCTCCAGCCGCTTCATCCGCGACTGCGCCTGCCGCGCCTTGCTGGCCTTGGCCTTGAAGCGGTCGATGAAGCTCTGCAGGTGGGCGCGCTCCGCCTGTTCCTTCTCGAAGGCGATCTGCTGCTGGCGCAGGTGTTCGGCGCGCTGGCGCTCGAACGCCGTGTAGTTGCCGACGTACAGCTTCGCCGTGCCGTCGTGCAGGTGCAAGATGTGGGTGGTGACGTTGTCGAGGAACTCGCGGTCGTGGCTGATCACCAGCAACGTGCCGTCGTAGCGCTTCAGCCATTCCTCCAGCCAGACCACGGCGTCGAGGTCGAGGTGGTTGGTGGGCTCGTCGAGCAGCAGCAGGTCGCTCGGCGTCATCAGCGCGCGCGCCACGTTCAGGCGCACCCGCCAGCCGCCGGAGAAATCCGCGACCGGCTTTTCGTGGGTCTCCGCGGGGAAGCCGAGGCCGTGCAGCAGGCGGCCCGCGCGCGCGGTGCCGTCGTAGCCGTTGACCTCCTCCAGGCGCTGGTGCGCCTCGGCGACCGCCTCCCAGTCCTCCGCCGCGAAGGCGTTGGCCTCCATCTGGATCGCCGCGTGCACGGCGGCGTCGCCGGACAGCACGAAGTCGATGGCCGGATCCGGCAGGTGCGGGGTTTCCTGGGCGACGCTGGCGATCCGCGCCTTCCCCGGCAGGTCGATGTCGCCGCGGTCGGGCTCGACCTCGCGCATCAGCGCGGCGAACAGGGAGGACTTGCCGGCGCCATTGCGGCCGACCACGCCCACGCGGTAGCCGGCGTGCAGGGCCAGGTCGACGTTGGACAGCAGGAGGCGTTCGCCCCGGCGCAGGGCGAAATTGCGGAAGGAAATCATGGGTGGGCGATTTTACCGGCTGTGCCCGGCACGCGGCCCGAGGCGTCAAACGCCATACCTTAACGCATGTGCGCATGCTCCGGGCTTGTTTGCGGGTCAGTTAAGGCAGTGTTAAACAAAGCGGGTCGCCCCCACTGCTGGAGAGCCCCATGCCCCGCATCACCCCGCTTGCCCTGGCCCTGTCTTCGCTGCTGGCCGCCACCCCGGCGCTCGCCCAGGAGGCCAGCAAGGAAGCGCGCACCCTCGACACCCTGATCGTCACCGGCACCCGCGTCGCGGACCGCACCGTGGCGGAATCCCAGTCGCCGATCGACATCCTCACCCCGGAGGCGCTGGAAGCCACCGGCACCACCGAACTGGCCACTGCGCTGGCCCGTGCCCTGCCCTCGCTGAATTTCCCGCGCCCGGCCATCGCCGACGGCACCAGCGGCGTGCGCCCGGCGCAGCTGCGCGGCCTCGCCCCGGACCAAGTGCTGGTGCTGGTGAACGGCAAGCGCCGCCACATCTCCGCGCTGGTGAACGTGAACGGCACCATCGGCCGCGGCTCCTCGTCGGTCGACTTCAACGCCATCCCGATCGCTGCGATCGAGCGCGTGGAAGTCCTGCGCGACGGCGCTTCGGCCCAGTACGGCTCGGACGCGATCGCCGGCGTGGTCAACATCGTGCTGAAGGGGTCCGGCAGCGGCGGCAGCCTGACGGCCAGCGCGGGCCAGTACTCCGCGGGGGACGGCAGGCAATGGCAAGTCTCCGGCGACGCCGGCCTGAGCTTCGGCGGCGATGCGGGCAGCCTGCACGTGGCGGCGCAAACAGGTCATCAGGACATCACCAACCGGGCCGGCCCCTACCAGGGCACGTCCCCGAACACCGGCAACTTCCCCGGCGTGGGCGAGACCGCGTTCAAGGTCGGCGACCCGGAGGTGGACGCCAGCGCCGTGGCGGCCACCGCCAGCTTCAAGCTGGGCGACAACGCCACGCTGTACGCCAACTTCATGGGCAGCAACCGCGACATCGTGTCGTTCGCCTTCTACCGCTCCAAGAATCACAGCGGCCAGGGTGCGCTGCTGGCGCAGGTCTATCCCAACGGCTATGTCCCCGAGATCAACCAGTACTCCCGCGACCGCAGCGTCGTGCTGGGCGCGAAAGGCACCAGCGCCGGCGGCTGGAACTGGGACCTGAGCTACGACTACGGCCAGAACAACCTCGATTTCTATACCCAGAACACTATCAACTACGCGCTGGGCGCCACCAGCCCGAGCCGCTTCTACGACGGCACCCTGCGCTACACCCAGCAAGTGCTGAACGCCGATTTCTCCAAGCCCCTCGACGTGGGCCTGGCGTATCCCGCCACCTTCTCGGTCGGCGCCGAGTACCGCGAGGAGAACTGGAAGCAGGGCGCGGGCGAGCCGGATTCCTACTTCGGCAGCGGCGCACAGGGCTTCGCCGGCTTCACGCCGCGCAACGCCGGCAGCTACGACCGCCACAACTACGCGGTCTATGCCGGGCTGGAAGCCGACCTGACCGACAAGTTCTCCGGCGGCATCGCAGGCCGCTACGAGGATTACTCCGACTTCGGCAACCAGTTCTCCGGCAAGGCATCGGCCCGCTACGCGTTCACCGACAGCACCGCGCTGCGCGCCACCGTCGCCAGTGGCTTCCGCGCGCCGTCGCTGGCCCAGCAGAACTACCAGGCGGTGACCACCAACATCACCAACAGCGTGTCCTTCGAGGCCGGCACCTTCCCGGCCACCGGCGCCGCCGCGCAGGCGCTGGGTGCGGAAGCGCTGAAGCCCGAGAAGTCGCTGTCCTACAGCCTGGGCCTGGTGCTGCAGCCGGCGGAACGCGTCTACCTGACCATCGACGCCTACCAGATCAACATCGACGACCGCATCGTGCTGTCGTCCAACATCCCGCTGGCGAACAACGCGGCGGCGCAGGCGCTGCTGGCCAGCCTCGGCATCACCAACGTCACCAGCGCGCGCTACTTCAACAACGCCATCGACACCCGCACCCGCGGCGTGGACGTGGTGGGCACGTGGTCGTTGCCCCTGCAGGCGAGCACGCTGGACCTGACCGCCAGTTACAACTACAACAAGACCGACGTGACCCGGATCGCGCCCAATCCGCAGGCGTTGACCGACCTGGGGGCGAACCTGGAGCGCATCGGGCGCGACGAACGCGGCCGCATCGAGGAAGGCTTCCCGCGCGACAAGTTCTCGTTGAATGCGAACTGGAAGCTGGATCGCTGGGACATCAACGCGGGCGCCACCCGCTATGGCGAGTTCACCACCCGCCACGCCAGCAACCCGGCGCAGGACCAGACTTTCGATCCGAAATGGACCCTGGATCTCTCGGTGAACTTCCGTCCGGATGCGCACTGGACGCTGAGCCTGGGCGCCGACAACGTGCTTGACACCTACCCGGAGAAAGTCATCGCGGCCAACTCCACGTTCGGCATGCTGCCTTACAGCCTGCAGTCGCCGTTCGGCTTCAACGGCGCCTACGTGTACGGCCGCGCGTCCTACAAATGGTGAGCTGAACCCGACGTTCATGTAACACCCCGCGCCCCGGCCTTCCGGGGCGCGTTCGTCTTCGACCTCGAAAGACCGCATGCGATGATCGGGACATCGTCCCCATGGAGCGCCCATGCCGCAGCACCACACCTCGCTGATCGCCATGCTCGTGTTCGGTTTCGTGCTCGCCTTCGGGCTGGGCGCGCTGGCCAACCGCCTGCGGCTGTCGCCGCTGGTGGGCTACCTGCTGGCAGGCGTGTTGGCCGGACCGTTCACGCCCGGTTTCGTGGGCGATGCGGAGCTGGCGCCGCAGCTGGCCGAAATCGGCGTGATCCTGCTGATGTTCGGGGTGGGCCTGCATTTCTCGCTGCGCGACCTGATGTCGGTGAAGAACATCGCCATCCCCGGCGCGGTGGGGCAGATCGCGATGGCGACCTTGCTGGGCTGGGGCTTGGCCGAACTGATGGGCTGGCGCCACATCGAGGGCCTGATCTTCGGCTTCTCGCTGGCCACCGCCAGCACCGTGGTGCTGCTGCGGGCGATGGAGGAGCGCCGCCTGCTGGACACGCGCCGCGGCAAGATCGCGGTGGGTTGGCTGATCGTCGAGGACCTCGCCGCGGTGATCGCGCTGGTGCTGATCCCGGCGCTGGCCGGCGCGCTGGGCGGCAGCGAGGCCGCCAGCCCCGCCGGTGTCGCCAAGGCACTGGCGATCACCTTCGGCAAGGTCGCCGCTTTCGTCGCGTTCATGCTGATCGTCGGCCGCCGTGCCATCCCGTGGGTACTGGAGCGGATCGCCGGCACCGGCTCGCGCGAGCTTTTCACCCTGGCGGTGCTGTCGATCGCGATGGGCGTGGCGTTCGGCTCGGCCGAACTGTTCGGGGTGAGCTTCGCGCTGGGCGCGTTCTTCGCGGGCATGCTGCTCAACGAGTCCGAGTTCAGCCACCAGGCCGCGCAGGATTCGCTGCCGATGCGCGACGCCTTCGCGGTGCTGTTCTTCGTGTCGGTGGGCATGTTGTTCGACCCGCGCATCCTGGTCGAGCACCCGCTGCAAGTGCTGGCGACCGTGCTGATCATCATGTTCGGCAAATCGATCGCGGCCTACGCCATCGTGCGCGCATTCGGCCATCCCAATTCCACGGCGCTGACCATTTCCACCAGCCTGGCCCAGATCGGCGAGTTCGCCTTCATCATCGCCGGGCTGGGACTGTCGCTGAAGATCCTGCCCAAGGACGGCCACGACCTGGTGCTGGCGGGGGCGCTGATCACCATCATGCTGAACCCGCTGCTGTTCATGGCGCTGGACCGCTGGCAGGCGCGCGACGACGCGCGCACCGCCGCCAACGCGCCGCCCGAACCGGACGTGGTGCCGGTGGACATCGACGGCCACGCCATCGTGGTCGGCTACGGGCGCGTCGGCAGCCAACTGGCGCAACTCCTGCACGAGCGCCGCGTGCCGGTGGTGGTGATCGAGGACGATGCGGATCGGGTTGCCCAGGCGCGGGCGCACGGCTTCCCCACGGTACGCGGCAATGTCGCCAACGAACGGGTCATGCAGGAGGCCGCGCCCGAGCGCGCCCACCTGGCCATCTTCGCCATGCCGCAGGCGCTGGAGGCCGGCGAGGCCATCGAACGGCTGAAGGCGGTCAACCCCGCCCTGAGCGTGCTGGCCCGGGCCCACAGCGATACCCAGGTGAAGCACCTGCTGGGCCACGGCGCCGACGCCGCGGTGCTGGCGGAGCGCGAGCTGGCCTATTCGCTCACCGAGATGGTGATGGCCACGCCGCCGTACCGCGCCCTGCGGGCGGCCCGCCCGCCCGCGGGCACCTGAGCGCCCCCGGCACGCACGCCATCGCGGGCGTACAGTGCGGACTTTCCTCCCGGGAATGTCGGCCATGCGCATCCGCCTGTTCGCCCTCGTGTTGTGCTTGGCGACGTCCCCGGTCGTCCTTGCCACGCCGCAGCAGCTGCGGGTGCAGCTGTCGGCAACGTCCCCCGCCCCTGCTTCCGGACGCCTGCTGCTGTTCGCGGAACCCGCGGCAAGCGCACTGGCAAGGGCCAAGGGTGGCCCCGTCACCGCGGTGGACGCCAGTCCGTTCGGCGGCCAGGACGCCAGCGTCGCCGGCATGGACATCGCCCGCCTCGCGCCGGGCCAGTCGGTGGCGATGGACACCGAGGCGATGGCGTGGCCGCGGGCGTTCTCGCAACTGCCGGCGGGCGAATACTTCGTGCAGGCAGTGCTGGACACCGCGCGCGACGACAACTACGCCGGCCGCGGGCCGGACGACCTGCTGAGCACACCGGCGAAGCTCACGCTGGGGCCGGGTTCCGCGCCGGCGACGCTGGTGCTGGACCAGCGGCTGCCGGCAGCCGGCGACCCCTGGCAGCTGCCCGAACGGTTCCCGCAGGCCCTGCGCGACGCGGCGCCGGCGGCGAAGGCGGCCACCCGCGAGATCGACTTCACCAGCCCCGCCCTCAGCGCCTTCTGGGGCCGACCGATCCACCTGCGCGGCTGGGTGGTGCTGCCGCCCGGCTACGACGGGGCGGCGCCGGCGCGTTACCCGGTGGCCTACTTCACCCACGGCTTCGGCGGCAACCAGCGCGCCCTCGTGCCTACCGCGATCTCCGTGCATGCCGGCATGCAGTCCGGCGCGATGCCGCCGATGATCTGGGTGCTGCTGGACGAATCCAGCCCGACCGGCACCCACGAATTCGCCGACTCGGTGAACAACGGCCCGTGGGGCCAGGCGCTGACCACCGAGCTGATCCCGGCGCTGGAACGCCGCTACCGCATGGACGCGCGTCCGACCGGCCGCTTCCTCAACGGGCATTCCTCCGGCGGCTGGGCCACGCTGTGGCTGCAGGTACGCTATCCGGAGGTCTTCGGCGGCACCTGGTCCACGGCCCCCGACCCCGCGGACTTCCACGATTTCACTGGCGTGGACCTGTACGCCCCCGGCGCCAACGCGTATCGCCGCGGCGACGGCAGCCCCATGCCGCTGGTCCGCGACAAGGGCCGGGTGGTGGCGACGTTCGAACAGTTCGCGCGCCTGGAAGAAGTGGTCGGCCCGGTCGGCGGCCAGCTGGCCTCGTTCGAATGGGTGTTCTCCCCGCGCGGCGCCGACGGCCGCCCGCTGCCGATGTTCGACCGCGGCACCGGCGCGGTCGATCCGGCGGTGGTGGCCTACTGGCGCGAGCACTACGACATCGCCCACCGCCTGCAGTCGGACTGGCCGCGCCTGAAGGCCGCATTGGACGGCAAGCTGCACGTCTACGTGGGCACCGCCGACACCTTCTACCTGGACGGCCCGGCGCGACGGCTGCAGGCGGTGCTGGACGGCCTGGGGGCGAAGAGCGACTTCCGCTTCGTGCCCGGCCGCACCCACTTCGACCTGTACGTGGAAGGCGACGACCGCAACGCCCTGCTGAAGGACATCGCCTGGCAGATGTATGCGGTGGCACGGCCGGGCGCGATGCGGCCGGCACCGCCGCCCGCGAAGGCCGCGGCACCGGAACGCGCATCCCGCTGAGGGAACGCCTGCCCGGCCGCAACAGCGGCCGGGCAGGCGCCTGGCTTACTTCACGAAGACCAGCCTGCCGCCGTCCGCATCGACGCGGACGGTGTCGCCGCTGCCGAACGCGCCCGACAGGATCTGCTGCGCCAGCGGGTTCTCCAGCTGCTGCTGAATGGCGCGCTTGAGTGGACGGGCGCCGTACACCGGGTCGAAGCCGACGTTGCCCAGCAGGTCGTACGCCTTGTCGGTCAGCGTGATGCGGATGCCGCGCTCGCCCAACCGCTTCTCCAGGCCCTTCAGCTGGATCCGCGCGATGGCCTTGATCTGCGCCTTGTCCAGCGCGTGGAAGACCACAATATCGTCGAGGCGGTTGATGAATTCCGGGCGGAAGTGCGCCTGCACAACGCCCATCACCGCGGCCTTCATCTGGGTGTAGGCCTCCGGCGAATCGTCGCCGTCCAGCGCCTGGATCTGGTGCGAGCCCAGATTCGACGTCATCACGATCACGGTGTTGCGGAAGTCCACCGTGCGGCCCTGCCCGTCGGTCAGGCGACCGTCGTCCAGCACCTGCAGCAGGATGTTGAACACATCCGGGTGCGCCTTCTCCACCTCGTCCAGCAAGATCACGCTGTACGGACGGCGGCGCACCGCCTCGGTCAGGTAGCCGCCCTCCTCGTAGCCCACGTAGCCCGGAGGCGCGCCGACCAGCCGGCTCACCGCGTGCTTCTCCATGAACTCGCTCATGTCGATGCGGACCATCGCGTCGCTGCTGTCGAACAGGAACTCCGCCAGCGCCTTGCACAGCTCGGTCTTGCCGACGCCAGTGGGGCCGAGGAACAGGAACGAGCCGGACGGCCGGTTGGGATCGGACAGGCCGGCGCGCGAGCGGCGCACCGCGTCGGACACCACCTTGATGGCCTCCTCCTGCCCCACCACGCGGGCGTGCAGCTGCGCCTCCATCTGCAGCAGCTTCTCGCGCTCGCCTTCCAGCATCTTGCTGACCGGGATGCCCGTCCAGCGCGACACCACCTGCGCGATCTCCTCGGCGGTGACCTTGTCCTGCAGCAGGGTGAAACCCTTGGTCTCGGCCTCCTGCGCGGCCGCCAGCTGCTTCTCCAGCGCCGGGATGCGGCCGTACTGGATCTCGCTCATCGCGGCGAAGTCCTGCTTGCGCTGCGCCGCCTCCAGCTCCAGGCGCGCAGCCTCGATCTGTTCCTTGATCTTCGTCGCACCCTGCAAGGTCGCCTTTTCGGCCTTCCAGACTTCCTCGAGGTCGCTGTACTCGCGCTCCAGCGCGTCGATCTCGGTCTGCAGGTCGGCCAGGCGCTGCCTGGACTCGGCGTCCTTCTCCTTCTTCAGCGCCTCGCGCTGGATCTTCAGCTGGATCAGCCGGCGCTCCTTGCG
>DASWXO010000087.1:0-75729 GCA_036405455.1 Thermomonas sp. | reverse complement strand
CAGCGGCTTCGCGCCCACCCTGCTGGGCGGCGGCGAGCTGGCGCAGGATGCCTTCATCCTGATCGGCTTCCTGCTGCTGGGCCTGTCCTACGGCCAGTCCTCCGGCGCGGTGACCCGCAACTTCGGCCCGCGCTACCGCTACACCGGCGCGGCGCTGACCACCGACTTCGCCTGGCTGATCGGCGCCGCCTTCGCCCCGCTGGTGGCGCTGTGGGTGTGCGCGCAGTTCGGCCTGGCGTTCCTGGGGGCCTACCTGCTGTCGGGCGCCATCAGCACGGTGGTGGCGCTGGTCCTGCACCAGCGCATGAAGCGCGCCGAGGCGCGTGCCTGATCGGGCCCGGCCCGCGCGATAATCGGTGCGACCCCACCCACGGATCTTCACCATGGACGAGGAAGCGGAACTGAGGAAGCTGCGCTGGCGCTGCCGGCGCGGCATGCGCGAGCTAGACCAGCTGCTCGAGCGCTGGCTGGACCGCCAGTGGCGGCAAAGTCCGACCGACGAACGCGAGGTGTTCCTGCGGCTGCTGGACACCGAGGACGACAAACTCTGGCGCTGGTTCCTCGGCCATGAGGTGTCGCCCGATGCCGACGTCGCAGCCCTCGTCCAGCGTATCCGCCAGCTGCCAGTGTGACTGGCGGACCTCCCGCCACGGCCGCGTCGCGCTGATCGCGCTGGCGGGGCTGGCCCCCCTGTCGGCACTGGCGTCGGACCTGCCGCCGGCCGTGGCCTGGCCGCTGGCCTGCGCCGCGCTGCTGGCGGGGAGCCATCAGGTGCTTCGTTATGCGCGCGCAGTGACGCGCCGGCTGTCGGTGCCCGCGGGCAGCCGGCAGCCGCAGTGCGATGGCGTGCCGATGCGGCAGATCCGGCTGCACCGGCGCGGGCCGCTGTTATTCCTGCATTGGCGGGCGCCCGACGGACGCCCGCAGCGCCTGGTGTTCTGGCCCGACACGCTGCCCGCCGCGCGCCGGCGTGAACTGTGGCTGGCCCTGCAGCGCCTTGCCGCTGCCGGCGAGGGCCCTTCGATGGCAGGATAGGCGCTCACTCGAAAGGGCTTGCGATGTTCAAACCCCTCCCCGTCGCCATCGGCCTGCGCTACCTGCGCGCCAAGCGCCGCAACGGCTTCATCTCGTTCATCTCGCTGGCTTCGATCCTCGGCATCGCGCTGGGCGTCACCGCATTGATCACCACGCTGGCGGTGATGAGCGGCTTCCAGAAGGAAATCCGCGACCGCATGCTGGGCATGGCCGCGCATGCCACGGTCAGTGGCTACGGCGAGCCATTGCAGGACTGGCGGCGCGCGGTCGAGGTGGCCACCGCCGACCCGCGTGTCGCGGGTGCCGCGCCCTATGTCGAGAAGGAGGCGCTGGTGTCCGGCGCCAGCAACCAGCCGGCGATGCTGCGCGGCGTCGATCCGGCGCTGGAAGGCAAGGTGTCGGTGCTGCCCGGGAAGATGGTGCAGGGCCGGCTGGACGACCTGGCGCCCGGCAGCTTCCGCATCGTGCTGGGCAAGGAGCTGGCCCTGTGGCTGGGGGTGGGCGTGGGCGACGATGTCATCGTCACCCTGGCCGAGTTCCGCAGCACGCCGGTCGGCGGCGTCCAGACCATGAAGCGCTTCAAGGTCAGCGGCATCTTCGAGGCCGGCTACAACGAATTCGACAAGGGGCTGGCGGTGGTCAACCTGGCCGACCTGCAGCGCGTCCTGCGTATGGGCGACGGCGTCACCGGCGTGCGCCTGAAGCTGCACGACATGGACCGTGCCTTCGACGTGGCCCGCGACCTCGCGCTGAAGCTCAAGGGCCCGTACCGGGTCAGCGACTGGACGCAGGACAACGCCAACCTGTTCCGCGCGCTGAAGATGGAGAAGACGGTGATGGCCATCCTGCTGTCGCTGATCGTGGCGATGGGTGCCTTCAACCTGGTGTCCTCGCAGGTGATGCTGGTCACCGACAAGCAGGCCGATATCGCCATCCTGCGCACGCTGGGCCTGACCCCGGGGCAGGTGATGCGCACCTTCATGGTGCAGGGCGGCCTGATCGGCCTCATCGGCACGGTGGCCGGGGTGATCGGCGGCGTCGCGCTGACGCTCAACCTCAACAACCTGCTGCAGGCCATCGAGCGCGTGTTCGGCGTGCAGCTGCTGCCCGAGGACGTCTACTACATCACTGGCCTGCCCACCGACATGCAGGCGGGCGACGTCGTCGCGATCGTCTGCGCGGCGCTGCTGATGGCCTTCCTGGCCACCCTGTATCCCGCCTGGCGCGCCTCGCGCACGGCCCCGGCGGAGGCGCTGCGCTATGAATGAGCCGATGCGTGATGTGATCCGCGCCGAAGGCCTGGGCAAGACCTACGCCGAGGGCAAGCTGCACACGCCGGTGTTCGATGGCCTGGACATCGCCGTGCAGGCGGGCGAGACCGTGGCCATCCTCGGCGCGTCCGGCGCCGGCAAGAGCACCCTGCTGCACCTGCTGGGCGGGCTGGACGTGCCGAGCGCGGGCGAGGTGTACGTCGCCGGCCAGAAGATGAGTGCGCTGTCCGACGCCGCCCGCGGCCGCCTGCGCAACCGTGCGCTGGGCTTCGTCTACCAGTTCCACCATCTGCTGCCGGAATTCACCGCGCTGGAGAACGTGATGATGCCGGTGCTGCTGGCCGGCGAGTCCACCGCCGAGGCGCAGCGGCGCGCACAGGCGCTGCTGGAGTCGGTGGGGCTGGGGCATCGGTTGGCGCACAAGCCGGGCGAGCTGTCGGGCGGCGAACGCCAGCGCGCCGCCGTTGCGCGCGCCCTGGTCAACAATCCGGCCTGCGTGCTCGGCGACGAGCCCACCGGCAACCTCGACGAGAAGACCGCCGGCAATGTGTTCGCGCAGATGCTGGAGCTCAATCGCGCGCAGGGCACCAGCCTGGTGCTGGTGACCCACGACCGCCGCCTGGCCCGTCGCCTGGACCGCGTGCTGGAACTGCGCGAAGGCCGGCTGCACGCGTTGGCGGCTGCCGACGTCTGAGTCCGTCGCCCGGCCGTCGCGCCGAAGGTGATCGAGGCCGTCCGGCAGCGGTGCGGCGGCGCGGGGTGAATCACGGCCGTTGCGCGTTCGCTGGAAGCAGCCGGCCTGCTGGTGATCTGTCGATGCGCGCGCCAGGACCCTGCCTACCCGTCGCACGCGTCAAAGCCTGAGCCGCCTGCGGGCTGAGCACCGATGCCCCTCGCGCTGGCGCTGCCCGAGGCTGCGGGCATGGTCTTCGTCGTCCCCGCATTCCCCCGCTGGTGGCCCGTCCGGGGCGCGCGTGGCTGGCACAAGGGCGTTGTCTTTCCGCTGTTCGGTCCCGCTTGCGCGGCGGCGTTGCTGGCCGGCATCACCGGCTGCCTGCTGCTGCCCGCGCTGCCGCCTGCCGGCCTGCTGGTGTCGTTGGGGCTGGCAGGTCTGGCGGTCCTGTGGCTACCGGCATGGCGCCCGGCAGGCATGCTGCTGCTCGGGGTCGCGTTCGCAGGTGCCCACGCCACCGTGGCGCTGGCCCACCAGCTGCCGCCCGCGCTGCAGGCTCAGGCGCTGCAACTGCAGGGGGGCATCGTGGACCTGCCGGTGCACGAGCCCCGCCGCACGCGCTTCCGATTCGTCATCGATGACACGCCGGGCCAGCCGCCCGCGCTGCGCGGACGCACCGTGCAGCTGGCCTGGTACGACGACGACCCGCGGCCGCGCGAGCGCCTGCAGGCCGGCAGCCGATGGTCCGTCCCGATGCGCCTGCGGGCCCCGCGCGGCCTGCGCAATCCCGGCGGCGGGGATGCGGAGAAATTCGCGCTGGCCGCGCGCCTGGCGGGGACGGGCTTCATCACCGCACCACCGCTGGCCCGTCGGCTGGCACCACCGGTCGGCCTCGACGCCTGGCGGGAGGCGACGAGCGCACGGATCGGCGTGGCCGTGCCCGGGCGCGCCTCGCGCTACGTGCGCGCGTTGGCGCTGGGTGATACGCGCGGACTGGACGACGGGGACTGGGCGCGGCTGCGGGCGGCCGGACTGACCCACCTGGTGGCGATCTCGGGGTTCCACGTCGGGCTGGTGGCCGGCTTCTGCGCGCTGCCGTTGGCGGCGCTGTGGTGGCTCTGGCCGGCGCTGGGGCGGCGTTGGCCGCGGCCGTTCGCCGCCGGTGCCGGGGCGGTGCTGGGGGCGTTCGGCTATGCGCTCCTGACCGGCATGGCGGTGCCGACCCTGCGCACCGCGGTGATGATCGCCGTGCTGGTGGCGGCCCGCTGCCTGCGCCGGCGGCTGCGGCTCGCCGACGCGCTGGCGCTGGGCTGCGTCGTGCTGCTCCTGCTGGACCCGTTGGCGGTGCTGGGGGCGGGGTTCTGGCTCAGCTTCGTTGGCGTGGCGTGGCTGCTGTGGTGCTTGCCCGGAGGGGAAGGGCAGGGCGTGGGGGCGATGGTGCGGGGCTTCCTGGCGGCGCAGGCCGTCGCCAGCCTGGGCCTGCTGCCGCTCACCGTGGTGCTGTTCGGGCAGGCCTCGTTCGCCGGCCCCATCGCGAATCTGGCGGCGGTGCCGTGGTGGAGCCTGGTGGTGGTGCCGTTGGGCCTGCTCGGCGTGCTGGCGGACACGCTGCAGGCGGGTGCTGGCGATCCACTGTGGCGCATGGCGGCGTGGTGCTTCGATGCGCTGTGGCCGCTGCTGGCGCGCATCGCGGACAGCCCGCTGGCGATGGCGTGGCTGCCTTCACCCCGCTGGTACGCCCTGCCGCTTGCCTTGCTGGCAACGCTGTGGTGGTTGCTGCCGCGCGGCCTGCCGGGGCGATGGCTGGCGCTGCTGCTGTGGCTGCCGCTGGTGTTCCCGCCCCGCGAGCTGCCGGCATCGGGCGAGGTCGAGTTGACCGTCATCGACGTCGGGCAGGGCCTGTCCGTCCTCGTGCGCACCGCCCACCACGTCCTCTTGTATGACATGGGGCCGGCGCTGCCGGACGGGTTCGACGCGGGGGAGCGCGCGGTGGTCCCCGCGCTGCACGCACTGGGCGTCGCCCGCGTGGACATGGCGATGGTCAGCCACGGCGACAACGACCATGCGGGCGGGCGCCGGGCGGTGGCGGCCGCGTTCCCGCTGCCCGTGGTGCTGGCACCCGAGGGCAGTCCGGCGAAAGGTTCCGCGTATTGCCGGGCCGGCCAGCACTGGACCTGGGATGGCGTGCGGTTCCGCGTGCTGCATCCGGGCCGTGATTTCCCGTACCTCGGCAACGAGGCGGCCTGCGTGCTGCACGTCGAGACCGATCACGGCAGCGCCCTGCTGGCGGGCGATATCGGCCATTACGTGGAGCGCAAGCTGCTGGCCGCCGATCGCGCGGCGCTGCGCAGCGAGGTCGTGGTGGTCCCCCACCACGGCAGCGCCGGGTCCTCGGACCCCGGCTTCGTCGCCGCCACCGGTGCCCGCCTGGCGGTGGTGGCCAGTGGTGCCGACAACCGCTTCCGGCATCCGCGCCCGCAGGTGGTGCGGCGCTGGTGCGCCGCCGGCGCGGAAGTGCTGGACACCGCCCGCTCGGGCGCGGTGCGGGCCTGGTTGGGGCGCGACGGATTACGCGTTCGCGAGGAGCGCGCGTTCCATCCGCGGGTCTGGGACGCGGTGCGCAAGCGCGGGGAAACGGCTGGGCTATGCTACGCGCCGGAGTTTTCGCGGCCATGAGGGCCGGAGGGTCGACCCGTGCTGGAACTGATCAAGGCCGGTGGCTGGCCGATGATCCCGCTGCTGCTGCTGACCGTGGCGGCGCTCGCCATCGTCGTCGAGCGCTTCTGGAGCCTGCGCCGCGAGCGCGTGCTGCCGCCGGGACTGGGCGACGAGGTGCGGGCCTGGGTGGCGCGCGGCAAGCCGCTGGAACCCGCCCACATCGAGTCGCTGCGCGCGACTTCGCCGCTGGGCGCGCTGCTGGCCGCCGAACTCGACGTCCGCCACCGCGGGCGCGAAGTGATCCGCGAGCGTGTCGAGGACGTCGGCCGCCATCTGGTCCATCGCATGGAGCGCTTCCTCAATGCACTGGGTACCATCGCCGCTGCCGGACCGCTGCTGGGCCTGTTCGGCACCGTGGTGGGCATGATCCAGATGTTCCTTGGCATCCTCGACCACGGCATCGGCGATGCCAACCAGCTGGCGGGCGGCATCGGCAAGGCGCTGGTCTGCACCGCCACGGGCATGGTGGTGGCGATCCCCGCGCTGGCCTTCCACCGCTATTTCCGCGGCCGCATCGCCGGCTACATCGTCGACATGGAGCACGAGGCCATGCGGCTGCAGGACGTGCTGGACGACGCGCCCGGCATGGCGCCGGCCGGGCAGGACTGAGGCCCGGCGCGCATGCGGATCGCCGACCACCGCGACGACGACATCCCCGAGATCAACCTGGTGCCGCTGATCGACGTGGTGCTGTGCCTGCTGATCTTCTTCGTCGTGACCACCACGTTCGACGCCCGCTCGGTGCTCAAGCTCGAGCTGCCGCGCGCGGACGGCCAGCCGGCCCAGGCGGGCACGCAGCCGCTGGGCATCCTGATCAATGCCGACGGGCGCTACTTCGTCGGGAATCGCGAAGTGCTGCGGACCGACGTCGATGCACTGAAGCAGGCCTTGCGGGAGGTGGCCGGCGACGACCGCAGCCAGGTGGTGCTGGTGCGTGCGGATGCGCGCACGCCCTGGCAGGCGGTGGTGACCGCCTACGACGCCCTGGGCCAGCTGGGCTTCCGCAAGGTCGCCAACGCCACCGTGCCGGCGCCGGCCGCGGGCGCCGGGAGCGGCCAATGAGCGTCGACCTCTCGCCCCGTGCGATCTACCGGCGCCTGCCCGCGCTGGCCAAGCCCTACCGGGCCATCCTGCTGCTGGCGCTGCTGGGGCTGGTGCTGGAGGGGGCGGCCGCCGGCGCGTTCGGCATGCTCACCAAGCCCATGGTCGACGAGACGTTCGTCGCCAAGAACCCGCAGTCCGGGCTGCTGCTGCCGCTGGCCATCGTCGCCATCTTCGTGGTGCGCGGCATCGCGGGCTACATCACCGACGTGTACATGGCGAAGGCCGCCCGCGGCATCGCCCGCGACATGCGGGTGCAGGCGATGGACAAGTACCTGCGCCTGCCGGGCCTACGCTTCGACACGGAGCCGGTGCCCTCCATGCTGGTGCGGCTGGGATCGGACAGCGACCAGGTGGCACAGGCGGTGGTGGATTCGGCCAAGGTCATGCTGCAGCAGTCGCTGCAGGTGGTCGCGATGCTGGGCGTGATGCTCTACGCCAGCTGGCGGGTGACGCTGGCCGTGCTGCTGCTGGGGCCGCTGATCGCCTGGATGATGGACAAGGTGGGCCGCCGTTACCGCCGGTTCGGCCACCGCGTGCAGGAGACTTCGGCGCAGATGATGCTGGCGGCCGACCAGGCCCTGTCGAACCAGCAGGAGGTCAAGGTCTACGGCGCGCGCGCGGCGGAAATGGAGCGCTACACCTCGCTGGCCGACCACTACCTGCGGCTCAGCCTGAAGGTCGAGGCCACGCGCAGCATTTCCTCGGCGGTCGTGCAGCTCACCGGCGCGGTCGGGCTGGCGCTGCTGCTGTTCTTCGCCGGCCGCGAGGCGATGGAAGGGCGCCTGAGCGCGGGCGGGTTCGTGCAGTTGATGATTTCGATGCTGGCCATCATCCCGGCGCTGAAGCAGCTCACCAACGTGCAGGGCATGCTCCAGCGCGGCGTCGCCTCGGCCGAGCGCCTGTTCCACGTGCTGGATGCCGAGGACGAGATCGATGCCGGCACCCGCCCGCTGGCGCGCGCGCGCGGGCTGGTCGAGTTCCGCGACGTCCGGCTGACTTATCCGGGCCAGCCAAAGCCGGCGCTGGACGGCATCACCTTCACCGCGCGGCCGGGCACGGTCACCGCCATCGTGGGCCGCTCCGGCAGCGGCAAGTCCACGCTGGTCAAGCTGCTCCCGCGGTTCTACGAACCCAGCGGCGGCCAGGTCCTGCTGGACGGCCACCCGCTGGCCGACTATCCCTTGCCCGACCTGCGTCGCCAGCTGGCGATGGTGGGGCAGCAGGTGATGCTGTTCGACGGCACCGTCGCCGCGAATGTCGCCTACGGCGAACTCCGTGGCGCCGAGCAGGCCCGCATCGAGCGTGCCCTGCGCGATGCCAACGCGATGGAGTTCGTCGAGCAGCTGCCGGACGGCCTGCAGGCGCAGATCGGGGTCAAGGGCGGCAAGCTCTCAGGCGGCCAGCGCCAGCGCCTGGCGATCGCGCGGGCGATGCTGAAGGACGCGCCGATCCTGATCCTCGACGAAGCCACCGCCGCGCTGGACAACGCCTCCGAGCGCCTGGTGCAGGACGCGCTGGCGCACCTCATCCCCGATCGCACCACGCTGGTCATCGCCCATCGGCTGTCCACCGTGGAGCACGCCGACCAGATCCTGGTCCTGGACGACGGCAAGCTGGTGGAGCAGGGCACCCACGCCGAGTTGCTGGCCCGCGGTGGCGTGTATGCGCACCTGCACGCCATGCAGTTCCGGGAGGCCGGCGCTTGAGCCGTCCGCGGTTGCCGCAGACGCCCGCCTGGTGGTTCGACGGCAGTCCGCCACCGGCGTGGACCCGCGTGCTTGCGCCGCTCTACGGTGCGGCGATCGCCGTTCGCCGCGCTGCCTATGCCCGCGGCTTGCTGCGCCGTCGGCACCCCGGCGTGCCGGTGGTGGTGGTGGGGAACCTGGTGGCCGGTGGCAGCGGCAAGACGCCGCTGGTCCTGGCCGTCGTCGCGCACCTGCAGGCAGCCGGATGGACGCCGGGCGTGGCCAGCCGGGGCTACGGCCGGGTCGAGCCGGCCACGCCGCGCTGGGTCGAGCCGGGCATGCCGGCGGCCCTGTGTGGCGACGAGCCGCTGCTCATCGCCCATGCCACCGGCGCGCCGGTACGAGTGGATCGCGACCGCGCGGCGGCCGCGGCGGCGCTGGCCGCGGCGGGCTGCGACATCGTCGTCTGCGACGACGGCCTGCAGCACTACCGCCTGGCCCGCGACGTGGAGATCGAGGTGCAGGACCGCCGACGTCGCTACGGCAACGGGCTGCTGCTGCCCGCGGGCCCGCTGCGCGAGCCGCTGGAGCGCGCCGCCGATTGCGCGCTGCGGGTCATGAACCTCGGCGTGGCCGAGGCGGCGGACGATCCCGCCTGCGCCGGCGAGTGGCCGATGCGGCTGCGGGTGGAGGCGGCGCAGCCGCTGCTCGGTGGACGCCCGTTGCCCGTGTCGGCCTTCGCCGGCCAGCGCGTGCACGCCGTCGCCGGCATCGGCGAGCCGGAGCGCTTCTTCGCCACGTTGCGCGACGCCGGCATCGCGGTGGTCCCGCACGCGTTCCCGGACCACCATGCCTACGCCGCCGAGGATTTCGCCTTCGGTAGCCCGCTGCCGGTGCTGATGACCGAGAAGGACGCGGTGAAGTGCATGGCGTTCGCCCTGCCCGGCTGGCACAGCGTGCCGGTCCGCGCCTGCCTGCCGGAGGGCTTCTGGCAGGCCTTGGCAGCCCGGTTGCCGGCACGCGGGGCGTGATCGCGCGCTCGCCGGCGGCTGACCTTCCGGGCGGCGAGCGGCGATAATCCCCGCATGGACACGCCCCGTTTCATCGTCGCCATTCCCGCCCGCCATGCCGCATCGCGCCTGCCGGGCAAGCCGCTGCGCCTGATCGGCGGTACGCCGATGGTGCTGCACGTCGCCCGCCGCGCGCTGGCGGCCGGCGCCGATGCGGTCTGGGTCGCCACCGACGACGCCCGCATCGCCGAGGCGTTGCAGGGCAGCGGCGTGCATATCGCGATGACCTCGCCCGACCATGCCTCCGGCACCGATCGGCTGGCGGAGTGCGCGGCGATCGCCGGCTGGGCGGACGACGCCATCGTGGTGAACCTGCAGGGCGACGAGCCCTTCGCGCCGGCGGATGGGATCGCCTGCGTGGCGCGCACGGTGGCCGCCAGCGGCGCCGGCATCGCCACGCTCGCCACGCCCATCGAGGCCGTGGAGACCCTGCTGGACCCCAACGCCGTCAAGGTCGTCCGCGCGGCCAACGGCGACGCCCTGTATTTCAGCCGCGCGCCGGTGCCGTGGCCGCGCGATGCCTTCGCCCGCGACCGCGCCACGATGCCCGCCGGGCAATGGTTGCGGCACATCGGCATCTACGGGTACCGCGTCGCCGCGCTGCGGGCGTTCGCGGCGCTGCCGCCGGGGCGGCTGGAGCAGGTCGAAGCGCTGGAGCAGCTGCGCGCGCTGGAAGCGGGCTGGCGGATCGCGGTGGCGCTGCCGCCGTCGCCGTTCCCGCCGGGCGTGGACACGCCCGAGGACCTCGCCCGCGCCGAGCGCATCTTCATGGAGCAAGCGTCAGGGAATGACCATGGTTAGACCGACCGGCATCCTCATGGTGTGCCTGGGCAACATCTGCCGCTCGCCGACGGCCGAAGGCGTGTTGCGCGCCCGGCTGGAGGAGGCGGGCCTGGGCGCGCGCGCGCGGGTGGACTCCGCGGCCACCGGCAGTTCCCACATCGGCCACCCGCCGGACGAGCGCGCCATCGCCTGCGCCGCCAAGCACGGCATCGACATCGCCGCGCTGCGCGCCCGCCGCCTGGCGCTGGAGGACTTCGACGAGTTCGACACCATCCTCTGCGCCGACCGCACGATCCTGCACGAGGCGCGCATGCGCAAACCGCGCACCTCGCACGCGCAGGTGGAGCTGCTGCTGGAATGGAGCGGGGTGGGCAAGAAGGACGTGCCGGATCCGTATTACGGCAATGCCCGCGACTTCGAGCACGCCTTCAAGCTGATCGACGCCGCCGCCCAGGGCATCGTCGAGCGGGTGCGCCAGGGCCGGTTCTGACCGGATGGCCAAGCGCAAGGCGCCCGCCCCCGAGTTCGATGGCCGCGCGTTCGCCGCGGCGCTGCCGCTGGCGCCCGGCGTCTACCGCATGTTCGATGCCGAGGGCGGCCTGCTCTACGTCGGCAAGGCGCGCGCGCTGCGCAACCGGGTGGGCAGCTACTTCAACGCCACGCCCAAGGCCACGCGCATCATGGCGATGCTGGCGCAGGTGGCGCGCATCGAGACCACGGTCACCCGCAGCGAGGCGGACGCCCTGCTGCTGGAGAACCAGCTGATCAAGTCCCTGCAGCCGCGCTACAACGTGATGCTGCGGGACGACAAGAGCTATCCCTTCGTGCTGCTGACCAAGGAGGAATGGCCGCGCCTGGGGTTCCACCGTGGGCCGCGGGCGATCCCGGGCCGCTACTTCGGTCCGTATCCCAGTGCCGCCTCGGTGCGCGAGACGCTGAACCTCATGCACAAGCTGTTCCGCCTGCGCAGCTGCGAGGACAGCGTGTTCCGCAACCGCAGCCGGCCCTGCCTGCAGTACCAGATCGGCCGCTGCAGCGCCCCGTGCGTGGCGCGCGTCGAGGCCCGCGAGTACGCCGATGCGGTGCGCCGCGCCACGCTGTTCCTCGAGGGGCGCAGCCAGGCGCTGGGCGAAGAGCTGGCGGACGCCATGCAGGCGGCCAGCGACGCGCTGGAGTTCGAGGAAGCCGCGCGCCTACGCGACCTCATCGCCACCATCCGCAAGCTGCAGGCCCGGCAGACCATGGACGGCCGCAACGCCGACCTCGACGTGCTGGGCGTGGCCATGCAGGGTGCCTCCGCCTGCGTGCTGCTGCTGGCGTTCCGCGACGGCCGCAACCTCGGCACCCGGGCGTTCTTCCCGAAGACCAATGGCGAGGACAGTCCCGGCGAGGTGCTGGCGGCGTTCGTCTCGCAGTACTACGCCGAACAGCCGCCGCCGGCCGAGATCGTGCTGGACGGGGACATCCCCGAGCGCGAATTGATCGAGCTGGCGCTCACGGAGCATGCCGGGCGCAAGGTCGAGCTGCGCGTCAACGTGCGCGGCGAGCGCGCGGCGCACCTCGACCTGGTGCGCCGCAACGCCCAGTTGACGCTGGCCACGGAGCTGGCCAGCAGCAGCGCGCAGCAGGCCCGCGTGGAGGGGCTTCGCGAGCTGCTGGGCCTGCCCGAGGCGCCGGCGCGGATCGAGTGCTTCGACATCAGCCACACCATGGGCGAGGCCACGGTGGCCTCCTGCGTGGTGTTCGACGCGCAGGGCCCGGTGCGCAAGCAGTACCGGCGCTACAACATCGCCGGCATCGAGCCGGGCGACGACTACGCGGCCATGCACCAGGCGCTGCAGCGGCGCTTCCGGCCCGCGGCCGAGGGCGAGCTCGATGCCGTGCTGCCCGACGTCCTGCTGATCGACGGCGGCGCGGGGCAGGTGGCGCAGGCGCGCGCCGTGCTGGCCGAGGCCGGGGTGACCGGGGTCGCGCTGGTCGGCGTGGCCAAGGGGCCCGAGCGCAAGCCAGGGGCGGAGACGCTGCTGCTGCCCGACGGTCGCGAGGTGCAGCCCGGCGCGGCGTCGCCGGCATTGCAGCTGGTCCAGCAGGTCCGCGACGAGGCGCACCGGTTCGCCATCACCGGCCACCGCGGCAAGCGCCAGAAAGCGCGCAGCACCAGCCGGCTGGAGGACATCGCCGGGATCGGGCCGCGCCGGCGCGCCGCGCTGCTCAAGCACTTCGGCGGGCTGCAGGGGCTGAAGGCCGCCCCGGTGGACGAGATCGCGAAGGTCGAGGGAATCAACCGCCCCCTGGCCCAGCGCCTCTGGGACAGCCTGCACGGGCTGGCCACGGATGCGGCCACGGGCGAGGGCGGCAAGTAGAATGCGCGCATGAACCTGACCGTCCCGACGTGGCTGACGCTGGCGCGGATCGCCCTGATCCCGGTGCTGGTGGTGGTGTACTACCTCGACCACCGCTGGTCGAACATCGCCGCGGCGGCGGTGTTCGTCGCGGCGGCGGTGACCGACTGGCTGGATGGCTGGATCGCGCGTCGTTACCGGCTGTTCTCCAAGTTCGGTGCCTTCCTCGATCCGGTCGCGGACAAGCTGATGATCTCCACCGCGCTGGTGATCACCGTGCAACACCACCACACGGTGTGGATGGCGCTGTGGGCCAGCGTGATCATCGGCCGCGAGATCGCGGTGTCGGCGCTGCGCGAGTGGATGGCCGAGCTGGGCCAGCGGGCGAAGGTGGCGGTGGCGATGGTCGGCAAGATCAAGACCACGGTGCAGATGATCGCCCTCGGCTTCCTGCTGTACCGGGAGCCGCTGCTTGGCGTGCCGGTGTTCCAGATCGGCGAATGGCTGCTCGCGGCCGCGGCGATCCTGACCCTGTGGTCCGGGTTCGAGTACCTCCGCGCGGCCTGGCCGGCCCTGCGCGCGGACGATGAAAAAAGTTTCTGAAAACCTGTTGACGATCCAAAAAAAGCCCGTAGAATGGCGGGCTCAACGCGGGAATAGCTCAGTTGGTAGAGCACGACCTTGCCAAGGTCGGGGTCGCGAGTTCGAGTCTCGTTTCCCGCTCCAGATTCACGAAGCCCCGTTCGCGGGGCTTCGTTTTTTCCGGACCCAGGTCCGGAGTGTTCCGGTCCATCGCCTGTCGCGCGCCTGCGCACGATGTGGAAGAATCCGGTGCACGATGCGTCATCCGGCCGGGTGGCAGAGTGGTTATGCAGCGGACTGCAAATCCGCGTACGCCGGTTCAATTCCGACCTCGGCCTCCAATCGAAAGCCCCGCGAAAGCGGGGCTTTTTCTTTTTGTTCGACGAAGTCGAGCGCATGCGACCGCGGCGGGCCGCCGAGCCGCGGACACGCCGCAAGTACGTCCATGCAGGCTGATCGGCGGCATCCATGCCGCCGATTATCCCCACCTCGGCGGCCCGCCACAGTCGCTTCGTGCATTACGGTCATCGCAGCCTTCGCGTTAAGCTTGCTGCGCAGGCCCGGATGGCGAAACTGGTAAACGCAAGGGACTTAAAATCCTTCGGCCGCAAGGCCATGTCGGTTCGATCCCGACTCCGGGCACCACCTTGTCCATGGGGAGATGCCGTGCTCCGCTACGCGCCGTACCTCGCCAGCCTCGCGCTGGCCTTGCTTTCGGTGGCCTTGGCGGCCGTCCATCCGCAATGGTGGTGGGGCGTGGCCGGGTTCGGGCTGCTGGCGGCGCTGGGCACCGCCGACCTGCTGCAGCGCAAGAGCACGCTGCGACGCAACTATCCGCTGCTGGCGCACTTCCGCTACGGGCTGGAGACCATCGGCCCGGAGATGCGGCAGTACTTCATCCAGTCCGATACCGCCGAGGTGCCGTTCTCGCGCGAGCAGCGGGCGCTGGTCTACCAGCGCAGCAAGCATGCCAGCGACGTGCGTCCGTTCGGCACGCTGCACGACGTGTACGGCACCGACTACGAGTGGATCAACCACTCGCTGGCGCCGGCGGAGATCGACGGCCACGACTTCCGCATAGCCGTCGGCGCGGGCTGCGCACAGCCGTATTCCGCCAGCGTGTTCAACATCTCCGCGATGAGCTTCGGCGCGCTGTCCGCCGCGGCCATCCGTGCGTTGAACGCGGGCGCGGCGCGCGGCGGCTTCTACCACGACACCGGCGAAGGCTCGATCTCGCCCTACCACCGCGAAGGCGGCGGCGACCTGGTCTGGGAGCTGGGCTCGGGGTACTTCGGCTGCCGCGACGACGAGGGGCGCTTCAGCGAGGAGCGCTTCGCCGCGCAGGCGCTCGATCCGCAGGTGAAGATGATCGAAGTGAAGCTTTCGCAAGGCGCCAAGCCCGGCCACGGTGGCGTGCTGCCGGCGGCGAAGCTGACTGCCGAGATCGCCGCCACCCGCGGCGTCCCCATGGGCCGGGATTGCGTCTCGCCGGCCCGGCATTCCGCGTTCTCGACGCCGATCGAGCTCCTCCAGTTCGTGGCCCGCCTGCGCACGCTCTCGGGCGGCAAGCCGACCGGCTTCAAGCTGGCCGTCGGCCATCCGTGGGAGTGGTTCGGCATCGCCAAGGCGATGCAGGAGCACGCGGACACGTCGCCCGAACTGCTGCCGGACTTCATCGTGGTCGACGGCGCCGAGGGCGGCACCGGCGCCGCACCCGCCGAATTCGTGGACCACGTCGGCGTGCCGCTGCACGAAGGCCTGATGCTGGTGCACAACACCCTGGTGGGACTGGGGCTGCGCGATCGCGTGCGCATCGGCGCCGCCGGCAAGATCACCACTGCCTTCGACATCGCCCGCACGCTGGCGATGGGCGCGGACTGGTGCAACGCCGCGCGCGGCTTCATGTTCGCGCTGGGTTGCATCCAGTCGCTGAGCTGCCACACCAACCGCTGCCCGACCGGCATCGCCACCCAGGACCCGGCGCGCTGGAAGCACCTCGACCTCACCGACAAGGCGGCGCGCGTGCAGGCTTTCCACCAGCACACCGTCGCGGCACTGCGCGACCTGCTGTGCGCGGCAGGGCTCACCCATCCCGACCAGCTCGGGCCCGAGCACATCCTGCGCCGTATCTCGCCGACCGAAGTGCGGTCGCTGGCGGCCGTGTACCGCTACCTCCAGCCCGGCGACCTGCTGGGCGGGCGGCTGCCGGAGCACGCCGTGTTCCGCGATTTCTGGCAGCAGGCGCGCAGCGACGCCTTCCTGCCGCCGGCGCACGTGGCCCGGCTGCGGGCCAGCAAGGCCAGCTGATACCCTTGGCGTCCGTCCATCCGGCACACGCGACCTTGATCCACGCAATGTCCCACCTTGATCGGCTGGAAGCCGAGAGCATCCATGTCCTGCGGGAGGTCGCCGCCGAGTTCCGCAATCCGGTGCTGCTGTACTCCATCGGCAAGGACAGCACGGTGCTGCTGCACCTGATGCGCAAGGCGTTCTTCCCGGCACGGCCGCCGATCCCGCTGCTCCACATCGACAGCACCTTCGAGTTCCGCGAGACCTACGCCTTCCGCGACCAGGTGCCGGCAAGGTGCGACGTGGAGCTGCGCGTGCACGTCAACGAAGAGGGTGTGCGCCGCGGCATCAACCCGTTCGATCACGGGGCCAGCGTCTACACCGACGTGATGCGCACGCAGGCCCTGCGCCAGGCACTGGAAGCCGGGGGCTACGACTGCGCCATCGGGGGGGCGCGGCGCGACGAGGAAAAGTCGCGCGCGAAGGAGCGCATCTTCAGTTTCCGCACTGCACGGCATCGCTGGGAACCCAAGCACCAGCGCCCCGAGCTGTGGAGCCTGTACAACACCCGTATCCACAAGGGCGAGTCGGTCCGCGCATTCCCGATCTCCAACTGGACGGAGCTGGATGTGTGGCTCTACATCCTGCGCGAGGAGATCGCGCTGCCGCCGCTGTATTTCGCCCGGCGCCGGCCGGTGGTCGAGCGCGATGGCGTGCTGCTCATGGTGGACGACGACCGCATGCCGCTTCGGTCGGGCGAGGTGCCGCAGGACAGGATGGTGCGCTTCCGCACCTTGGGCTGCTATCCGTTGACCGGCGGCGTCGAATCCGAGGCCGCGACCACGGCGGAGGTGGTCGCCGAGGTGCTGGCCGCGCGCACATCCGAACGGCAGGGCCGGGTGATCGACCATGATCCGGCAGACTCGATGGAGAAGAAGAAGCAGGAGGGCTACTTCTGATGCGCACGGACGACGCCAGCGCGCAGGTCGCCGCCTACCTGCACCAGCACGAGACCAAGGGGTTGCTGCGGTTCATCACCTGCGGCAGCGTGGACGACGGCAAGAGCACGCTGATCGGCCGCCTGCTGCACGACACCCGCCAGCTGATGGACGACCAGCTGGGCGCGCTGGAGGCCGACAGCCGCAAGCACGGCACCCAGGGCGACGCGATCGACTTCGCGCTGCTGGTGGACGGCCTGGCCGCGGAGCGCGAGCAGGGCATCACCATCGACGTGGCCTACCGGTTCTTCGACACCGGGCGCCGCAAGTTCATCGTCGCCGACTGCCCGGGGCACGAGCAGTACACCCGCAACATGGCCACCGGGGCGTCCACCGCGGACGTGGCGGTGGTGCTGGTGGATGCCCGCAAGGGCCTGCTCACCCAGACCCGGCGGCACAGCTACATCGTCTCGCTGCTGGGCATCCGGCGCGTGCTGCTGGCGGTCAACAAGATGGACCTGGTGGACTTCGACCAGGCCGTGTTCGACGCCATCGCCGCCGACTACCGCGCGCTGGCGACCCAGCTGGGCATCGCCCACGTGCACTGCATCCCGCTGTCCGCGCTGCGCGGCGACAACATGGTGGAACGTTCGGCGGCCATGCCCTGGTACGACGGGCCCGCGCTGCTGGAGGCGCTGGAGACCGTGCCGGTCGACCGCGCCGACGCGCAGGAGGCCTTCCGCATGCCCGTGCAGTGGGTCTGCCGCCCGCACCAGGACTTCCGCGGCTTCGCCGGCACCATTGCGGCCGGCACGGTCGCACCCGGCGATGGCGTGGTCGTGGTGCCGTCGGGGCGCCGGTCCACCGTGGCCCGCATCGTCACCGCCGATGGCGACCTGCCGGTCGCGTCGGCCGGGCAGGCGGTCACGCTCACGTTGGCCGACGAGATCGACGCCAGCCGCGGCGACGTCATCGCCGCCGCGGCCGCCCCGCCCGAAGTCTCCGACCAGTTCGCGGCCCACCTGCTGTGGATGGGCGACCAGCCGCTGCTGCCGGGGCGGCCCTATCTGCTGAAGCTCGGCACGCGCACCGTGGGGGTCTCGGTCACCGAGATCAAGCACAAGGTGGACGTCAACACCCAGGACGAGCTGGCGGCCAAGCACCTCGAACTGAACGAGGTCGGCGTCTGCAACCTGCACCTCGACCAGCCGGTGGCCTTCGCGCCTTACGCCGACAACCGCGCGCTGGGCGGCTTCATCCTGATCGACCGGCAGACCAACGCCACCGTGGCCGCCGGCACGCTGGACTTCGCGCTGCGCCGCGCAGCCAACATCCACTGGCAGCACCTGGACGTCGACAAGGCCGCGCGCGCCGCCGCCAAGCACCAGGCGCCGCGCTGCCTGTGGTTCACCGGCCTGTCCGGCGCGGGCAAGTCCACCATCGCCAACCTGGTCGAGAAGAAGCTGCTGGCGCTGGGCCGGCACACCTACCTGCTGGACGGCGACAACGTCCGCCATGGGCTCAACAAGGACCTGGGCTTCACGCCGGAAGACCGTGTCGAGAACATCCGCCGCGTGGCCGAGGTGGCGAAGCTGATGACGGATGCCGGCCTGATCGTGCTGGTCAGCTTCATCAGCCCGTTCCGCGCCGAGCGCGAACTGGCGCGTGCGCTGTTCGAGCCCGGCGAGTTCCTGGAGGTCTACGTCGATACGCCGCTGGCCGAAGCCGAGCGGCGCGACGTGAAGGGCCTCTATGCGAAGGCGCGACGGGGCGAGCTGCGCAACTTCACCGGCATCGATTCGCCCTACGAGCCGCCGCAGGCGCCCGAATTGCACCTGCGGACGCAGGAGGCGGATCCGGTCGTGCTGGCCGAATCGGTGATCGCCGCGCTGGGGCTGTGATGCCGGCGCGGGCCGGGCGGGCCTGCCGGCCGGGTCCGATCCGCGCTATCGTCGGCGCGGGGACATCGCCGCCGAGCCGCCATGACGCACACCGCCGGGCCATCGCACGCGCCGCCCGCCATCGGGACGCCTGACGCGGGCGGCACGGTCGCTTGGCACGCCAGCCTGCGCACCCGCCTGATGGTGGCCATGGGCATGCTGGTGGTGCTGCTGCTGGTGGCCGGGCTGGCCACCTCCCTGCTGGCCTGGCGCGACCGCCTGCTCGCCGAGGGCGAGACCGAGGTCCGTTTCGAGGCGGTGCAGTCCGCGGGCCGCATCGAGGCCGCGATGCGCGCGGTTCGGATTTCGGCGGAGAGCCTGGCGGGCCTGCTGGACGAGCCCGGGCTGGACCGCGACCGCGTGCTGGCGGCCCTGCGCGTGGTCGTGCAGGCCAATCCCAGCGTGGTGGGGGGACTGGTGGCGCTGGAGCCCGGCGTGATGCCGGATGGCCAGCCCTTGGCCTACTACGCGGGAGCGCCCGGCCGGGGAGGGCAGGACCGCGACATGCGGGCGGACGGCTACGACGTGGCGGCGCAGGCGTGGTACCGGCGCACCCTGGGCGCCAGCGGACCGTGGTGGTCGGAGCCGTACTTCAACGAAACCGCCGGTGGCCGTTACATGGCCACCCTCAACCTGCCGCTGCGCGATCGCGCCGGCCGCGCCCGCGGCATGGTCAGCCTGGACGTGCCCGTGCAGGCGCTGTCCGTGTCCTTGGACGGGTTGCGGCGCACCACCGGGCAGCGTCCGGTGCTGTTCGCGCCCGGCGGTACCATCGCCGTACATCCCGAACCCGGCGTGGCCTTCAACACCACGCTGGCGCGATACATCGAACACTACCGTCGTCCGGACCTTGCGCCCATGGAAGAGGCGCGTCGGGCGGGCCAGGCATTGCAGTTCACCCATCAGGCCGGCGCAGGCGGCCCGATGCGCTACTCCGCTTTGCAGCCCGTGGGCGACACCGGCTGGGCGCTGCAGCTGGCGCGGGACCAGTCGGCGATGCTGGGGGATTTCACCCGTGCGCTTCGGGTGCTGGCATCGCTGGGCGTCGCCGTCGCGCTGCTCAGCGCGCTGGCCATCCACCGCCTGCTGCGCCGGATCACCGTGCCACTGGAGGAACTGACCCGCAGCGCCGGCCACTTCGCCGCCGGTGAGTTCGAATGGCCGGTCCCGCACGACCGCATGCGCGACGAGGTGGGCGTGATGGCGCGGGCACTGGAGCGCGCGCGCGACTCGATCCGCCAGCAGATGGCGGAGATCGCCCGCCACGCCGGCGAGCGGCAGAAGTTGCAAAGCGAACTGGAGATCGCCCGCGACATCCAGCAGTCCATGCTGCCGCCGGGCGAACGGATCCAGCACGGCGCGCGGGCCTACCTCGTCCAGGCGCGGCTGGAGCCCGCCAAGGTGGTGGGCGGGGACTTCCACAGCCACTTCCGGCGCGGCAATCGCCTGTGGTTCGTCGTGGGGGACGTGTCCGACAAGGGGATTCCCGCGGCGCTCTTCATGGCGCGGACCCTGACCGTGCTGGAGGTGGCGGCCAACGATGCCGATGGCCCCGATGCGGTGCTGGCCGAGGCCGGCCGCCACCTGGTCGAGGGCAACCACGCCTGCATGTTCGCCACCGTCCTGTGCGGCGTACTGGAGTTGGACAGCGGCGTGCTGCGCCTCGCCAGTGCCGGGCACGATCCGCCGCTGCTGCGTCGCGCGAATGGCGAGGTCGTCGCTCTCGAGGTGCCGCCCGGCGCCGCGCTGGGCTTCGAGGCCGAAAACTGCTTCCCCGTCTGCGAGGTCAGCCTGGCCCCCGGGGACACCCTGCTGGCCTTCACCGATGGTGTCACCGAAGCATTCGATGCCGGCAACGAGGCGTTCGGCGAGGCCCGCCTCGTCGAGGTCCTGCGCGCCGTGCCGGCCGGGGAGGGCGCGTGCGATGCGCTGGTCGAGGCCGTCCACCGCTTCGTGCGGGAGGCCCCGCAGTCGGATGACATCATGGTGTTCAGCATCGAGTGCCCCGCTTCCGATCCGCTACCGGAGGGGGAGGCGTTCGCCTGCCGGTTGCAGGTGCCTGCCGATCGCGCCCGTTTGCCGGAGGTGGACCTGGCGCTGCGGCGGGCGATGGAGGCCGGCGGCGCCGATGAGGCGCTGGCCGTCGATGCCGCGCTGATCCTGGAGGAGGTGGCCTGCAACGTCATGGACCACGCATTCCCTGCCGGTACGAGCGGCACGCTGGAGGTCCGGCTGCAGGCGATCGACGGGCAGTGGCGGCTGCAGTTCCGCGACGACGGGCCGCCCTACGATCCCTTGTCCCGCGACGCCCCGGACGTGGACGCCCCGCTGGACGAGCGCGGCATCGGCGGCCTGGGTATCCACCTTGTCCGTACGTTGGCGCAGGAGGTGACCTACGCGCGCCGCGACGACAGGAACGAGCTGACCTTGCGGCTGGGCGACGCTGTCCTGCCCGCCGGACCCTAGATCCTTGCCAGGAGATGCCCGGATGACCCTCGACGTGAAGATCCATCCTCTGCTCGCCAACGGCAACCAGCGCGTGGTGCTGGACGGCCGGTTGGACACCCACACCTACGGTGCGCTGGACGACCGCCTGTCGCTGGTCCTGGCCGGGCAGGTGCAATACCTGACGCTGGATCTCGAGCGCCTTGCCTATATCAGCTCGGCCGGGGTGCGCTCGGTGTTCCGTGCCCGCAAATTGCTGGAGGCGCGCGGCGGCAAGGTGCTGGTCGCCAATGCCCAGCCGCAGGTGCAGAAGGTGTTCGACATCGTGAAGGCGGTTCCCCTCAGCGAGATCTTCCGCTCGGTCGAGGAGGCGGATGCGTACCTGGACCGCATCCAGAAGAAGATCCTGGCCGACGACGAGGACGAATGAGGCGGGGCGGCCTGTTGCCTGCCCCGGAACGACGAAGGCCATCCCGTGGGGATGGCCTTGCGTGGTGACGCTGGTGGGCGGTGCAGGGTTCGAACCTGCGACCCTTGCCGTGTGAAGGCAATGCTCTACCGCTGAGCTAACCGCCCGAAGCAGGCGCGCATTCTACAGGAACGCTTCGATTAGGCAATAGCATTGCTCCCGGTGGATTGGCCGGAACTCCAAGGCAGTCACGAAACGGGGCGACGCATCCGCGTTCAGCTTGCGCGGTTGCGGTTGCCCCGCATAATGCCGGCTCCCCCGGTCGAGGATGATGCATGCGCAACGGGCTGCGGTTCTGGTTGGTATCGGTGTTGGTGGCGCTGCTCGCGGCGTGTGCCAGCGGTGGCGATGTGCGGACATCCCAAGCCAATGCTGTCGCCGGCAATGCGCTGCCGCCACCGGACACCACGACCTCCTCGGGGGCCTACGAAGGCGCCACCGACTACCGCATCGGCGCGCAGGACCTGCTCCAGGTGAGCGTGTTCGGCGTGCAGGACCTGGACAAGGAAGTGCGGGTCAATTCCAACGGCCAGGTGTCGCTGCCGCTGATCGGGGGGGTCATGGCGGGAGGGCGGACCATCCCCGAGCTGGAGGCTGAACTTGCCAAGAAGTATGCGGAGGGTTACCTGCAGAACCCCCAGGTCAGCGTCTTCGTGAAGGAATACGCCAGCCAGCGGATCACCCTGGAAGGGGCGGTCAGCAAGCCGGGCATCTACCCCATCACCGGCAAGACGACGCTCCTGCAATCGATCGCGCTCGCTGGCGGCGTGGACGACAAGGTCGCCGACCTCGGCGGCATCGTGTTGATGCGGCAGGTCAACGGCAAGCGCATGGCCGCGGTGTTCGACCTGCGCCAGGTCCGGCGCGGCCTGATCGAGGATCCCCAGGTCTTCGGCGACGACATCATCGTGGTCGAGCAGTCCGGCAGCAAGTCGGCGTTCCGCCGCTTCATCGAGACCGCGCCGGCCGTCGGCGTGTTCCGCTGGTTCTTCTGATCGATCAAGGACGATAGACGCATGACCGATGAACGATTGCCCGCGGGCACCCCAGGCGACGACAGCCGGCTGCCGGCACGCCTCGATCCGCAGGCCGGAGGCAGCCTGGCGCACCTGCGCGGGCCGGGCACCGCACTCGCGCTGGAACTGCAGGAGGAGCAGCGCCGCGACGAGGATGAGATCGACCTGCTGGCCTACTGGCACATCCTGGTCAAGCGCCGCCGGCTGATCATCGGCGTGCTGGCGGGCGTGGTGGCGCTGGCGCTGCTGGTCACGCTGCTGTCGACCCCCATCTACCGCGCCAGCACCGTGCTGCAGCTGGAGAAGGAGGGCGTCCAGGTCGTCCAGGTCAACGGCATCCAACCCGGGGGCGACGGCGGCTGGGACCCCGAGTTCCTGCAGACCCAGTACGAGCTGATCCAGAGCCGGGCGCTCGCGGAGCGGGTGGCCAACGAACTCGACCTGGACGAGGCCGCACTGGCTCGCCTCTCCGATCCGGGCTGGCTGGGGCGCCTGCTCGGCCTGCTCCAGCCCAAGGGCAAGCAGGATCCCCGCAAGGGAGCCGCCCAGGCCGCCGTCCGTGGCGACGCCGCGCAGCAGCAGCTGCGCCAGGCGGCGGGCATCATCAGCGCTGGCCTGAGCGTGGAGCCCATCCGCAATTCGCGGCTGGTGCGCATCAATTTCGACAGCCCGTCGCCGCAGTTCTCGGCGCGTGCCGCCAATGCCGTGGCCGAGGGCTACATCGCCTCCGGTCTCGAGCGTCGTTTCGGCGCGTCGTCTTACGCCAAGACCTACCTCGAGGAGCAGCTCAAGCTCACCCGGGCGAAGCTGGAGGATTCCGAGCGCAAGCTGGTCCAGTTCGCCCAGCAGGAAAACCTGGTCAACACCGGCGAGCAGGGGCAGTCGCTGGCCGCGCAGAACCTCACCCAGCTCAATGCCGCGCTGGCGACGGCGCAGGACCAGCGGATCCGTGCCGAAGCCCGCTGGCAGCAGGCGTCCGGCGGGGCGATGCCGGCCGACATGATCGGCAACTCCAATATCCGCCCACTGCAGCAGCAGAAGGGCCAGCTGCAGGCGCAGTACCAGCTCAAGCTGCAGACCTTCAAGCCGGACTACCCGGAGATGCTGCAGCTCAAGAACCAGATCGACGAACTGGACCGGCAGATAGGCAGGGAGATCGCGGGCGTCCGCGCCTCGGTCAAGGCCGAATACGACGCTGCCGCGCGCCAGGAACGGATGCTCATGGGCCAGATCGCCGCGCTGCGCACGCAGGCGCTGGACGTCGATGGCCGCAGCATCCAGTACAACATCCTGAAGCGCGAAGTGGATACCAACCGCCAGCTCTATGACGGGCTGCTGCAGCGCTACAAGGAAGTGGGCGTGGCGGGCGACGTGCGCGCCAACAACATCTCGATCATCGACCGCGCCGAGGTGCCGGGCGGGCGCTTCAAGCCCAGCCTGTTCCTCAACCTGGCCATCGGCCTGCTGCTGGGCGGCGTGCTGGGCGTGCTGCTGGCCTTCCTGCTGGAATTCCTCGACGACACCCTGAAGACGCCCCAGGACATCGAGAACAAGCTCAAGCTGCCGGTGCTGGGCGTGATCCCGAAGCTGGGGCCCAAGGAGAGCGTGGCCGCTGCGTCCGCGAACCTGCAGTCCTCTTTCTCCGAAGCCTACCGTTCGGTGCGGACCGCCCTGCAGTTCGCCACCGACCACGGCGTCCCGCGGACGCTGCTGGTCACCAGCTCCGGTCCCGGCGAGGGCAAGTCCACGACCGCGCTGGCGCTGGCCCGCAACCTCACCCAGCTGGGCAAGCGCGTCCTGCTGGTGGACGCGGACCTGCGCAATCCCTCGTTGCACAAGACCCTCGGCATGAAGGCCGATGTCGGCCTGAGCAACCTGCTGGCGGGGGCGTGTTCGTTCACCGCTGCGGTGCAGCCCAGCGGCGACGAGGGGCTGCAGGTGATCCTGGCCGGCCCGCTGCCGCCCAACCCGGCGGAGCTGCTGTCCGGTTCCAAGCTGGTGTCCCTGCTCACGATCGGCACCGAGCGCTACGACCACGTGATCATCGACGGCCCGCCGGTCCTCGGCCTGGCGGATGCCCCGATCCTGTCGAACGCGATCGACGGCACCCTGCTGGTGGTGAACAGCGCCAAGACCAAGATCAGCGCGGCGCAGTCGGCGCTCAAGCGCCTGCTCACCGCGCGTGCCCGCATCGTCGGCTGCCTGCTGACCAAGTACGACGCGCGCACCGCGGGCTACGGCTACGGGTACGGCTACCGCTACGAGTCGTACTACGCGTACGGCGACAAGCCCAAGTTGACGCGGGACTGATCGATGGACGGCGCGAAGGGGAGCGCGCTGGAATGGGCCCTGGCGCTGCTGCGCGCGCCAGGGGAGCGTCAGGGTTTGCGGCAGCGCCCCTTGCCCGCGGACGGCATGGACGTGCTGCTGGGCATCGCCGCCGGCACGATGCCGGACCAGCTGGCCGAGCAGGCGCGGCGGTTCGGCGAGAGCGAACCGGATGTCCTCGAGGCGGCGCGCTTCTATGCGCGCGAGGTGTTGTTCCATCCCCAGGCCGACGCCTACCGCACGCTGGGCGTGGCACCCGACGCCAGCGCCCAGCGGATCAAGGCCCATTACCGGCTGCTGCAGCACTGGTTGCATCCGGATCGGGCGCGCAGCGAGGACGACGCCCTGTTCGCCACGCGCGTGAATGGCGCATGGAACCAGTTGCGCACCCCGGAGCGTCGCCAGGCCTACGACGAGGCGCTCCGGCAGGCGGCTGGCCCGGTCGCGGCCGATGGCGCCGTCGCGCCGGTCGGCATGCGGACGTGGCGACCCGAGCCATTGGCATCCCATGCGCCGTCGCCCTGGCGCCAACGGTTTCCCGTCCTGGCCTTGTGCGGCCTCTGCCTCGTGCTGGTGTTGCTGGCACTGCGGGATGTCGATCCGCCGCCGGAGGCATGGGATGACCTGCCCCGCGAGGCGCAAGCGGAAGAGGGAGGACTGGATATTCTGCCCACCGATCCCGCCAGCCCGCGGCGCGTGGCTGCCCCTGCCATCAAGGTGCCTGCCCGGATTCCGCCGCGTGCGCTTGCCCCGCAGCCGAAAGCGCCTGCCGCGCACGGTCCTGCGGTGGTGGCCAGCCGGCAGGGCGGCGAGCGTGCGGCCATCGACCGGCCTTCCCCCGCCACGACATCCGGTGCTGCGCCCCGCGTCGTGGACGCGCGCGAGCGCACGCGCGCCAGTGAAGCGACCCTTGGACCAGCGGTGCGCGCCGCGTCGGCCAGCGCCACGCCCGCCGACGCATCGGCGTCCATGGGGGCCGCGTCGGCATCCGCCGTGCCGGATGCGTCGGCCAGTGCCGATGACGCGCCGGCGTTCGAGCGCCTGCAGGCGGCACGCCGGGCGGGCGAGCGCCTGCTGGACTACCTGCGCAAGCCCGGCTCTGCGGCGCCGCCGATCTGGAACAGTCCCGTGGTCGAAGCCCGTGCGGATCGCCTGCGCCAGGATATACATTCGGCCGGGCGTGTCCGGCTGGCGGATCCTCAGTGGCGGATCGGCAGCGACCAGGCCGTGCTGCGGGCGGGGGTGTCGGCGTCGGATTCCACGGGCCCGTCCGCCCGCCTGACGGCCACCCTGCGTTGGCGGGAGGGCTTCTGGCTGGTGACGGCGCTGGCAGTGGAGGCCGCACCGTGACCCGGCGCTGGCGAACCTGGGTGTTGGTGCTTGCGGCTTGCGGCTGCATCTGGGCCGGTTGGCGCCTCTTGGGCCAGATGCAAGCCGAACGCTACGCCAGCACGGATCCCGTTCGCGCGTTGCGCTGGCGCGCCGACGACCCTCGCGCGCTGCTGGCGCTGGCCGAGCAGCAGCTGGACAGCGGCAGGCTGGACGATGCCAAGGCGACCGCCCGCCGCCTGCTGGCCCGCGAGCCTTTGCGGGGCGAAGCCTTCCGGGTCCTGGCCGAGGCCAGCGAGCGCAGCGGGGATCCCGCTGGTGCGCTCCGCCTCTACCGGATCGCCGCAAAGCGTGCCCCGCGCGACCAGGCGGCCAGGATGTGGCTGGCGCGGCATGCCTTGCAGCAGGGCGACCACCGGGAGGCGCTGGTCCAGATCGATGGGCTCCTGCGGGTCTCGCCCCGGCGTGCGGGCGCGCTGTATCCCGCGCTGGTCCAGCTGGCCCAGGACCCTGCCTTTGCCGAAGCGTTGGCGCAGGCCTTGGCGCGCGATCCCCCATGGCGCGCCGGCCTGATGGCCCGGCTTCGTGATCCCCGTCGGGGCAACCCACGGGCGGCGGGGCTGGTGATGCAGGCCTTGCAGGCGCGGGGCGCCCTGGCCGAGGACGACTACGCCCGCTGGCTGGACAGCCTGATGGCCCAGGGGCGCTGGGGCGAAGCCTATGCCCGCTGGGCGGGCAGGGCGGTGAAGATCGGCGGTCGGTTGCCTCCCCTCTACAACGGGGATTTCGCCCTTGAGCCCTCCAACGCCGGGTTCGACTGGCGCATCCGTCGCGTGCCGGGCGTGCTGTTGCAGTTCGAGCCCGTGGCAGGGCAGCCGGGGCAGGCCGCCTACTTCCAGTTCCTGGGTCGGCGAATTCCGTCCGCGGGGCTGGAGCAGCCTCTGCTCCTCGGGCCGGGACGCTATCGGTTGGATTTCCAGGTGAGGGCGCAGGCCCTGCGCAGCGAAATGGGCCTGGAATGGCAGCTGGTGTGCGCGGGACCTGCCGGTGTCGTGGCGCGCAGCGATGCCATCGATGGCAACCAGGGATGGCGCGAGATGCACATGGAGATCGGGATTCCGGAAGCCGGCTGCCCGGGGCAGTGGCTGCGCCTGGTCAATCCGGTGCCCGCCGGGCCCGCACAGCGGCTGGAAGGGCAGTTGTGGGTGGCGGACATGCGGTTGCAGCGAGTGGACGCCCCTTGAAGGATGAATGCGCGTTCAATGCGCAAACCCTGAACGGATGTCTCGAAAATGCGCTAAGTCTTGGGTTGCCATCGAAAAATGCCGCTGCTACGCTGGCCACTCGCGCTCCCCCGGCGCTCGCACAAGGATGACTGCCATGACCAAGCTCGCTGCTGCTCTGTTTGCCGCTTCCGTGGCGTTCGCCACGCCTGCGTTTGCCCAAGACTCCGGCACCGCCACCCTGCGGGTGGAAAGCGGCTCCATCATGACCAGCACGGGTGGCGACTACGTCACCGCGACCAGTGGCCAGAACCTCGAAGCCGGCCAGAAGGTCATGGTGAATGAAAACTCGGTCGGCATCCTCACCTATGGCAACGGCTGCAAGATCAAGCTGGACGTCCCGGGCGTCTACGCGGTCCCCAATGACTGCAAGGCGATTGCGGCCAAGGCCGGCGCCGGCAGCAACATGAGCGCCGGCATCATCGCCCTGTCCGCGCTGGTGGCGGCCGGGCTGATCAACAACGAAGAGAACACGCCGGTGGGCCCGCTCAGCAACGGCATCCGCCATTTCTGATCGCCCGGCGCGCTTCGCGCTTCGCGTTTCCGCCAACAGGGCAGGTCTTCGACCTGCCCTGTTGCGTTTCCGCCGTCCGACCTGCGCTGGCCCGATGACCGATCTCGCCCGTCGACTGCTGTTGCCCGCCCTCTGTGTCCTGCTGGTCGCCTGCTGGCTGGGCGGCGGCGTGACAGCGGACGACACGGCCATCGACGAACTGTTGCAGCTGCTCGCTCTACCCGTGCTGCTGATGAGCCTGCTGGTGATGACGGCGGATGGCGCCTCGCTGCCGGTGCGCGCCGGCGTTGCGGTGGCCCTGCTGGTCGTGCTGGTGCCAGTGCTCCAGCAATTGCCGCTGCCGCAGGCATGGTGGGGAGCGGTGCCGGCCCGGCAGGCGCTGGCCGCGGACTTGGCGCAGGCGGGCGTGACCGTCGAGCCCCATTGGAGCCTTGCGCCGTGGGGGACGCGGAAAGGGCTGCTGGCCCTGCTGCCTGCGTTGGCGGCGTTCTTTGCGGCGGCCTCGCTGGACAGCCGGCAGCGGCGCGGCCTGGCGCGGCTGGTGGTGGGGCTGGCGCTGGCCAACGTGCTGTTCGCGTTCTTCCAGGCGGGCCTGCCGCGCGACAGCGGGTTGCGCCTGTACCAGGACTTCGACGCGGGGTTCGGCGGCGTGTTCGCCAATACCAACCACCAGGCCACGGCCTGCGTGATCGCCATGGTGCTGGCCGTCGGCCTGGGCGCGGAGGCGCGGTTGCGCGCACAGTTGGGCGAAACCCATCCGCATCGCCAGTGGTGGTACTTCGCGCTGGCCGGGTTCTTCCTGCTGATGGTGCCGCTGTCCACGTCACGCGCCGGCATGATCATCGCGTTCCCGGCGCTGGCCCTTGCGTTGGCCGCGACCGGCGCGTTGCCGCTGCGCCGGGTGTGGCGCAGCCGGCGCGTGGCCGTGACCGCGGCGGTGGCCTTGCTCCTGGCGGTGATGGGCGTGCGGGCCGCCATCGGCTGGATGGCGGTGGACCAGGCCGAGGAGTTGCGGCACGTGATGGCCAGCACCGCCGTGGCCATCGGCAAGTCGGAGGCGCCGCTGGGCAGCGGCGTGGGCAGCTTCATCCCCGCGTTCGAGCAGGCCTCGCCGCTGCAGCTGCGCCTGGCCAATTACGTCAACCATGCGCACAACGAATTCGCGCAGTGGTGGATGACCTCCGGCGTGCTGGGCATGTGCGTGCTGGCCGCCACGCTGGCGCTGCTGGTGGGCGTCGGCTGGCACATCGTCCGTAGCGAAGGCCGCAACCGCGCGCTGGCCGGTGCCGGCCTTGCCGCGCTGTGCGCCGTGCTGGCCCACTCCTGGGCGGACTATCCGCTACGCACGCTGACCCTGATGGCCACATCGGGCGCGTTGGCCGGCCTGATGCTGGCGGCCGCAGGGGAGATGCGTGTCCGGCACCGCGGCCATCGGCACGCGCGCGGCGGGGTCGCGCCGGAGGCCGCGCCCGACGGGCATCCTGCGGCCTGACGCCGGGCATTGCGACGCCTTGCCATCGCCCGCGGCCCACGCTAACGTGCGTGGACGTTCAAGCCGTGAACACCGCACGCATGCCGATCCCCTCGGATGAACTGCACGTGGCCATCCTGCGCCGCCTGGCGGATGCGCCGCAGGCCAGCCAGCGCGAACTGGCGCGCGAGACCGGCGTGTCCCTGGGCAAGCTCAACTACGCGCTGCGCGCGCTGGTCGACAAGGGGTGGGTGAAGGTCGGCAACTTCAGCCGCAGCCCCAACAAGCTGGGCTATGCCTACCTGCTGACGCCGGGCGGCATCGAGGCCAAGGCCCGCCTGACCCGGCACTTCCTCGCCCGCAAGATGCGCGAATACGACCGGCTGCGCGCCGAGATCGAATCCCTGCAGCGTGAAGTCGATGGCCCACCCGGCGACGGCTGAGCCCTCCCTTCCTGCCTGCGCCATCCCCTTCCCATACCACCTGCGCCACTGGAACCCGCCCGGATGACCCCACCCAAGGAACCCCGCATCGCCATCGTCGGACTCGGCTACGTCGGCCTGCCGCTGGCGGTGGAATTCGGCAAGCGGCACGACACCACCGGCTTCGACATCAATGCCGCCCGCATCGCGGAGTTGCGGCAGGGCAGGGACAGCACGTTGGAGGTGGAGTCGGCCATGCTGGCGCAGGCCACGCGGTTGTCCTTCACCGATGTGCTGGACGACATCGCCGGGTGCAACGTCTACATCGTCACCGTCCCCACGCCCATCAACGAACACAAGCAGCCGGATTTCACGCCGCTGGTGAAGGCGAGTGAGAGCATCGGGCGCGTGCTGCAGCCCGGCGACACCGTGATCTACGAATCCACGGTCTATCCGGGTGCCACCGAGGAAATCTGCGTCCCCATCCTGGAGCGCGTCTCCGGGCTTCGCTACGAGGCTGCCGCCGATGCCGGCGACCAGACCTTCGCCATCGGCTACAGCCCCGAGCGCATCAATCCCGGTGACAAGGCCCACCGCGTCACCACGATCAAGAAAGTCACCTCCGGCTCCACGCCGGCCACCGCGGACTTCGTGGACGGCCTGTATGCCCGCATCATCGAAGCCGGCACCCACAAGGCGCCCAGCATCCGCGTGGCCGAGGCCGCCAAGGTGATCGAGAACACCCAGCGCGACGCCAACATCGCGCTGATGAACGAGTTCGCGCTGATCTTCCAGCGCCTCGGGATCGACACCCACGACGTCCTGGAAGCCGCCGGCAGCAAGTGGAATTTCCTGCCCTTCAAGCCCGGTCTGGTGGGCGGCCACTGCATCGGCGTGGATCCCTATTACCTGATCCAGAAGGCGCAGAGCGCCGGCTATTACCCCGACATCCTGCTGGCTTGCCGCCGCATCAACGACGCCATGGGCAAGCACGTGGCCGACGAGGTGGTGAAGCTGATGCTGAAGCGCCGCTTGCCCGTGGCGGGTGCTCGCATCCTGATCCTGGGCCTGACCTTCAAGGAAAACTGCCCGGACCTGCGCAACACCCGCGTGGTGGACCTGGTGCACGAGTTCCGCGAGTACGGCGCGCAGGTGGACGTGCACGACCCGTGGGCCAGCGCCGACGAAGCCCGGCACGAATACGCCATCACCCCCGTCGACGCGCCGGCCGCGGGCACCTACGACGCCGTGATCCTGGCCGTGGGCCACGACCATTACCGCGCCATGGGGGCCGCCGGCGTGCGTGCGCTGGCCAAGGCCGGCGGCGTGGTCTACGACGTCAAGGGCGTGCTGCCGCGGGACGCGGTGGATGGGCGGCTGTGACCCGCACGGCGAGGGGCGTGCCCAGGGTGCGCATCCATCGCCTGAATCCGAAAAGGGAATGCGCATGATCCATGCATCGGCTGACGTCCAGACCAGCGCCATCGGCGACGGGACCCGCATCTGGCAGTTCTGCGTCGTGTTGCCCGGCGCCGCCATCGGGCGCGACTGCAACATCTGCTCCCACTGCTTCATCGAAAACGACGTGGTGGTCGGCGATCGCGTCACCATCAAGTCGGGCGTGCAGCTGTGGGACGGCTTGCGCGTCGAGGACGATGTCTTCATCGGGCCGAATGCGACCTTCACCAACGACAAGGTGCCCAAGAGCAAACGCTATCCGGCGGCTTTCCTGACGACGGAAATCGAGGCTGGCGCTTCCATCGGTGCCAATGCGACCGTTCTTCCCGGCATCAGGATCGGTCGCAATGCGATGGTGGGGGCGGGGGCGGTCGTGACGCGTTCCGTGCCGCCCAATGCCATCGTGGTCGGTAATCCTGCCCGCATCGTGGGCTATGTCGATGCATTGTCGAATGGGACATCCCCGCCGCCGCGTGCGCAGGGTGGCGCAGAGGCAGCGTCCGAAGATCCGCTGCTCTACAAGTTGCCTCTCGTGACGGACATGCGGGGAAGTCTGTCGGTTGGCGAATTCGGCCGATCAGTGCCATTCGATGCAAAGCGCTATTTCGTCGTTTTCGATGTGCCCACGTCCGAAGTCCGGGGCGAGCATGCACATCGCGTGTGTCACCAGTTCCTCATCTGCGTGCGCGGCCAGGTCAATGTGGTGGCCGATGACGGCGTGCGGCGACGGGAAGTCGTTCTGGATCGTCCCGATATCGGCTTCTACATGCCGCCGATGACCTGGGGAACGCAGTACAAATACTCGCCGGATGCCGTGCTGCTGGTCTTTGCGTCGCACTATTACGACGCGGATGATTACATCCGCGACTATGGTGAATTCCTTTCACTGGCTGGACGAGCCGCATGATCCCGTTCCTCGACCTGAAGGCCCCGCACGTGGAGTTGCGTGCGGAAATCGACGCTGCTCTCGCCCGCGTTCTCGACTCCGGTTGGTACATCCTCGGCCCCGAAGTCGATGCCTTCGAAGCCGAGTTCGCGGCGTACTGCGGTGCCCGGCACTGCGTTGGCGTCGCCAACGGCCTGGACGCACTCCATCTTGTCCTGCGGGCAATGGACGTGGGGCCGGGGGACGAGGTCGTCGTGCCGTCCAACACCTATATCGCCACCTGGCTGGCCGTCAGCCAGTGCGGGGCGATCCCGGTGCCGGTGGAGCCGGACCCTGCAACCCACAACATCGATCCGCAGCGGATCGAGGCGGCCATTACCCCGCGCACCAAAGTCATCCTGCCCGTGCATCTCTATGGGCAGCCGGCGGACATGGACGCCATCCTGTCCATCGCGCGCCGGCACGGGTTGCGGGTGCTGGAGGACGCGGCGCAGGCGCACGGCGCCCGCTACAAGGGCCAGCGCATCGGCGCGCACGGCGATGCCGTGGCATGGAGCTTCTATCCCGGCAAGAACCTGGGGGCCCTGGGCGACGGTGGTGCCATCACCACGAACGACGATGCATTGGCCGACCGCCTGCGCGTGCTGCGCAACTACGGCTCGCGGGTGAAATACGTCAACGAGGTGCAGGGCTGGAACAGCCGCCTGGACCCGCTGCAGGCCGCCGTCCTGCGGGTGAAGCTGGCCTATCTGGACGAGTGGAACGCCCGCCGCGCCGCCATCGCCGCGTTGTACCAGCGCGAGCTGGCGGAGACCGGGCTGGTCTTGCCCGTGGTGTCGGCGTGGGCGGAGCCGGCGTGGCACCTGTTCGTCGTCCGCCATCCCCGGCGCGACGACCTCCAGCGCGGGCTGGGCGAGGCCGGCATCGGCACGCTCATCCATTACCCCCTCCCACCGCATCGCCAGCAGGCCTACGCCGGGCTGGGATTGGCCGATCACGCCTTTCCCATCGCCAGTCGGCTGGCCGACGAAGTGTTGAGCCTGCCGATGGGCCCGCACCTGTCCGTCGCGCAGGCGGAACAGGTGGTCGCCGCGGTGAAGGCAGCGGTCTGAGGCAATGTCGAAGGAGCATTCCTACCGGCAGATCCTGCGTTCCACGTCCATCGTCGGTGGCGCCAGCGTCATCAATATCCTGATCGGCCTGCTGCGCACCAAAGCGGCGGCCCTGCTGCTGGGGCCGGCAGGCGTGGGTCTCATCGGTCTGTTCCAGAACATGATGGCCACGGGTGCCAGCGTCGCCGGACTGGGCGTGGGCAACGTGGGGACGCGGCAGATCGCGCAAGCCGCCGCCTCGGGCGGGCAGGAGGCCGTGGCCGAGACGCGCCGTTCCCTGTTCTGGCTTACCTTGCTGCTGGCGGCGCTGGGCGCATGGGTGTTCTGGCTGCTGCGCGAGCCGCTGGCCCAACGCGTGCTGGGGGAGCGCGCCCAAGCGTCGGACGTGGCATGGCTGGCCCTGGGACTGGCGTTGACCGTGGCGTCCGCCTCGCAGAGCGCGCTGCTGAACGGCATGCGCCGCATCGGCGACCTCGCACGCGTCAGCGTGCTGTCCGGCGTGGTTTCCACTGCCGTCGCGATCGCCGCCGTGGCGTGGTGGGGGTCCCGCGGCATCCTGGCGTTCGTGCTGGCTGCGCCTGCGGCCAGCTTCCTGCTGGGCCACTGGTATGTGGCCCGACTGGATCGGCCGCGGGCACCGCCGCTCTCGCTACGGGTTCTGGCCGGCCAATGGCGCGTGATGGTGGCACTGGGCGCGGCGTTCATGGTCAGCGGTCTGGTGGCCAACCTGGGGCAGCTGGTGGCGCGCACGCTGATCCAGCGGGAACTGGGGCCGGAGGCGCTGGGGCACTTCCAGGCGGCCTGGTTGATCAGCATGACCTACCTCGGCTTCGTGCTGGGCGCCATGGGGACGGACTACTACCCGCGCCTCACCGCGGCCATCCGCGAGCCGGAGGTCGTGAACCGGCTGGTGAACCAGCAGACCGAGGTCGCCCTGCTGCTGGCGGGGCCGGCGTTCCTTGCCATGCTGGCGCTGGCGCCGTGGATCATCGACCTGCTGTACACGCGGGATTTCCACGAGGCCGCCGCCATCCTGCGCTGGCAGGTGCTGGGCGATGTGTTGAAGGTGGCGTCGTGGCCGCTGGGGTTCGTCATTCTGGCGGCGGGGAACGGGCGCATCTACTTGGTCAGCGAATCGATGGCCATCGGCGCCTTCGTGCTGCTGGTTGCGCTGGGGCTGCCCATGTGGGGCATCGTCAGCACCGGTGCCGCATTTCTCGGCATGTATGTGATCTACATGCCGGTCGTCTATGTGCTGGCCCGCCGACGCACAGGCTTCCGCTGGGAGCCCGTCGTCCGGCGCAGGCTGGTGATGCTGTGTGTTGCCGCCGTTGCCGTGGCCGGCCTTGGGGCCTGGCGGGAGTCCGTTGCCGTTGTGGTCGGGCTGTTGGTCGCCATCGTATTCGGGTTGGATGGTCTGGCCCGACTGGGGCACATGGCGGACATGGGCGGGCCCTTGGGCCGGCTCTCCGGATTGAGCCGACGCGTGATGATCAGGATGGGAGTCTGGCGTGGTTGATTCGATCAGTTCTGCATATGAGTCGCAATTTACTGGGCTCGATTCGTCTAGTTGTCCATTGGCCACGTTTCTTGTCATCGCCTATAACCAAGAGGATTTCATTCGGGATGCAATAGTTGGTGCTTTTTCGCAGAGCTATGAGGCGGTTGAGGTCATCCTTTCGGATGACTGCTCATCCGATCGTACTTTCGAAATAATGAATGAAATGGCGAAGGAGTATTCCGGGCGCTTCCGGGTGGTTGTAAGGAGAAATGAGCGGAATCTTGGGATTTTGGGTCATTTGCTTGCCGCTGCCAAAGTTGCTAAGGGCGAATTTCTTGTCGTGGCTGCGGGGGATGATATTTCATTCCCGGGGCGCACTGAGAGGCAGGTTCTTGCGCTTGCGAAGGCGGGAAAGGGTGTGGCGGTAATTTCGAGTGCCGATGTTATTTTTGATGAAAGTGGTGATTTGGCGTGTGCCGAGTGGAAGCCTGCAACGCTGCGCAATTGGCTGTCAAAGCAAAGAGCTTGGTTTCATGGTGCCACGGCCTGCTACCGAACGTCCTATCTTGCTGGCCTGCCTTTTCCGGAGAAAAGAATTCTTCGCGAAGATATGGCGATCATGGCTATATTTGAGTGGGCTGGTTTTCGGTCTGAATATATTCCTGAGCCATTGATTCGCCGTCGATTGCATAATCGAAACGTTGGAATGGAGAGGTCGAAAAAAGACCCTTGGGAAAATGAGTTGCGGATACTCGGTCGACTAAATCATATAGCAGAGACATGGGAATACTCTGCTGATGTTCTTGATGGCGCTGGGATTGATGCGGGCGTCATTCGTTCTCGTGTCTCGATTCTGCGTCGGTATGCTTCTTGGCCGGAAATGGGATTGCTTGATCGACTTTCCTTGATGGTGGATAGCGTGTTGGCTGGATATTTGAGAAAGTCGTCTTTTCTTGTTTTATTTGGAAAGCGCTATTTACTTGAAATTCGATCAATTATTGATAGATTTCGAGATTGACTGGGATGGCATTAGTGTTATCTCATTTCTCCGACACTTTTCGTCGAAATAAAAAACAAGGCCCTTCAATGTCTCGCCCCGAGCTCTCTGTGGTTATCCTTTCTTTTAATAGAATTGAGGAGCTTAAGGTTAATATCCCTGTGATATTTGAGTTTTCAAGAGAGATGGGGTGGGAGGTGATTGTTGTTGATAATGGGTCAAGCGATGGGTCGGTTGAATTTCTTCGAGCCGTTGTTTCGGGGTTGGATTATGTTCACTTGGTGACTAATCATGAGAATCTTGGTGTTGCGGGGGGGAGAAATGTGGGATGGGCGAAGGCTGCGGGTTGTCTAATTTTGAATATCGATGATGATGCCTTCGTTGATCTTGATGATATTCGTGCCATGCTCGAATTCATGGAGAGGAATCCGAGTATAGGAATTATGAGTCCCAGGATTGTCCATAGACAGTCGCTAGCGCCGCAGTGTGATCATGGGAGTGCGCCGGTCAGAATTTCCAATTTTCATGGCGCCTGTCACCTCTTGAGGCGCGAGGTTTATTCTGTAGTGGGGGAGATTGATCCCTCGTGCTCTTTTGGTGGCGAAGAGCTTGACTATTCGTTGCGCGCCAGAAACGCCGGCTTCGATGTTTATTATGCGCCCGTCGCGACTGCGGTTCATAACAATCATCAGCGCGCCGGGGATGAGGGGCTCTGGAGGCGTAGGCAGTGGGTGTTTAACTATACGCGCGTGCTGTCCAAGAACTTCCCGTTTTTCATGGCGTTGCTGTTCTCGGCCCGGTTGCTTGCGTCCCAGCTGTTTTCTGCCTTGAAGCTTTTTGGGGTTTTGTCTTCGTTGTCTCTGGTGTTCTCCTATTTTAGTGGTTTGATCTCCGGGTTTCGGCGAAGATCGGTTGTTTCGAGGTCGGTTCTGGATTTGTACAGGAATCCATCCTTGAGGCCAGATTTCGGGAATGTTCCGCTTCTTGAGAAAATTCTTCGGAATTAAATTCCCATTCGAATTCGCCTTTCAAAGCTGATATTTTTTTGATGAAAATAAACCCTCGCCTGTTATGGTTGATTCCGCTGGCCGTGATATCGGCCTTGCGGATGATTTCACCGGTCACGGCAGGTCTTGCATTCTTCCTGCTGGCCGCCTACGCGCTCACGGGGCGTGCGCAAGCCGTCCAGGCGCTTGGGATGTCCTGGCTGTTCAGTATGCTCAGCCCCGGCATTGCGCCGCAGCCGGAGATGGCAGCATTGGGGCGCTATGCGGTATTGGCGGCCGCGGCACTTTCGGTGCTGCTGCGCAGTGGTCGCAAGACGGCGGAGGGTGGCGTGCCGGTAAATCGGCTGGTGCTGGTGACCATCCTTTTGGGGACAGGCATCGTGGCGCATGCGTCGCTGTTCAGTGCAGTGCGCGACGTGTCGGTGCTCAAGGCGGTCTCGTGGATGGTGGCCGTGGCCACCCTGCTGTCGGCCTGGTCGGGTCTGGGCGATGAGGCGCGGCAGAGGCTGGAGCGTCAATTGTTCGGGGGCCTCGTGGCCTTGCTGTTGGCCAGCTTGCCGCTGGTGGTCAGCGGACGCGGCTATCTGGTCAACGGCACCGGTTTCCAGGGCGTGCTGGCGCACCCGCAGGCGTTCGGCCCCACTATGGCGTTGCTGGCCGCCTGGTTGGCAAGTCGAATCGTCGCGGAGCCGCGACCGCCATGGCGGCTGGTGGCCTTGTTCGTGATCTCTTTGGTCCTTATCGCGCTGTCGGAAGCGCGCACTGCTGGCTTGGGTTTGGTGCTGGGGCTGGCGGTGGCTGCCCTGTCGGGTCGCGTGCTGGCGCGCAGGAAGCTGCGTGATTTCCTACCGGGCCTGCGCAGCCGACGGGTGCAGTTGATAGTGGGCTTGGGACTACTAGCGGTTATTGCGGCTGGACCGCTGCTGGGTGACAAGGTTGCCACCTTCGTGGCCAAACGTGGCAGTTCCAGCAACCTGGTGGAAGCCTATGACCGCTCCCGGGGCGCGAAGGTGGACGAGATCTGGGCGAACATCCGGGAGCATCCGCTCCGCGGCATCGGCTTTGGTGTGGCATCCGATCCGTTTTCAATGGAAATTGCACGGGACCCGGTGCTGGGCCTGCCCACCGGTGCGTCGATCGAAAAGGGCGTGCTGTATTTGGCTATCTGGGAAGAACTTGGTTTGCTCGGGATAATGGCGGTGCTTGCGTGGTTGTGGCTGCTTGTCCGCCGCGCGGCGCTAGGTGGCATGACGCCGTTGGCGGTCTGCCTGACGGCATTGGCCATGAATTTCGGCGAGGCCACACTGTTCTCGCCCAGTGGGATGGGCATGCTCACGCTGGTGCTGCTGACATGGTCTGCAACCGCACGCCGCCCGAAGGAAGGACAGCGTGGCTGACCTGTGGTTCTGGCAGACGGTGGTGAGCCCGCATATGGCGGCTCTCGCCAGTGCCTGCGCGGCTCGCGGGCACCGCGTGACCTATGTGGCGCAGGTTGCAATGACGGAAGATCGCCTGCGCCAGGGGTGGGCCGTGCCCGAGATGTCCGGCGTGGTTGTGCGGCTTGCGGGCAGCGCAACTGCCATGCGACAAGCGGCCAAAGATGCCGTGCCGCAGGCGATTCACCTGTGCCAGGGCTTGCGAGGCAACGGCTTGGTCGGCGTGGCGCAGCGCGCCTTGCGCAAGCGCCGCGCCAGGCAATGGGTGGTCATGGAAACCGTGGAAGATTCCGGCTGGCGTGGTGCGATCAAGCGGCTGCTCTATCGCGGCCTGTTTTTGCGCTGGCATTCGCATCTGCAGGGGGTCTTGGCAACCGGTTGGCGCTCGGTGGACTGGGTGCGGGCGCAGGGGATGCCTTCGCACAGTGTGTTTCCGTTTGCTTATTTCTTGCCTGAGGCGGTCTTGCCTGCCGTTCAGGCCCCCCCTCCCAGCGATCGGCCGTTCCGTGTGTTGTTTGTCGGCCAACTCATCGAGTTGAAGCGCTTGGGTTTGCTGCTGGATGTATTGGCTGCTGTATCGAACAAGCACGTGCCGGAATTCAGCCTGCAGGTAATCGGCTCCGGGCCCTTGGACGCTGAACTGCGTGCTGCGAGCCAACGCCTGTTGGGTGAACGGGTGGAGTGGATGGGCGCATTGCCGATGCATGAGGTGAGGCGACAAATGACGGCTGCGGATGTGTTGGTGCTTCCCAGCCGATACGACGGCTGGGGCGCGGTGGTGTCCGAGGCATTGATGGCGGGCACGCCCGTGATTGCTTCCGATGCCTGCGGCAGTGCCGGGGTTGTGCAGGCCAGCGGCGCGGGTGGCGTGTTTTGCGCGGACGACCGGGATGCGTTGGAGGCATTGCTCGTCCGGGCAATCGATGCGGGGCCGTGGCTTGTGCCGGCGCGACGCGCGCTCGCTGGTTGGGCCCAGTGTCTGGGGGCTCACGCAGGAGCGGCGTATCTGGAGCGCATCCTGGCGCACACGGAAGGCCGGGCGGCCAAGCCGCTTCCGCCGTGGCAAAGCGATGTAACAGGCGGGGCGGAGTCGATGGCATGTGTGGCCTGATCGCGGCGTTCACCCGGGATGGTGTGCCTCCGACCGGGTTGGCGGCCGCCTTGGCGGCAATGCAGGCACGCGGCCCCGATGGGGAGGGGCTTTGGCAAGAGGATGGGGTAGCGCTGGGCCATCGACGGCTGGCCATTCTTGATCTGGATGCGCGTGCGGCGCAGCCCATGCATTCGGCTGACGGGCGCTACGTGATCGTGTTCAACGGGGAGATCTACAACTTCCGCGAATTGCGTCAAGGCTTGGAGCGGGACGGTCATGTCTTCCGCACCGGAAGCGACACGGAGGTCCTGCTGGCGTTGTTCGCACGTGATGGCGACGCGATGCTGCAAAAGCTGCATGGCATGTTCGCGTTTGTCGTCTGGGACCGGCAGGCGCGGCGCGGATTTGCCGCGCGCGATCCCTACGGCATCAAGCCGCTGTACGTGGCAACGATCGGCAACGGGATTATGCTGGCCTCGCAGGTGAAGGCCTTGCTTGCCAGCGGGCAGGTGTCGCGGGCCCCCGATCCGGAGGGGCAGGCGGGATTCTGGTTGCTGGGTAGCGTGCCGGAGCCACGCAGCTGGTATCGGGATATCCAGGCGCTTCCCGCCGGCCACTGCGCTTGGATTGCGGAGGGGGCCATCCAGCGCATGGCCTGTTGGCACGATATTGGCCAAGCCTGGCGCGATGCCGCGCTGGCGGTGGAGCCGGATGATGCCGCGGTGGTTGCGGGGGTGCGGGTGGCGTTGCGCGATTCGGTCGCTCGCCACTTGGTGGCTGACGTGCCGGTGGGCGTGTTTCTTTCCGGCGGCATCGATTCGGGGGCCCTGGCCGGGCTGATGGTCGAAGCCGGCGCGCGTGACCTGCAGGGCATTACCATCGCCTATGACGAATTCGTCGGCAGTCACCAGGACGAAGCGCCTGCAGCCGCCGTTCTTGCTAGGCATTACGGCATCACCCACCACGTGCGTCGCGTGGGGAGGGAAGAATTCCTCGAGGACCTCCCGCGGATCCTTGCGGAGATGGATCAACCCAGCATCGACGGCATCAACACCTGGTATGCCAGCAAGGCGGTCGCGGAGCTGGGCCTGAAGGTGGTGGTGTCGGGCGTCGGTGGCGACGAATTGTTCCAGGGGTATCGGAGCTTCCGACAGCTTCCGGCGTTGGTGTCGCGTTGGCGCAGGCTGTCGTCGATTCCGGGGGGTCTCCCGCTGGGGCGCCTGGCCGGGGGCCTGCATGCGCGACGCACTGGCAATGCGCGCTGGCGTCATGCGGCCGATTGGCTGCGTTCGTTGGAAGGAGCGTATTTGCTGAATCGAGGATTGTTTGCCCCGGATGCATTTCCTGCCGAGGCGGACATGGCCGTCCTCGCGCAAGGGTTCGATCCCATTGCTCATGTCGTGGCGATGACTGGTCCATTGCCGGCGGATCCGCGTCTTGCATTGGGGCAAATCGAATCGATGACCTACCTGCGCAACCAGCTGTTGCGGGATTCCGACTGGGCCAGCATGGCGCACAGCGTGGAACTGCGCACGCCGCTGGTGGATGCGCACTTGCTGGGGAAATTGCAGCCGTTGCTGTCCAGCTTCGTCCGCTTCCCGGGAAAATGTCTGCTCGCGCAGGCGCCCGATAACCCGCTGCCGGATGCCATCCAGCGGCGCAACAAGACAGGATTCGGCATCCCCGTGCCGCGGTGGCTGGCCGAGGCCGGCATCGCTGCCAATGATGGCAGCCGCAGTTGGGCCCGGCAGGTGGCAAGTACTTGGACGAAGGGCGATGGAGTAAAGGCATGAAGCTGCTCCACGTCGTCCCCCATATCAGCGCCGAGGCCTCCGGTCCTTCCTATTCGGTGCCGCGGTTATGCCAAGCCTTGGCCGAGGACGGGCATGAAGTGCGGCTGAGCTGCCTGGGTGCCGCGCGCCCGGTGCCGGCCGTGCAGGTGGACGTGCATCCGCAATGGCCCGTGGCGCGACGTTTTGCCATTTCCCCGGCGCATGCGCGGGCCCTGGCGCGTGCAGCGGACGAGGTGGATATCGTCCACAACCACAGCCTGTGGTCGATGGTGAACGTCGCCGCGGGCTGGGTGGTGCCGGGCAAGCGCGCCAAGCTGGTGGTCTCGCCGCGCGGCACGCTGTCATCGTGGGCGCTGGGGCACAGCCGCTGGCGCAAGCGCCTGCTGTGGCCCTTGCAGCGCCGCGTGCTGGCGCGGGCGGACCTGCTGCATGCCACCAGCGAGGCCGAATACCACGACATCCGGGCGCGTGGATTCCGGGCGCCGGTGGCGGTGATCCCCAACGGAATCGACGTGCCGCCGTTGGCGCCCCGCAGGCCGCAAGACGGACCGCGCACGTTATTGTTCCTGGGGCGGCTGCATCCCGTGAAGGGCATTGATCGTTTGCTGGACGCGTGGGCCGCATTGGAAGCGATGTTCCCGGAGTGGCAGCTCGTCATCGCAGGCAAGGGCGAGCGCGCGCACGAAGCGGCGATCAGGGCGCAGGTGGCGCGGCTCGGCCTGCAGCGCGTCCGTTTCCCGGGCCCGCTGTACGGCGAGGACAAGGCGGCGGCCTACCGGGCGGCCGATCTGTTCGTGCTGCCCACCCATTCGGAGAATTTCGGCATGGCGGTGGCGGAGGCGCTGGCGCATGGCTGCCCGGCCATCGTGTCCAAGGGGGCGCCGTGGAGTGGATTGGAGCGCGAAGGCTGCGGCGGGTGGATCGACCATGACGTCCCAACCCTCCAGGCCGCGCTGTCCCACGCCATGCGCCTGCCCGAGACGGAGCGTCGGGCCATGGGTCTGCGGGGACATGCGTGGATGGAACGGGAGTTCGGCTGGGCCTCGATCGCGGCCAGGATGTCGGCTGGCTATCGCTGGATCGTGCAGGGCGGCGAGTGCCCGGATTGGGTGAAGACCACATGAGCGCGCAAGACAACGCCAAGCACTGGACGCCGGGCGTCGCCCCCGTCGCGGTAGTGATGATCTCGTTGAACGAGGCCCACAACATGGAAGCCGTGCTGGCCAACCTGGAGGGCTGGGCGCAGGAGGTCTTCCTGGTGGACAGCTACAGCGCCGACGAGACAGTGGACATCGCGCTGCGGCATGGCGTGCACATGGTACAGCGCCGGTTCCGCGGATTCGGCGATCAGTGGAACTTCGCGCTGCGCGAACTGCCCATTACGGCACCGTGGACGATGAAGCTGGATCCGGACGAGCGCCTGTCCGACGAACTGAAGCGCAACCTGGCCGATGCCATGCGGCGGGGCGAGGCGGACGGCTTCACCATGCAGCGCCGGCTGTGGTTCATGGGGCGGCCATTGCCAGTGCGCAACGACATCCTGCGTGTGTGGAAATCCGGCCGTTGCCGGTTCTCGGACGTGCTGGTCAACGAACATCCGCTGGTGGAAGGCGCCATCGCCCACGTGGCGGGGGACATCGAGCACCATGACAGCCCCGACCTGGAGCATTGGCTGCACAAACAGAACAAGTACACGACGGCGGAGGCGCTGAACCGCTACCGGCGTGCGCCGCTGTCGGTGATGCCGCGCCTGTTCGGCGATACGCTGCAGCGGCGCATGTGGCTGAAAAAGCAGTTTCCCCGTGTGCCGGGGCGTTTTGCCGCCCTGTTCCTCTACCACTGGCTGGTGCAGGGTGCTTGGCGCGCGGGCTGGCCCGGCTATGCGTGGGCGCGGATGCGCGTGCTGGTGGCCCGCCTGGTGGATTGGAAGTACCGCGAGATGTGCCTGATCGGCCGAGAGATCGGCCGGCGCCAGTACGGCCCGGGGCAACCGGATTCCCGGGTGCCGCAGCATGACTGAGGAGTGCATTGCCCCGAGGCCGCTGCCCATTGTGGCGCCCCCCATGCCCGCGGGAGCGCTGGCGCGCGCGACGCATGCGACCGCCTACGGGCTCAAGGCAGTGGCGGAGTTCCTGCCCGAGCCCTTGGCGCGGCCGTTGGTCTGGGTGCCGTATTCCCTGCGGCTGGGGGGAGAATACGCACGGAGTGCAGCAGCGCTTCGCCGCCCGGTGGAACCGCGTGGGGTGATCGAAACGCAGCAGTTGGCGCGTTTCCGCGAGGTGCTCAACCATGCCGTGGAACACGTCCCGTTCTATCGCCAGCACTACCGTCGCCACGGCTTTGCGCCGGGCGAGGTGCGCACGCTGGCCGACATCGCCCGGGTGCCCATCGTCACCCGCGCCGACCTGCAGGACGCGCCGCTGGAGTTGCGCTGCGATCCCGCGCGGGCAGGCCGTTTGGTCAGGACGGGTGGCACCACCGGTCAACCGCTGGAGTTCCGGCTGGACCGGACAAGCGTGGCCGTGGAATGGGCGCACATGCACCACATGTGGCGTTCGCGCGGCTACCGGCCGGGCGATCTGAAGCTGGGCCTGCGCGGCTGGCGCGGAACCGATGGGCGTGCGCTGCGCTACAACCCCGTGCAGAACGAGTACGCCGTTGCCGCCGGCATTGCGCCGGAGCAGGCGGTGGCGGCGGTGCTGCGCCTGTCGGAGCGGCGCGAGATCCGGTGGATCCACGGGTTTCCCAGCCTGGTCGCGGAATTCGCGGACGCGCTGTCGCGGACGGAAGGGCGGGTGGCGGAGCGCTTCCGACGCGGGCTGCGCGGCGTGCTGCTGTGTTCGGAAGCGCCGCTGCCGGCGTATCGCGCGCGCATCCGGCGTGCATTGGGCGACAACATCCTGAGTTGGTACGGCCACAGCGAGATGACGGTGCTGGCGCAGGAAGGAAGCGAGGGGGTCTATCGCGCTTTCCCCACGTATGGCCTGGCGGAAGCGGTGCCGGACGACCGCGGGCATCGGCTGGTGGGGACGTCGTTCCACAACCGGGTGCATCCCTTCATCCGCTACGACACCGGCGACCGCGTGACGCCGATGGCCGGCGATGACGGCGCGTTCCGCTTCGGGGTGGACGACGGGCGGATGGCGGATTTCGTGATGGATCGCGGCGGGCGCGCATTGGCGCTGACGTCGATCCTGTTCGGCCGCACGCATGCGGCGCTTGCGGAGGCCCGGCATGTGCAGGTGCGCGACGATGGCGCCGGGCGCATCACCCTGCTGGTGACGCCGGGGCCGGCAGGCTGCCACGATGCCGGCGCGCTGCGCGCGGGCTTCGATTTCGCCGACCTGGCGATCGACGTGGCGGTGGAAGTGGTGGCGCATCCCGTCCGGACACCGGCGGGCAAGATCCAGTTGAAAATCGGAAGTGGAAACGGACGCACGTGAAACAGATCCTGCAAAGCCTCAAGACCGGCCAGACCTCGCTGCTGGACGTGCCCGCCCCGCGGCCCGCGCCCGGCCAGTTGGCCATCCACGCCCATGCCACGCTGGTGTCGGCCGGCACCGAGCGGATGCTGGTGGAATTCGGCAAGGCGGGCTGGATCGCCAAGGCGCGCAGCCAGCCGGACAAGGTGCGGATGGTGCTGGAAAAGGTCCGCACCGACGGCCTGGCCGCCACGCTGGACGCGGTGCGCAGCAAGCTGGACCAGCCGTTGGCGCTGGGCTATTGCCATGTCGGCACGGTGGCGGAGCTGGGCCGGGGCGTCAGCGGATTCGCCGTGGGTGACCGCGTGGTCAGCAACGGCAAGCATGCGGAAGTGGTATGCGTGCCGCAGACGCTGTGCGCGAAGGTGCCCGAGGGCGTCCCCGACGAGCACGCGGCCTTCACTGTGCTGGCGGCCATCGGCCTGCAGGGCATCCGCCTGGCGCAACCGACGCTGGGCGAATGCGTGGTGGTGACCGGGCTGGGCCTGATCGGCCTGCTGACCGTGCAGCTGCTGCGCGCGCAGGGCTGCCGGGTGATGGGCATCGACTTCGATCCGGCGCGCTGCGCGCTGGCGCGCCGCTTCGGCGCGGAGGTGGTGGTGAACCCGGGCGCCGGCGAGGATGTGCTGGCCGCGGCGCAGGCATTCTCGCGCGGGCGTGGCGTGGACGCGGTGCTGATCACCGCCTCCACCAGCAGCAACGAGCCGGTGCACCAGGCGGCGCAGATGTGCCGCAAACGCGGCCGCATCGTGCTGGTCGGCGTGACGGGGCTGGCGCTGTCGCGGGCGGATTTCTACGAGAAGGAGCTGAGCTTCCAGGTCAGCTGCAGCTACGGCCCGGGCCGTTATGACCCGGCGTACGAGGAAGCCGGCCAGGACTATCCGGTGGGCTTCGTGCGCTGGACCGAGCAACGCAATTTCGAGGCGGTGCTGGACATGCTGGCCAGCGGCGCGCTGGACGTGGCGCCGCTGGTGTCCCATCGCTTCCCGCTGGAGCAGGCCGAGGCGGCCTATGCGCTGCTGTCCTCCAGCGAGCCGTCGCTGGGCATCGTGCTGGAGTACCCGCGCGAGGATCCGGCGCGCCTGCAGGAACGCACGGTGCCGCTGGCTCTGCCGGCGGATGCTGCCGTGGCGGCACAAGGCAAGGTGGCCTTCATCGGCGCGGGCAACTATGCGGGGCGGGTGCTGATCCCGGCGTTCAAGGCGGCCGGCGCGCAGCTGCAGTCGGTCGCCAGCGGCGGGGGCGTCAGCGCCGTCCATTTCGGCAGGAAGTTCGGCTTCCGCAAGGCGTCCACCGATTGGGCCGACTGCGTGGCGGATGCGGACGTGGACACCGTGGTCATCGCCACGCGCCATGACGCCCACGCACGCCAGGTGCTGGCCGCGCTGCGGGCCGGCAAACACGTGTTCTGCGAAAAGCCGCTGTGCCTGACGCAGGAAGAACTGGACACGATCGAGGCCGAGGCGCGTGCCCGGCCCGGCCAGCGGCTGATGGTCGGTTTCAATCGCCGCTTCGCGCCGCAGGTGGTGAAGATCCGGCAGTTGCTGGCGCCGGTGGCGGAGCCGAAGAGCTTCGTCCTGACCGTCAACGCGGGCGCCATTCCGGCCGACCACTGGACGCAGGACAAGGCCGTGGGCGGCGGGCGTATCGTCGGCGAGGGCTGCCACTTCATCGACCTGCTGCGGCACCTGGCGGGCGCGCCCATCGTCCAGCAGGCCGCGGTGGCCCTGGGGCCGCATCCGGCGCTGGGCGTGCACGACGACAAGGCGACCCTCACCCTGGTCTTCGCGGACGGCTCGGTGGGCACGATCCATTACCTCGCCAACGGCGACAAGGGCTTTTCCAAGGAGCGCCTGGAGGTGTTCTGCGCCGGGCGCGTGCTGCAGCTGGACAATTTCCGCGTCCTGCGCGGCTGGGGCTGGAAGGGCTTTTCACGCATGCGCCTGTGGCGGCAGGACAAAGGGCAGGCGGCGTGTGCGAAGGCCTTCCTCGATGCCGTGCGCGGCAAGGGACCGGTGCCCATCCCGCTGGATGAGCTGCTGGAGGTGAGCCGCGCCAGCATCGAAGCCCAGCAGGCGTTGGAGGGCAGGGCATGAGTGTGCTGGTGGACGTCATCGCGGGCGCGCGTCCCAACTTCATGAAGATCGCGCCGATCCTGCATGCGATGCGGGCGCGACGTGATGCCGGCGGCCCCTTGCGCTGGCGGTTGGTGCACACCGGCCAGCACTACGATCCGCGCATGTCGGGGGAGTTCTTCGACCAGCTCGGTATCCCCGCGCCGGACGTGAACCTGGAAGTGGGCTCCGGCACCCAGGCCGAGCAGACCGCCGGGATCATGGTCGGCTACGAGACATTGCTGCTCCAGCAGCGCAGCGCCTGCTGCCTGGTGGTGGGCGACGTGACCTCCACGATGGCCTGTGCCATCACCGCGCAGAAGCTGCACGTGCCGGTGGCGCACGTGGAAGCCGGGATCCGCTCCGGCGACTGGACGATGCCGGAGGAGATCAACCGGCTGGCCACGGATGCGGTGACGAACTGGTTCTTCACCACCAGCGAGCATGCCAACGCCAACCTGCGTCGGGCCGGGGTGGATGAGGCGCGCCTGTTCTTCGTCGGCAACACGATGATCGACACCCTGCTGGCGAACATGGCCCGCCTGCGCGCGCCCGAGTTCGTCCAGCAGCACGGGCTGCAACCGGGCGGCTATGTCGTCACCACGCTGCACCGCCCGGCCAACGTGGACAGCGCCGAGGGCTTCGGCCGCCTGCTGCGCGCGATCGGCGACGGCTGTCGCGGCTTGCCGGTGGTGTTTCCGGTGCATCCGCGCACGGCCAAGACCCTGCGCGAGCTGCCGGATTTCCCGGCCAATCTGCTGCTGGTCGATCCGCAGCCCTACCTGGAATTCAACTGGCTGGTGAAGCACGCCAAAGGCGTGATCACCGACTCGGGCGGGATCACCGAGGAAACCACGGTGATGGGCGTGCCTTGCCTGACCCTGCGCGACAACACCGAGCGCCCGGAAACCGTGGAACTCGGCACCAACGAACTGATCGGTACCGATCCGGCCAAGCTGGCGCCGGCGCTGGCGAGGTTGTTCGAAGGGCAGTGGAAGCAGGGGCAGGTGCCGCCCCTGTGGGACGGCCGCACGGGCGAACGCATCGTGGCGACGCTGGAGCGGCTGCTGGCGTGATTTTTAGCGGACCAAAGGCGGGGATGATGCGTTTTCGTTAAGTTCGTTAATTTCGAATATTTCGATTAATGCTATAGTCCCGTCAATCCGCCTCGTCACTGGTACATCCCCATGAGCGCCCAGCATTCTTTGTCGTCCCCCGTGCTTCCCACCCGGCAAGAGTCCGAGTTGGCCCGGACCAGCAGTCGGCTGCTGGCGGCCTGCATCGGTCATGGCGAGACCGCGCGGCTGCGGGTGATTGACGGCCAGGACGAGATTGAAGTGCCGGTGGCGGCCTTGCGCTTGCTGGTGGACATCCTTGCCAACATGGCGCAGGGCAATGCCATCAGCGTCGTGCCGATCCATGCCGAGTTGACCACCCAGCAGGCCGCCGATTTCCTTGGGGTGTCGCGCCCCCATCTGGTGGGTTTGGTGGATAGAAACGAGATCCCTCACCACAAGGTGGGAACCCACAGGCGCATCTATTTCCGTGATTTGTTGGAGTACCGCAAAGCCAGTCTGGCGCACAGCGCCACGGCGCTGGATGCATTGGCGGAGCAGGCGCAGAAACTTGGCATGGGGTACTGAGCGTGGCGTCGAGCTTCGTGGCGGTGTTCGACGCCTGTGTCCTGTATCCGGCACCGCTGCGCGACCTGCTGTTGCGGCTGTCCCTGACCGGGTTGTTTCGCGCGCGCTGGACCGAGCGTATCCACGAGGAATGGATTGCGGCCCTGCTGCATAATCGCCCGGATCTTGATCGGAGCCAGCTCGAACACACCCGGGCCCTGATGGACAGTGCGGTACCGGATTGCCTGGTGACGGACTACGAGGGCATAGAGGCGGGTCTGCTGCTGCCAGATCTCGAAGACCGACATGTGCTGGCGGCGGCGATCAAATGCGGTGCGGGCACGATCGTGACCTACAACCTGAAGGATTTCCCGGAGGCCGCGCTGGCGCCATTCGGCCTGACGGCCCAGCATCCGGATGAATTCCTGGCCCACGCCTGCGACCTTGACCTGGTAGGCGTCTGTACGGCGGTCCGGCGTGCGCGGGCTGCTCTTCGTTCCCCACCGATGGAGGCTGCGGCGCTGCTGGATGTCTATCAGGAACGCGGTCTGGCCACGACCGTGGCTTCGCTGCGACCGCACGTCGATACGCTCTGATGCGCACCCGCCTGCTGCGCTATTGGCACACCCTGCGCTGGCTGCGGCCGGTGCAGTTCACCGGGCGCGCCTGGCACCGGCTGCATCGCCCGCGGCCCGACCTGCGCCCGGCCCCGCCGCTGGCCTTGCCGCCGGGCCGCTGGCTGGCCTGTGCGCGCACGCCTTCGCTGGTGGCGCCGGGAACGTTCCGGTTCCTCTCGGTGCTGCGTCGCATCGAGGGGCCCGCGGACTGGAACCGCGCCGACTGGCCCAAGCTGTGGCTGTACAACGCGCACTATTTCGATGACCTGGCCGCGGACGACGCGGCGGCGCGCGCGGACTGGCACCGCGCGCTGATCGCGCGCTGGATCGCGGAGAACCCGCCGGGGCAGGGCAACGGGTGGGAGCCGTATCCCACGTCCCTGCGCATCGTGAACTGGCTGAAATGGCTGATGGCCGGCCACGCGCCGGTGCCCGGCATGCTGGACAGCCTGGCCGTGCAGGTGCGCTGGCTGCGCGGCCGGCTGGAGCACCACCTGCTGGGCAACCACCTGTGGGCCAATGCGAAGGCGCTGGTGTTCGCCGGGGCCTGCTTCGCGGGCGACGAGGCCGTGCGCTGGCGGCGCGAGGGCCTGCGGCTGCTGGATCGTGAATTGCGCGAACAGGTGCTGGCCGACGGCGGCCATTGCGAACGCAGCCCGATGTACCACGCGATCCTCACCGAGGATCTGCTGGACCTGCTGCAGGTGGCACAGGCCGCGAACGTGCTTTCCCACGACGACCTGGTGGCGTGGCGGCGGACCGCGATCCGCATGCTCGACTGGGCCGGGGCGATGGCGCATCCGGACGGCGACGTGGCCTTCTTCAACGATGCGGCCTTCGGCATCGCGGCGCCCTTGCCGGCCTTGCAGGCGTATGCGCAGGCCTTGGGCGTGAAGTTGCCGCTGCCTGCCACGCCCGGCCTGCGGCTGCTGGACGCCTCGGGCTATGCCCGCCTGCAGGCGGGGCCGGCGCTGCTGCTGGCGGACGTGGCGCCGGTGGGGCCGGATTACCTGCCGGGGCATGCGCATGCCGATACGTTGAGTTTCGAGTTGTCGCTGCAGGGCCGCCGCGTGCTGGTCAACGGCGGCACCTCCACCTACGAAAACGACGCCGAACGCCAGCGCCAGCGGGGCACGGCGGCACACAATACGGTGGTGGTGGACGGGCAGGATTCGTCGGAGGTCTGGTCGGCGTTCCGGGTCGCACGCCGTGCGCGCGTCCATGGCGTGCAGGCGGAGCGGCAGGGCGCGGCACTGCGGCTCTCGGCCTGGCACGACGGCTACCTGCGGTTGCCCGGCCGGGTGCGTCACCGACGCAGCTGGCAGCTCTCCGCGCAGGCGCTGGTGGTCGAGGACGTGCTGGAGGGCCATTACCGCGAGGCCGAGGCCCACTTCCTGTTCGCGCCCGACGCGGCATCCACCGTGCGCTGGCAGGTCGACGGCGGCGAGGCGAGAATGGAGGACGCCGTCTGGTGCCCGCGTTTCGGGGAGGCGCAGCCCGCCTGCAAGCTGGTGGTCCGCTTCCTGCAGCCCCGCTGCACGGTCACCTTCCACTGGGATTGAAGTCGTCCGTGCGCATCCTGTTCCTGTCCGACAATTTCCCGCCCGAGGGCAACGCGCCGGCGACCCGGTTGTACGAGCACGCCACGCGCTGGGTGCGCGCCGGGCACGAGGTCACCGTGGTCACCTGCGCGCCGAACTTTCCCGAAGGCCGGCTGTTCCCCGGCTATCGCAACGCCTGGCGCCAGGTCGAGTGGCTGGACGGCATCCGGGTGGTGCGGGTCAAGACCTACATCACCGCGAACGAAGGCTTCCTCAAACGCACGCTGGACTACCTCAGCTTCATGCTGATGGCGACCGTCATGAGCGTGTTCGAGCGACGCCCGGACGTGGTGGTGGCGACCTCGCCCCAGTTCTTCTGCGCGCTGGCCGGCTGGATGGTGGGCGTGCTGAAGTGGCGGCCGTTCGTCTTCGAGCTGCGCGACCTGTGGCCGGCGTCCATCATGGCGGTGGGCGCGATGCGCAAGAGCCTGGTGATCCGCCTGCTGGAGCGCGTGGAGCTGTTCCTCTACCGCCGCGCCGACGCCATCGTCTCGGTCACCGAGTCCTTCCGCGAAGACCTGGTGGCCCGCGGCGTGCCGCGCGGGAAGATCCACGTGGTCCTCAACGGCGTGGACCTCGACCGCTATGAGCCCCGCGAGCGCGACGCGGCGCTGGCGCGCGAGTTCGGCCTCGAAGGCAAGTTCGTCGCCGGCTACATGGGCACGCACGGCCTGGCGCATGCGCTGCCGAAAGTACTGGAAGCGGCCGAGCGCTTGGGCCATCGCGAGGACATCGCTTTCTTCTTCGCGGGGGCGGGTGCCGAGCGCGCCCGCGTGGAGCAACTCGTCGCCGAGCGCGGACTGCGCAACGTGCGCATGATCCCGCGCCAGCCGAAGGCGCGCATGCCCGCGTTGTGGAGCCTGTGCGACCTGGCCATCGTGCCGCTGCGCGATACGCCGGTGTTTGCGACCGTGATTCCTTCCAAGATCTTCGAATCGATGGGAATGGGCGTCCCGATTCTGATGAGCCTGCCGGAGGGCGAGGCGACCGCGATCGTCCGTCGCACGTGCAGCGGCGTTTGCGTGCCACCCGAGGATCCGCAGGCGATGGCCGAGGCCGTAGCGGGCCTGGCCGATGCGCCGTCGGAGATGGCGGTGTTGCGACGCCAGGCCCGTGCGGCGGCGCCGGGATTCTCGCGCGAGGCGCTGGCGTCCAGGATGCTGGGGGTGTTGCAGCAGGTGGCCGGTCGATGAGCGACGTCCTGCCGGCGCAGACCGTGCAGGCACACCGTGCCGCGTTGGCGCGCGCGCTGTTGGGTGCGCCGTTGCCGCCAGGCGCGGATGCCGCCTACGCCGCCTTGGCGGCCCGCGAAGGGGTCTTGCCGCTGCTGGAGGCAACGCTGCGGCGATCGGTCGAGTGGCCGGCGCTGCCCGCGTCATTGCGCACGACGTTGCAAGAGGGCGCGCGCCGGGCCGTGGCCTTGGACCTGTATCGCCGCCATGAACTGGCGCGCGTCGCCGCGGCCCTGGCCGCCGCTGGCCTGCGCGTGCTAGTCCTCAAGGGCAACGCGCTCGGCCTGTGGCTGTATCCGCAAGCGCATCTGCGCCCGACCCGCGACATCGATCTCCTGTTCGCTTCCCGTGCGGAGGCGGATTGCGCCGTCGACCTGCTGGCGCCGCTGGGCTACGTGGCCGAGCCGGATCCGGGCACGCTGTTCTTCGAGCGCAAGTGCCAGCTTCGCGTGGCCGGCGGCAACCGCTGCGAACTGGACCTGCACAGCAAGCTGCTGAACGCGCCGCTGTTCGCGGAGACACTGTCGTTCGACGAGCTCTGGGCCGCATCGCAACCCTTGCCCGGCCTGCCGGCGCAGGTGCGTGCGCTGGGGGCCGTGCATGCGTTGCTGCATGCCTGCCTGAACCGCGTGCTGGATATCCAGACCGGCGAGCCGGAGCGGCTGAAGCTGCCGTACGACGTGCACCTGCTGGCCGGCCGGTTGGACAAGGCGGCATGGCGGCAGCTGCAGGCGCTGGCCTGCCAGCGTCGCATCGCCGGCGCCTGCGTCCGCGTGTTCGGGGAGGCGCGGTGCCTGTTTGCCACGGCCTTCCCGCCGGACGTGTTGGCCGCGTTGGAGGCGGCGGCAGCGGTCGAACCGCTGGACTGGTCGCGCCTGGGCAACTGGCGTTACATGCAATGGCGGAATCTGCTGGCCGTGCCGGGCCTGGGCGGACGCCTGCGCTGGCTGTACGAGCGGGTGTTTCCCACCCGCAGCCGGATGCAGGGACGCTACGGCGATGGCAGCTGGTTGCAGCTGATGGGTTGGCGCCTGCGCCGGGGCATGCGCTTGCTGGGCAACCGCGGGATCAGCCCGCCCGGTTCCGGAGCGTCGAAGGAAGACACCACATGAGCATTCTGGTCACCGGCACTGCCGGCTTCATCGGGTCGCACGTCGCCCATGCGCTGCTGGCGCGCGGGGAAACGGTGGTCGGCTTCGACAACCACAACGACTACTACGACGTCCGCCTCAAGGAGGCGCGCTTGGCGCGGCTGCAGGCGCTGCCGGGCTATGTCCACGTGCAGGCCGACCTGGCGGACCGGGCGGCGGTGGAGCAGGTGTTCGCCCACCACCGCCCGCGCCGGGTGGTGCATCTCGCGGCCCAGGCCGGCGTGCGCTACGCCTCGCAGAATCCGCATGCGTACATGCAGAGCAACATGGTCGGGTTCCTGCACGTGCTGGAGGGCTGCCGCCACCACGGCGTGGAGCACCTGGTGTTCGCCTCCACCAGCTCGGTGTACGGTGCGAACACCAAGGTGCCGTTCTCGGAGCACGCCTCCACCGAGCACCCGCTCACTCTGTACGCCGCCACCAAGAAAGCCAACGAGATGATGGCGCACAGCTACGCCCACCTGTACGGACTGCCGTGCACGGGGCTGCGCTTCTTCACCGTCTACGGGCCCTGGGGCCGCCCGGACATGGCGCCGATCCTGTTTGCCCGCGCGATCAGCGACGGTCAGCCGATCAAGGTCTTCAACCACGGCCGGCACAGCCGCAGCTTCACCTTCATCGACGACATCGTGGAGGGCGTGGTGCGCACGCTGGACCGCCCCGCCGCATCGAATCCCGATTGGCGGGGCGATGCGCCCGACCCGGCGACCAGCAGCGCGCCGTACCGGATCTACAACATCGGCCACGAGCAGCCGGTGCAGCTGCTGCATTTCATCGAGCTGCTGGAGCGCAACCTGGGCCGCAAGGCGCAGATGGAACTGCTACCCCTGCAGCCGGGCGACGTGCCGGATACCGAGGCCGACGTGGCCGACCTGATCGCTGACACCGGCTACCGCCCGCGGGTGGCGGTGGAAGAGGGCGTCGCTGCGTTCGTTGACTGGTTCCGCGGGTACTACGGCGCCTGACGGGCGGTGTCCAGCGCGGCCAACAGGGCCGATTCGACGTCCGGCAGCACCGTGTAGTCGCGCGGGTAATCCAGCTGGAAACTCAGGCCGGCGCGTGCCAGTCGTGCCACCTGGTGGAACTGCCGCGCGATCGTCGCCTTGTCGTGCACGTCCAGCAGGAAGGCATGCCGCACCCACGCCAGGTGGGCTTCCCGGGGCGTCAGCGCGTTGATGGTCGGGCGGGGGGCGCTGCCATCGCCGAGGAAAAACGCGGCCCGCAGCGGCACCGCCGCCGTCGCCAGCGGGAGCAGGGCGGCGGCGTGGAAGCGTTCCTTGCGGGTGAAGCTGACGGCAGGCAAGGGGGTCGCATCGGGCGGCAGCAGGGCGGCGCGGCTGTCCTCCCACAGGCGCACCGAAGGGCGGTTGGGCAGCGCCCAGAGGCCGCCGTCGTCCTCGCGCAGCTCCAAGCCATCGTCGGTCAGCAGCGGATGCCCACGTCCGGCAAGGAACGTGGCGAGGGTGGACTTCCCGCGGCCGCTTTCGCCGAGGAAGGCTACGCCTGCCCCGCGCACCGAGAGCGCGCTGGCGTGGAACACGGACCGTTGCTGCAGGCTCAGCGCCGCCGGCAGCACCTGGTTGGCGAACAGGTGGTCAAGGGTCGGGGCGTCGATCCCCTCCACCGGGAAGGCGTCGATGCCGCCATCGGCACGGATCAGGAAGTCGGCCATGCCAGGGAAGCGCATCCTGTACGAGTCGTCCAAGCGATGGATCACGCACCAGGGGCGGCCGTCCGGCAGTGTCCAGCGGTGCAAGGGCGCCTGGTCATCGTGCGCCTGCGGCCGCGCGGGATGCGCAGTGAGGGCCGGCAGGTGCGTCGGGTCATCCATGACGGGGGTCGGCGGAACGCGATGCGGCATCGAACGCCACGTGGTTGGAGGGCGCCGGATCCAGGGAATTGCCGTCCAGTTCCACCCAGGCGTGCATGTCCGGCCCCGGCTCGGCCCGGCGCACGCCGAGCTTGAACTGCGGGTCGAGGCCACGCCGGCGCAACAACAGGTGCAGCACCATGGCCTGCGGCAGGCAGGTGGCGCGCAGGCCGCGGCGGCCCGCGAGCGCCGCCAAGCTGGCAAGTCGGCGCGCCTGATCGCGCTCGATGGGGGTTGCGGCCCGCCGTGCCGGCTGTTCGCTGCGGGCTTCGACCAGCGCCAAGGTGCGCCGGTAGCCCAGCCAACGCAGGCTGGCCGACACCAGCGGCAGGGCGACGAGCAGGAATGCGAAGAGGATGCGGTCGCGTGCGGGAAGCGCCCACCAGCGCGCAAGCGGTCGTACGGGATTCATTCCACCACGATCAGACCGGCAGACTGCAGCTGGCCCACCAACGTGATCAGATCCTGTTCGATGCGATCGGCGGGCGCCTCGAATTCCGCGCACAGCGTGCGGTGGATCGAATCCAGCGTGCACGGGGTTGCCAGAAGCTGCCAGACGCGAGTGCCGACCCGGTTCAGGCCGTAATAACGCTCGCCGGAGAGATCCAGCAGGACGGCATCAGCGCCGTCGTCCTGGCAAAGCACATGCCCGGAGCGCTGGATGCTCCGGGACATGATCGACCCCGTCGGCATGAATCAGGGCTTCTTATTCGGGATCGGGGTCTGGCCTTCGACCTGGCTGACGCCACCCGCCTGCGTCAGTTCGACGATGGAGCCGAAGTCGGTCAGGACAGGCGCCTCATAGGCGTCGCGGGAGCCGGAGGCCGACGTCGTGTTGGACTGGTGCATGGAGACTTCCCCTGTGAGGTGGCTGGATTCGTGGTGATCAGTATAGGTACAACTGCAGGCTGACGGCGCCATTGCCGCCTTCCAGTGGCACCGCGACGATACGCGCGGATTTGGGCAGGTTCTTGCCGCCGACCAGCAGAAGCTGGTTGGCCCAGTCACCGGCCTGCAGCTCGTCGCTGAAACCGGCGCTGATCAGGCAGCGTCGGCCTTTGCACGTCGTCTGCAAGCCCGCAGGGCGTGGCGCGTTGGCAGGCAGGCTCTGCATGGCCTGCTGCAACAACCGGACCTGGGTCTGCTCGAGGGCAGGGAGCGCCGGCTCCTGGGCCATCAGGCGGTCCAGTTTTGACGCTGCATCTACCGGGTCATACGCGGACTTCTGTTGCTTGAGCTTCTGGATCTGCTCGTCGGGCGCCTGTATCGATCCGAATCCTGCTGCTTGGGCATGCCGAAGGACGGCCTTGGATCCCGTGCCATCGCCGCTTCCATCGGACCCGTTCGCTTCACGGGGATGGTTCGCGATCTGCGAAATGGCTGTTTCGATGTTCCCGAACCGAGAAGACATCGACCAATACAATGCCGCGTTGCCTACCGATAGCAGGCAGGCAACGATCAGCAGCACTTGCATCCAGCGATTCTGGCTGGGTTGCATGGGAAACGTTTGCTGCGCCAGACGGAGTGTTCGGTGATCCCGGATTACGGGATTGCCACCTGATCATTCACCTGATACTTCACGAACCAGTCGTTCAGTTCGGTGAAAGCGCTGAGGGTGCAGCGTAGGTTGATGGGACCAAAGAACTTGTCGCCGCCGCTGGGAGTCCACTCGAAGATGGCCTGGGAACCCGAATTGGGCAGCGAGACGGGATTGCCGGAATCCGGCTGGTAGGTGCCGGCGCCGGTCTGGCCGTAGAAGCCATCGGTCATGGTGCAGGCCATGGTCTTGCCGCTGCCGGCATAACGACGGGCCCACAGGGCGACGTAGCTGACCACGCCGAAATTGCCGCCAGCGATCGCGTAAGCATCAGCCGGCAGATTGCAGACCACGTCGACGCTGGAACTGGTCTTGTTGATCAGGCGGTTTTCCGTGCGGGTCAGCTTGCTGTCGTTCAGTGCGTCCACGCCGTGGCAGCTGGCGCCTGCATTCTGGTAGAAGGAGCGCGTGACGGGGACGGACTGCGCGGAGACAGGCGCCGCGTAGAAGGTGCCGCAGGCCAGCGCGATGGCGCCGATCAGCGTGGTCTTGGAGATGCCGCTCAAGCTGCTCATGGATGTTTCCTCCCGGTGGATGCGCAAGTGTGGAGCATGACAGTGCGGAACGCGCCGCACGGGCGCAGGTGACGGATCGCCGCCAGACACGAGGCTCTGTATAGAATCGAAGCCGCTGGCCGTCAAGGACAAATGAATGGAAGGGAGAAGCCGGCCGCGGTTTCCGTGCCATGGATGAGGTGGAAATGCGCGGGGTAGTCGGTGAATTCCGCTGGGACGGCGGGCAGGTCCCTGGGAATGGAGGGTTTCCCGTGCCCGGTCGTTTGGGCTGGCGTGCGCCGGACGGAGCCGCGGCGATCGTCCTTTCCGGTCCGGTCTCGTCCGGCGTGTGGATCGGCTGGCACTTGGACGAGGACGCTGGCTTGCTGCTGGCGGCCGATGTCACCCTTTACGCACCGGACCGGCTGCGCGCCGCCCTCGGCCTTGCGGTGGGCGAGGGCGATCCGGGGACATTGCTCCTGCGGGCCTGGCAGCGCTGGGGCGAAGGCCTGCTGGATCGGCTGGACGGTGATTTCGCGCTGGTCGTGTTCGACCTGCGTCAGCGCCGCGCCGTGGCCATGACGGACCCGATGGGCATGCGGCCGCTGTACTACCGCGCCGACCCCTCCCGTGGCTTCGCGTTCGCCTCGTCGCCGGAAGCCTTGGCGGCGTGGTCCGGACAGGATCCGCGGATTCCCGAAAGTCGTTTGCTGGAGCCGCTGTTCGACGCCGAGCAGTTGGCGTGCTTCGAGCCGGAGATGGGCGGCGTGGCGCGACTAGCCGCCGCCCAGGTGTGCACGGTCGATGCGCAGGGCGTGCGCCACCGCCGCTGGTGGCGGCCGGGGCAGCACGATCCCGGCCTGCGCGCGGACGACGTGGCGGGCTGGGTGGAAGGCGTGCGCTGGCATCTGCAGGAGGCGGTCCGCAAGCGCGTGGCGGACGGCCTGCGCGTCGGCGTGCAGTTCAGCGGGGGGCTGGATTCCTCGGCCGTGCTGGCGCTGGCGCATGGCGTGGGCGCGGCGGATCGGTTGCAGGCGTTTTCCGTCCTGGATCGCGGAACCCCCGACTGCCCGGAGACGCGCGCCATCGAGGCCCTGCTCGCCAAGACCGGAGTGCCGGCGGTCACCGTCGACGTCGCCGACATGCGGGCGCAGGCCGCGCAGGCACTGCAGGCCTTGGCGGGACTACCGCGCTTCGTGCTGGGCCGCAGCGGGTTCCTGGCCCTGTTCGAGCGCATGGCAGCGGACGCAGGCGTCGACGTGGTGATGAACGGGATCGACGGAGACCTGCTGTTCTTCTACGAGGATTTGCTGGAGCGCCGCGTGCGGGCGGGCGACTTCGCGGGTGCCCTCGCGCAGGCGCGTCGCCAGGACGCCCTGGGGGTCATGCCGTGGATGGAAGCCGAACTGCGGCGCCTGCGCGTCAGCAGCCGGCTGCCGTGGCGGGTGCGGGAAGCCGTTCGGGATGTCCGGGGTTGGGCTGCCGTTGCGCCGCGCCTGCGCAATGCCTATCTGAACAAGACTGCCGTTACGCGGTTCGGCCTGCAGGCCCGCATGCGGGCTTACCTGGCGTCGTTGCGAAAGCCCCGGCCACCGGCCGCCGGCCTCCCGACCGAAAGCCTGCACGGGCCGATCACCCAGGACGCCATCGGCCGTTTTGAACTGCGCGCCCGCCATTTCGGCGTGGTCATGCGTTGCCCATTCCTGGACCGGGCGCTGGTCGAGTTCGCGGCATGGATCCCGCTGGAACTGCGCCTGCGCGACGGGCATCTGAAATGGATCCTGCGCAAGGCGGTGGAGGATGTCATGCCCGCGGCCGTGGCCTGGCGCGGCGACAAGGTGCACCTGGGCTCGCACTTCGACCGGGTGATGCTGCAGCCGGTGCTGGAGCGGCTGATCCGCGACTTCCACGGCAGCGGTCCCGCGGTGGCGCCCTATGTCGATCGCGAGGCGGTGCTGCGCGATGCACGGCGCTGGCAGGCGGGCGAATTGGACGCGGTCTGGCGGCTGAAGATGCTCCTGTTGCTGGAGCACTGGCTGCAGCACAATGCCGACAAGGTGGCCTTCGGGCGGTGATGCGGATGCGAGGCAGGGGGCGATGACGGCGGACGCCGTGGATGGATGGCGTGGATGGTCCCCTTGGGTGCGGCCGCACCTGCCGGCGCTGGCGCTGGCGCTGGCGTTGATGCTGGTCCAGAGCGCGGCGACGCTGGCGCAGCCGTGGTTGGCCGGGCAGGTTGCCGAACGGCTGCTGCAGGCGCGCGGAGTCGGAATGTTGCTGTGGGCGCTGTTCGGGTTGTTCGCGGCGCAGGCGCTGCTGGGTTACGCCACCGCGGTCCAGTTGCGGAAGGTCTCGGGCCGGCTGGTGGCCGATGCGGGCAGCCGGGTCTACGCGCACCTGCAGGCGCTGCCGCTGTCCTGGCATTCCGAGCGGCAGCGCGGCGACGTGCTTGCACTGCTCACCGGCGATGTCCATCGGCTGGGCGAGTACCTGGCCGGCACCGTCCTGCCGCTGTTGCCGCTGCTGGTGACGTTCCTGGGGGCGCTGGCGGTGATGTGGCAGCTGGCGCCCCCGATCGCGTTGGCGATCGGGGCCCTGTTGCCGCTGCTGTTCCTCGTATTGAAGTTCGCGGGGCGCCGGTTGCGGCCACTGGGCCAGGCGACCGTTCAGGCGTGGGCGGACCAGTCGGCGCTGGCGGCGCAGAACCTGGAGCTGTTGCCAGTGGTCAAGGCCTTTGCCACCGGGGGGCTCGAGGCCGCCCGATTCCGCGCGGGTGCGCGGCGCCTGGCGGCGGCGGAGCTGCGCCAGGTGCGCTGGCAGGGTGCGATCCTGCCGCTGGTGCAGGTGGTGGGGGCGGGCGTGGTCCTGTTCCTGCTGGGACTGGCCGGACGAGAGGTGGTTGCCGGCCAGTTGCAGTTGGGAAGCCTGGTCAGCGTGTTCCTCTACGGCATGGTGCTGGTCCAGCCCGTGGGCCAGCTGGCCAACGTCTACGGCCAGACCCAGGGCGCGCGTGGTGCCGCCCGTCGCCTGCGCGATGCGCTGGGCGCCTCGCCGGAGCAGGATGCCGGCACCGTGGACGCGTTGCCGGCGAACGGCGACCTGGTGTTCGAGGGCGTGGACTTCGCCTATCCGGGACGGCCGCCCCTGTTCCGCGGGCTCGACCTGCGCGTCCGCGCCGGCGAAACCGTCGCGATCACCGGCCCCAACGGTGCCGGCAAAAGCACGCTCGCCCACCTGCTGCTGCGCTTGCAGGAGCCGCAGTCCGGCCGGATCACGATCGGTGGCGTCGCGTTGCCGGACTTCCGGCTGTCGGCGCTACGCGGCCGGATCGGCCTGGTGTCGCAGCAGGTGCTGCTGTTCAACGCGTCGATCCGCGACAACATCGCCTACGGGTGTGCCGAGGTCGACCAGAAGGCGATCGAGCGGGCGGCCCACGCGGCGCGCGCGCACGAGTTCATTGCCGCGTTGCCCCAGGGCTACGACACCGTGGTTGGCGACCAGGGCGTCCGCCTGTCCGGGGGGCAGAAGCAGCGGCTGGCGCTGGCGCGGGCGCTGCTGAAGGATCCGCCGATCCTCGTACTGGACGAAGCCACCGCCATGTTCGATCCGGTGGGCGAGGCGGAGTTCATCGCGGAGTGCCATGACGCCCTGCGGGCAAGGACCGTGCTGCTGATCACGCATCGCCCCGCCAGTCTGGCACTGGCCGACCGGGTCGTGTCCCTGGCCGACGGGCGGTGGCGCGAGGTCGGGGATTCCTTCCGTGCCGACCCTGCCGAAAGTCATTAGACTGGACTCTCCTGCAAGGAGGCAGCTGGATGTTGCAGACGTTCCTCGGCTTCGACCCTTCGAAGGCCATCCTTGCGTGCCTGGTCACGGCCGGCCTGCTATGGCTGCTGCAGCCGGTCGCATACCGCCTGGGGCTGCTGGACCATCCGGTGGGACGAAAAGACCACGCTGAACCCACCCCGGTGACGGGCGGCTTGGCGATCTTCTTCGGCTGCGCGGTCCTGTTCTTCTGGAGCCGCTCGTCGAGTCCTGCGCTGCACTCCCTGCTGGCTGCCTCGGTGCTCTTGGTGGCCATGGGGATCTACGACGACCTGCGCGACCTGCGCTGGTACTGGCGCATCCTGGGGCAGGCCGTGGCGGCGCTGCTGGTCATCTACTGGGGCGGCGTGCGGGTGGAGCAGATCGGGCCGGTGTTCGGCTTGAGTCACCTCTCGCTCGGCTGGCTTTCGGTGCCGTTCACCGTGTTTGCCACGATCGGGATCATCAACGCGATGAACATGATCGATGGTGCGGACGGACTCTGCGGACTGCTGGGCCTGGCCGCCCTCGTCATGCTCGCGGCCGCCTCGATCTACGCCGGCAACGACATGCTGGCCAATCGTCTGTCGGTACTGTGCGGTGCGCTCGCGGGTTTCCTGGCCTGGAACATGCGTCTGCCTTGGCGGCCTCGTGCAAAAGTGTTCCTGGGCAACGCGGGCAGTGCCTTGCTGGGCCTGGCGATTGCCTGGGTCAGTTTCCGCCTGACGCAGAACAAGGGCCACCCCGTGAACCCGGTGCTGGCACTGTGGCTGCTGCCGATCCCGGTGATGGATTGCCTGGTCCTGATCGTGCGTCGCCTGCAGGAAGGCCGTTCGCCCTTCTCGGCCGGGCGCGACCATATCCATCACATCATGCAGGACGCCGGCTTTGGGCCGACCCGTGCCGCCCTGCACCTGACTTGGGTGAGCCTGCTGTGCGGATTGGTGGTGGGACAGGCCATGCGGCTGGACGTGCCGAATCCGCACCTGCTGCTGGCGTTCCTGGCCCTGTGCGTGGGCTGGTACCTGTTGACCCGGGATCGGGCGCGTGCGGTGGCGTTTTTCCGACGATTTCGCCGAGCATCGTCGCCGCCCGTGGTCCCGCCCCCGGTGAGCTCCCCGATGCGGGATTTCGACTAGGGTTGACGTCGCGTCCCGCTGGGGACCCGTCGTCCGCCTGCGGCGGGTTCAGTCGGCCCGGCCCGGCCGGGCGGCAAGCCACGCCGCCGCCCCCCGCCCGGCAAGCAGGCCGCTGGCGAAGCAGGCGGTGAGCAGGTAGCCGCCGGTCGGCGCGTCCCAGTCCAGCATCTCGCCGGCGCAGAACAGGCCGGGATGGCTGCGCACCATCAGCGCGTCGTCCAGCGCCTCCAGCCGCACGCCGCCCGCGGTGGAGATGGCCTCGGCCATGGGGCGCGGGCGCAGCAGCCGCAGCGGCAGGCGCTTCAGGGTGGCGGCGACGCGCGCCATGTCCTGCTGGGCGGCCTTGTCCAGGACTTCGAACAGCAGCGCGCATTTGGCGGCGTCCAGCCCGGCCTGCCGGCGCAGGTGCTCGCCCAGGCTGCGACCCTTGCGCGGTTTCGACAGGTCGGCGGCGAGGCGCGCGAGCTCGCGGCCGGGCACCAGGTCCAGGTGCAGCAGCGTGCTGCCGTCGCGGTGGATGGCGGCGCGCAGGTCGGCGCCGATGGCATAGACCAGGCTGCCCTCGATGCCGGTGGCGGTGAGCACGCACTCGCCTTGCAGCGCGTGGTCGGTGCCGTCGATTGCCTGCCAGTGGGCCACCACGGGCTTGAGTGGCGCGCCGGCGAACTTTTCCGCCAGCAGCGCGCTCCAGCCGACGTCGAAGCCGCAATTGGCGGGTACCAGCGGTGCGATGTCCACGCCGTGGGCCGCCAAGGGCGCCACCCACGCGCCGTCCGAGCCCAGCTGCGGCCAGCTGCCGCCGCCCAGCGCCAGTACCACGGCATCGGCGTGGAACGTCGTCTCGCCGGTGGGCGTCTCGAAGCGCAGCGCGCCGGCCGCATCCCAGCCAAGCCAGCGATGGTGGACGTGCAGCTGCACGCCCGCGTCCTTCAGTCGGCGCACCCAGCTGCGCAGCAGCGGGGCCGCCTTGCGGTCCAGCGGGAACACCCGCCCGGAGCTGCCCACGTAGGTCTCCACGCCCAGTCCGCGTGCCCAGGCGCGCAGGGCGTCGGCATCGAAGGCGTCCAGCCAGCGGCCCACCGCTGCCGCGCGCTCGCGGTAGCGCGCGTCGAAGCCGGGGCGCGGCTCGCCGTGGGTCAGGTTCAGCCCGCCCTTGCCGGCGATCAGGAATTTGCGTCCCACCGAGCCCTTGGCTTCGAACAGATGAACGTCCAACCCGGCCGCGCGTGCGGCCTCGGCCGCCATCAGGCCGGCGGGACCGCCGCCGATCACGGCGAGGCGGGGCGGGGAAGGGGAATCGGGCATCCGCACATGATGCCGCGACCGGCCCCCGTGGGCGACTACAATGCGCGGTTTACGTCGCAGGCGTTCTGCATGGTCCTCAACATTGCCGCCTACCTGTTCGTGGCCATCGACGATGCCGACGCATTGGCGGTGCGCCTGCGCGAGCGTGCCGAGGCCGCGGCGCTGCGCGGCACGATGCTGGTCACGCCGGAAGGCCTGAACCTGTTCCTCGCCGGCACCGAGGCGCCGCTCCGCGACTTCCTGGCCTGGCTGCGCGCCGACGACCGCTTCGCCGCGCTGCACGCCAAGGAAAGCTGGAGCGAGGCCGTGCCGTTCGCCCACCTGAAGGTGAAGCGCAAGGCCGAGATCATCACCTTCCGGCGCGAAGCGGCCTCCCCGCTGCAGGCCGGCGAGCGCGCGCCGACGGTGGCGCCCACCACGCTGGCGCGCTGGATCGCACAGGGGTGCGACGACGCCGGTCGCCGGCTGGTGCTGCTGGACACGCGCAACCGGCAGGAGATCGCCCACGGCACCTTCGAGGGCGCACTGACCCTGCCCATCGACCGCTTCACCGACCTGCCCGCCGCGCTGGGGCCGCACCGCGAAGCGCTGCGCGACGCGACGGTGGTGAGCTTCTGCACCGGTGGCATCCGCTGCGAGAAGGCCGCGCTGTGGCTGCGCGCCGACGGCATGGACAACGTGCTGCAGCTGGACGACGGCATCCTTGGCTATTTCGAACAGGTGGGCGGCATGGGCTATGCGGGTGGATGTTTCGTGTTCGACGAGCGGGTGGCGCTGGACCCGCAGCTGCGCCCGGTGGCCCCTGGCATCGACACCCGGGTGGCCGCATGAACTGGATCGCGATCGTCCTGGTGGTGCTGGGCGTATGGCTGGCGATCAAGGTCGCCGGCGTGCTGGTCAAGTTGTTGCTGTGGGCGGCGGCTATCGCGGCCCTGTGGTGGTTCGTCCACCCCTACCTGGGCCTGCCGCTGCTGCCGGTCTGACCGGGCCGTCCGTTCAGGCGCCCAGCGCGTTGCCGGCGGCGTGGCCGCTGGCCCAGGCCCACTGGAAGTTGTAACCGCCCAGCCAGCCGGTGACGTCCACCACCTCGCCGATGAAATGCAGGCCCGGCACGTGGCGGGACATCATCGTGCTGGACGACAGGCCGTCCGTGTCCACGCCGCCCAGGGTCACCTCGGCGGTGCGGTAGCCCTCGGTGCCGCTGGCCACCAGCGGCCAGTCGCGCAGCAGCGCGGCGATGCCGTCGAGCTCGCGCGGGGTGTACTGGCGCAGCGGTTTGCTGGCGAGCCAGTACTCGCACAGCCGCTGGGCGAAGCGCTTGGGCAGCACCTCCGCCAGCAGCGTCTTCAGTTCGGTGTCGCGTCGCGAGTGGTGCCACTCGCGCAGCAGCGCCTCCGCGTCCTGCCCTGGCAGCAGGTCCAGCCGCAGGTCGTCGCCCGGTTGCCAGTAGTTGGAGATCTGCAGGATCGCCGGGCCGCTGATGCCGCGGTGGGTCACCAGCAGGAAGTTGCGGAACGCCATGTCGTTGCAGCGGGCCTCCACCGGCAGCGCCACGCCCGCCAGGTCGTGCAGGCGCTCGGCATGCTTGCCGGTCAGCGTCAGCGGCACCAGCCCGGCGCGGGTGGGCAGCACGGCGTGGCCGAACTGCCGGGCCAGCTCGTAGCCGAACCCGCTGGCGCCCATGCTGGGGATCGACAGTCCGCCGGTGGCCACCACCAGCGACGGCGTTTCCAGCCGTCCCTGCGCGGTGTGCAGCCGGAAGCGGCCAGCGTCGGTGTGCTCCACGCGCTCGATCGCGCAGTGGGTGCGGATCTCCACCCCGGCGGCCGCGCATTCGGCCAGCAGCATCGCCACGATCTGCTTGGAGGACTCGTCGCAGAACAGCTGGCCCAGCTCCTTCTCGTGGTAGGCGATGCCGTGCCGCTCCACCAGCTCGATGAAGTGCCACGGCGTGTAGCGCGCCAGCGCCGACTTGCAGAAGTGCGGGTTGGCCGAGAGGTAATTCGCAGGCGTGGTGCCGGTGTTGGTGAAATTGCAGCGCCCGCCGCCGGACATCAGGATCTTCTTGCCGACCTTGTTGGCATGGTCGACCACCAGCACCCGCAGGCCGCGCCGGCCGGCGGTCAGCGCGCACAGCAGCCCGGCGGCGCCGGCGCCGATGACGATGGCATCGAAGGAAGCAGGAGCGGTGGCGGTCATCCGCGCAGGGTCGGGGCAGGGACGGGATGCGTCATTGTCGCCGCGAAGTGGCGGACATGGCGTCCGCCGGCGATCTGCCGGTCCGGGCCCGGAGGCCCGTCAGGGCGATGTGCTGGCCTGGATGGCGCGATCAGCGCGGGCCGCGCGGCTTGAAGCCGCCCGGCTTGCGCGGGCCGCCGGGGCCGCCCGGGCCCGGCCGGCCACCGCGCGGCGGGCCGAACGCGCGCTTGCGCTTCGGCGCGTCCTGGTCTTCCGGCGTCGCCGGCCGCATCCGCAGCGGGCGGCTGGCCACGCGCACCGTCTGCATGTGCTGCAGCAGGTCCTCGGGCATGCCTTCCGGCAGGTCCACCAGCGTGTAGTCGTCGCGGATGTCGATGCGTCCGATGAAACGGCTTTCCAGGTCGGCTTCGTTGGCGATGGCGCCGACGATGTTGCCCGGCTGCACGCCGTGCTGGTAACCCACGTCGATGCGGAAGGTCTGCATGCCCACGTCGGCCGGCAGCGGTTCACGCGGGGTGCGCTCGCGCGGCTCGCGGACGGGACGCTCGGTCCGCTGCGGGCGCTCGTCGCGCGGGACGAAGGTCTTTTCCGGCGCCACCGGCTTGGGCAGCAGCAGCGGCGTCTTGCCCTGCACCAACTTGGCCAGCGCGGCGGCGATCTCCACCGCCGGCAGGTTCTTCTCGCGCTCGTAGCGTTCCACCAGGTCGCGGAACACCGACAGGTCGTCGCTGGCCAGGGCACCGTCGATCTTGTCGAGGAACTTGGCCATGCGGCGCTCGTTCACGGCATCCACGCTGGGCAGGTTCATCTGCTCGATCTTCTGCCGGGTGGCGCGTTCGATCGCGCCCAGCATGCCGCGTTCGCGCGGCGCCACGAACAGGATCGCCTCGCCGCTGCGACCGGCGCGGCCGGTGCGGCCGATGCGGTGGACGTAGCTCTCGGTGTCGTAGGGGATGTCGTAGTTCAGCACGTGGCTGATGCGCTCCACGTCCAGGCCGCGGGCGGCCACGTCGGTGGCCACCAGCACGTCGATGTGGCCGTCCTTCAGGCGCTGGATGGTGCGCTCGCGGGTTTTCTGCTCCACGTCGCCGTTGATCGCCGCCGCACTGAAGCCGCGCGCCGCCAGCTTCTCGGCCAGCTCCTCGGTGCCCATCTTGGTGCGGGCGAAGATGATCATGGCCTCGAACGGCTCGGCCTCCATGATCCGGGTCAGCGCGTCCAGCTTGTTGATGCCGCTGACCATCCAGAAGCGCTGGCGGATGCTGGCGGCGGTGGTGGTCTGCGCCTTGATGGCGATTTCCACCGGGTCCTTCAGGTAGGTCTGCGCGATCCGCTTGATCTGGGCCGGCATGGTGGCCGAGAACAACGCGACCTGGCGGGTGTCCGGGGTCTTCTTGAGGACGGCCTCGACGTCGTCGATGAAGCCCATGCGCAGCATTTCATCGGCTTCGTCCAGCACCAGCATGCGCAGTTCGGACAGGTCCAGCGTGCCGCGCTCCAGGTGGTCGATGACGCGGCCCGGGGTGCCCACCACCACGTGCACGCCGCGCTTGAGCGCGTGCAGCTGCGGGCCGTAGCCCTGGCCGCCGTAGATCGGCAGGATGTGGAAGCCGGGGATGTGCTTGGCGTAGGTCTGGAAGGCCTCCGCCACCTGGATCGCCAGTTCGCGGGTCGGCGCCAGCACCAGCACTTGCGGCTTGCCGGCCGCCGCGTCCAGCCGCGCCAGCGCCGGCAGGGCGAACGCGGCGGTCTTGCCGGTGCCGGTCTGGGCCTGGCCGAGCACGTCGCGGCCTTCCAGCAGCGGCGGGATGGTGGCGGCCTGGATGGGCGACGGCGACTCGTAGCCGACCTCGCGCAGGGCCGTCAGGAGGGTTTCGGGAAGCTTGAGGTCGGAGAACAGCAGGGAGGCGTTGTCGGCGCTCATGGTGCCTTGGGGCGGGATCGCCGGATTAAACAGGGCGCATAGTGTACGCGCCGCCCGTGGAGCAGGGATTCCAATCCCGGTGGCCGGTGGGGTCCGGCTCAGGCTTCGGCCGGAGGTGGGCGGGTTTGATCCGGGTGTTTGGTGCAGTTTGTCGCGCATGGATGCGAACCATTCTCGCGAACCCGCGCGCAAGGCCCGTGAGATGGGCACTGCGCAAGCAGTTTCGCGGTGCGAGGTATGGCCCCCGTCACGCCACGGCGGTTAGAATGCGCGGCTACTAGCGAGCGGCCGTCGTGGCCGGCAAGCCCACGAACAACGAAGAAGAGGCAAGCGTGCTGGCCGAATACCTGCCCACCCTGCTGTTTTTGATCGTCGCCACCGGGATCGGCATCGCCCTGATCATCGTCGGCAACGTGCTGGGGCCCAAGCGCCCCTCGGACGAGAAGCTGTCGCCCTACGAGTGCGGCTTCGGCGCCTTCGAGAACGCGCGCATGCCGTTCGACGTGCGCTACTACCTGGTCGCGATCCTGTTCATCGTGTTCGACCTGGAAATCGCCTTCGTCTTCCCCTGGGCCGTGGTGTTCCGCGAGCTGGGGGTGTTCGGCCTGGTCGAGATGGGCGTGTTCCTCGCGCTCCTCGTCATCGGCTTCGTGTACGTGTGGAAGCGCGGCGCGCTGGAGTGGGAATGAGCAACATCGTCCAGAATGTGTTGGAAGCCGCCAGCAATCCCCTGCCCGAGGGGCGGCTGGATGACATCCTGAGGCCGGACGGCGACAACCCGCTGCTCCAGAACGGGTTCGTCACCACCAGCCTCGATGCCCTGTGGAACTGGGCGCGCACCGGCTCGATGTGGCCGATGACCTTCGGCCTGGCCTGCTGCGCCGTGGAGATGATGCACGCCGGCGCCGCGCGCCTCGACCTCGACCGCTACGGCGTGGTGTTCCGCCCGTCGCCGCGCCAGTCCGACGTGATGATCGTGGCCGGCACCCTGGTCAACAAGATGGCCCCGGCGCTGCGCAAGGTCTACGACCAGATGCCCGACCCGAAGTGGGTGATCTCGATGGGCAGCTGCGCCAACGGCGGCGGTTACTACCACTACTCCTACTCCGTGGTCCGCGGCTGCGACCGCGTGGTGCCGGTGGACGTGTATGTCCCGGGCTGCCCGCCGACCGCCGAGGCGCTGGTCTACGGCATCCTGCAGCTGCAGAAGAAGATCCGCCGCATGGAGCAGAACCCGTTCTCGCGGACGCCCCGCCCGGAGGGCGCGCGCGCATGAGCACGCCCCTGTCCGACCAGCTGGCCGCCCGCTTCGGCGAGGCCGCCGTGCACGTCGCGCAGCCGCGCGGCGAAGTCACTCTGGAGGTGCCGGCCGCCGACTGGCAGGCCGCCTGCATCGAACTGCGCGACGCGTTCGGCTTCGACACCTTCGTGGATCTGTGCGGCGTCGACTACCTTGGCTACGGCAGCGACGAGTGGGACACCGACAGCGTGTCCTCCGAGGGTTTCAGCCGCGGCGTGGAAGGGCAGGGCCCGGGCCGCTTCGGCTGGGGCGAGCAGCCCAGCCACCAGGTCCGCGAGCCGGTCTCCGCGGTGGCCGACGAGCGCGCCACCCGCCGCTTCGGCGTGGTGCTGCACCTGCTGTCGCTGGGCCGCAACCAGCGCCTGCGCGTGCGCTGCTTCGCGCCCGACGACGGCCTGCCGGTGGTGGCGTCGGTCACCCCGGTGTGGCCGGGCGCCAACTGGTTCGAGCGCGAGGCGTTCGACCTGTTCGGCATCATCTTCGAGGGCCACCCGGACCTGCGCCGCATCCTGACCGACTACGGCTTCGTGGGACATCCGTTCCGCAAGGACTTCCCGCTGGTCGGCAACGTGGAAGTGCGCTACGACGAGGAGAAGAAGCGCGTGGTGTATGAGCCCGTCACCAGCGTCGAGCCGCGCGTGGGCGTGGCCCGCGTGATCCGCGACGACGCCCGCTTCGCGACGGCCGAGGCCGAGCGCGGCAACCGCCTGCTGGAGCGGGAGGCGCGTCGATGAGCGCCCACGCCAGTCCCAGCCACGAGGCATTCGCCAGCAACCCGGCGGAAGCCATGCAGGAAATCCGCAACTACACGCTGAACTTCGGCCCGCAGCACCCGGCCGCGCACGGCGTGCTGCGCCTGATCCTGGAAATGGACGGCGAGGTGGTGCGCCGCGCGGACCCGCACGTGGGCCTGCTGCACCGCGGCACCGAGAAGCTGGCCGAGTCCAAGCCGTTCAACCAGTCGATCGGCTACATGGACCGCCTGGACTACGTTTCGATGATGTGCAACGAGCACGCCTACGTGCGCGCCATCGAGACGTTGATGGGGATCGAGGCGCCCGAGCGGGCGCAGTGGATCCGCACGATGTTCGACGAGATCACCCGCATCCTGAACCACCTGATGTGGGTGGGCTCGAACGGGCTGGACCTCGGCGCGATGGCAATCTTCCTGTACGCCTTCCGCGAGCGCGAGGAGATGATGGACTGCTACGAGGCGGTCAGCGGCGCGCGCATGCACGCGGCCTACTACCGTCCGGGCGGCGTCTACCGCGACCTGCCGGACCGGATGCCGAAGTACAAGGAATCCCCCTGGCGCAAGGGCGCCAAGCTGAAGCGCTTCAACGAGTGGCGCGAAGGCTCGCTGCTGGATTACCTGGAGCATTTCACCCAGGACTTCCCCAAGCGGATGGACGAGTACGAAACGTTGCTCACCGACAACCGCATCTGGAAGCAGCGCACCGTCGGCATCGGCGTGGTCACGCCCGAGCAGGCCAAGGCCTGGGGCATGAGCGGCCCGATGCTGCGCGGTTCCGGCATCGAATGGGACCTGCGCAAGAAGCAGCCCTACGCCAAGTACGCGGAGGTCGATTTCGACATCCCGGTGGGCGTCAACGGCGACTGCTACGACCGCTACCTGGTGCGCATGGCGGAGATGCGCGAGTCCAACCGCATCATCGCCCAGTGCGTGAAGTGGCTGAAGGCCAACCCGGGCCCGGTGATGCTGGACAACTACAAGGTGGCGCCGCCGTCGCGCGGCGACATGAAGCAGAGCATGGAAGCGCTGATCCACCATTTCAAGCTGTTCACCGAAGGCTATTGCGTGCCTGCCGGCGAGACCTACGCCGCGGTGGAGGCCCCGAAGGGCGAGTTCGGCTGCTACCTGGTCAGCGACGGCGCCAACAAGCCGTTCCGCGTGCACCTGCGCGCGCCGGGCTTCGCCCACCTGTCCTCGATGGACGAGATGACGAAGGGACACATGCTGTCCGACGTGGTGGCGATGATCGGCACCTACGACATTGTGTTTGGTGAGGTCGACCGATGAAAGCAACGGGCAATTTCGAGGCCTGCCGGGACGTCGATCCGATGGTGGTGCTGTCGGACGCGACGCGGGCGCATATCGACCACTGGCTGGGCAAATTCCCGCCGGACCGCAAGCGTTCCGCCGTGCTGCAGGGGCTGTTCGCCGCGCAGGAGCAGAACGGCGGCTGGCTGAGCGACGAGCTGATCGCCGCGGTGGCCAAGTACCTGGACCTGCCGCCGGTGTGGGCCTACGAGGTCGCGACGTTCTATTCGATGTTCGAGACCAAGCCGGTGGGCCGCAACAACGTGGCCTTCTGCACCAACATCAGCTGCTGGCTCAACGGCGCCGAGGACCTCGTCGCCCACGCCGAGAAGAAGCTGGGCTGCAAGCTGGGCGAGTCGAGCGCCGACGGCCGCATCTACCTCAAGCGCGAGGAAGAGTGCGTGGCCGCGTGCTGCGGCGCCCCGGTGGTCGTCATCAACGGGCATTACCACGAGAAGCTCGACGCCGCGAAGGTCGACGAGCTGCTGGACGGGCTGAAGTAATGGGCGGACACGGACACACTTCCGAGGGCTACGGCCCGGTGGGCCCGGCGCCGAAGGAGCACCAGGCGGTCTACACGACGCTGCACTTCGACAAGCCGTGGTCGTACGAGAACTACCTGAAGACCGGTGGCTACCAGGCGCTGCGCAAGCTGCTGACCGAGAAGATCCCGCCGGCCGACGTGATCGAGATGGTCAAGGCGTCGGGCCTGCGCGGCCGCGGCGGCGCGGGCTTCCCGACCGGCCTGAAGTGGAGCTTCATGCCGAAGCACGACGGCGAGAAATACATCCTCTGCAACTCGGACGAATCCGAGCCCGGCACCTGCAAGGACCGCGACATCCTGCGCTACAACCCGCACGCGGTGATCGAGGGCCTGGCCATCGCCTGCTATGCCACCAACACCAAGGTGGCCTACAACTACATGCGCGGCGAGTTCCACCACGAGCCGTTCGAGCACATCGAGGAAGCGCTGGCCGAAGCCTACAAGCACGGCTGGCTGGGGAAGGACATCCTCGGCAGCGGCATCGACATCGACATCTACAACGCGCTGGGCGCGGGCGCCTATATCTGTGGCGAGGAAACCGCCCTGATGGAGTCGCTGGAGGGCAAGAAGGGCCAGCCGCGCTACAAGCCGCCGTTCCCGGCCAACTTCGGCCTGTACGGCAAGCCGACCACGATCAACAACACCGAGACCTACGCCTCGGTGCCGGCCATCGTGCGCAACGGTGCCGAGTGGTTCATGGGGCTGGGCAAGCCCAACAACGGCGGCTGCAAGATCTTCTCGGTCTCCGGCCACGTGGCCAAGCCGGGCAACCACGAGATCCGCCTCGGCACGCCGTTCGCTGAGCTGCTGGAGCTCTGTGGCGGCATGCGCGAAGGCCGCAGGATCAAGGCGGTGATCCCGGGCGGCTCCTCGATGCCGGTGCTGCCGGGCGAGGTGATGATGGGCCTGACGATGGACTACGACGCGATCCAGAAGGCCGGTTCCGGCCTCGGTTCCGGCGCCGTCGTCGTCATGGACGACACCACCTGCATGGTGCGCGCCTGCCGCCGCATCGCCCAGTTCTACAAGGCCGAGAGCTGCGGCCAGTGCACCCCGTGCCGCGAAGGCACCGGCTGGATGTACCGCATGCTGGACCGCATCGCCCGGCTCGAGGCGACCATGGACGACCTGCACATGCTGCGTGCCGCGGCGGGGCAGATCGAAGGCCACACCATCTGCGCCTTCGGCGAGGCCGCGGCGTGGCCGGTGCAGGGCTTCCTGCGCCATTACTGGCATGAATTCGAATACGCCATCGTGAACAAGCGCTTCTACGTCGACGACGAGCGCGCCGGCACGCTGGCCACGTCCGAGAAGGTGGTTGCGTGAGCGCACAGCCCGTCAATCCGAACCTGCCGCCCGACCACGTCACCGTCTTCATCGACGGCGTCGAGATGGCCGCGCCGAAGGGCTCCATGATCATCCAGGCGGCCGACAAGGCCGGCGTGCCGATCCCGCGCTTCTGCTACCACGAGAAGCTGCCGATCGCCGCCAACTGCCGCATGTGCCTGGTGGACACCGAGGTCGGCGGCCGCGCCGCCCCCAAGCCGTCGCCCGCCTGCGCCACGCCGGTGATGGACGGCATGAAGGTCTTCACCCGCAACGACAAGGCGCTGAAGGCCCAGCGCAACGTGATGGAGTTCCTGCTGATCAACCACCCGCTGGATTGCCCGGTCTGCGACCAGGGCGGCGAGTGCGAGTTGCAGGACCTGTCGCTGGGCTACGGCCGCTCGGTCAACCGCTTCGTGGAGCGCAAGCGCACCGTGGCGGACGAGGACCTGGGGCCGCTGGTGGCCACCGAGATGACGCGCTGCATCCACTGCACGCGCTGCGTCCGCGTCACCGCCGAAGTCGCCGGCACCTACGAGCTGGGCGGCATGTACCGCGGCGAGAACCTGCAGATCGGCACCTACGACGGCAAGCCGCTGACCACCGAACTGTCCGGCAACGTCATCGACGTCTGCCCGGTGGGCGCGCTGACCAACAAGGTGTTCCGCTTCAAGGCGCGCCCATGGGAACTCACCGCCAAGCCGTCGCTGGGCTACCACGACGCGCTGGGCAGCAACCTGTTCCACCACGTCCGCCGCGGCGAGCTGATGCGCAGCGTGCCGCGCGACAACGAGGCGGTGAACGAGTGCTGGCTGTCGGACCGCGACCGCTATGCGCATGAGGGCCTGTCCGCCGCCGACCGCGCCACCGTGCCGCTGGTCCGCGACGGCGAGGGCTTCCGCGAGGCGTCGTGGGACGAGGCCTTGGCGAAGGCCGCGCAGATCCTGAAGGACAATGCCGGCGACGCGCTGGGCGTGCTGGTGCATCCGGCCACCTCGAACGAGGAGGGCGCGCAGCTGGCCCGCCTGGCCGAGGGCCTGGGCAGCGGCAACATCGACCACCGCATCGGCCAGCTCGACCTGTCCGACGGCGCCCATGCCGAGGCGTTCGGCATGCCGGTCGCGGAGATCGAGCAGGCCGACGCCATCGTCATCGTCGGTTCCAACCTGCGCCACGAAGTGCCGCTGCTGCACCAGCGCGTGCGCAAGGCGACCAAGCGCGGCGCGAAGGTCCACGTCGTCAATCCGGTGGACTTCGACTTCACGTTCGCCATTGCCGGCAAGCACATCGTGCCGCCGTCGCAGCTCGCCGCGGCGCTGGCCGGGGTGGACCTGGGCGACGCCGCGAACGTCGCGGTGATCGTGGGCGGCGTGGCCGAGAACGGCCCGCATGCCGCCGCCGTCCGCAAGGCCGCCGCCGACTTCGCCGCGTCCAAGAACGCCAAGCTGTGCCGCATCCCGCAGGGCGCCAACGCGCTGGGCCTGACGCGCCACGGCGTGCTGCCGTCCGGCCTTGACGCCCAGGCCATGCTGCGCGCGCCGCGCAAGGCTTACGTCCTGTTCGGCATCGAGCCGGGCCTCGACTTCGCCGACCAGCAGGCCGCGCTGAAGGCCCTGGGCGGCGCGCAGGTGGTGGCGTTCAGCCAGTTCGCCTGCCAGTCCACCCGCGCCGTCGCCGACGTGATCCTGCCGATCGGCGCGCTGCCGGAAGTCGACGCCACCCTGACCAACCTCGATGGCCTCGACCAGCAGGCCGTCGCCGCCGCCAAGCTGCCCGGCCAGGCCCGTCCCGGCTGGCGCGTGCTGCGCGCGCTGGGCGGCGAGCTGGCGCTGCCCGGCTTCACCTTCACCGACCTGGCCGGCCTGCGCGCCGGGCTGGCGCCGAAGGCGGTCGCGGTGGCCAAGGGCGCCGCGGTCGCGGCGTCCGGCACCGGCCTGGAGGTAGCGGCCTCCGCGGCGATCTACCGCGTGGACGGCGTGATCCGCCGCTGCGACGCGCTGCAGGCGCACCCCCTGAACGTGGGGCCGTTCGCGGCTCTGCACCCGGCCGATGCCACCCGGCTCGGCCTGGCGGAGGGCGCGATGGCCAAGTGCGCCACCGCCGCCGGCACCGCCACGCTGCCCGTCCGCCTGGACGCCCGCGTGGCGCAGGGCAGCGTGTGGGTGGAGGCTGGCCACGGCGCCACCGCGCCGCTGGTCGCCGCCGGCACGCTGGAGGTCGCCCGCGCATGAACATCGCGACCAATCCCCTGATGCAACTCGCCGTCGATCCGCTGCGCGAAGCGCTGCTGTCCCTCGGCACCGTCGGCATGCTGGCGTGGATCCTCGTCAAGATCCTGGCCATCGCCGTGCCGGTGATCGTGGCCGTGGCCTTCTACGTGGTGTGGGAGCGCAAGCTGATCGGCTGGATGCATGTCCGCCACGGGCCCATGTACGTGGGCTGGGGCGTCCTGCAGGCCTTCGCCGACGTCTTCAAGCTGCTGTTCAAGGAAGTGGTGCAGCCCAGCGTGGCGCATCCGGTGCTGTACCGGCTGGCGCCGCTGCTGGCGCTGGTGCCGGCGTTCGCGGCCTGGGCGGTGGTGCCGTTCGACGCGCAGGTCGTGCTGTCCAACGCCAACGCCGGCCTGCTGTACCTGCTGGCGATGACCTCGCTGGGCATCTACGGCGTGATCATCGCCGGCTGGGCCTCCAACTCGAAGTACGCGTTCCTGGGCGCCATGCGCGCCTCCGCGCAGATGATCAGCTACGAGATCGCGATGGGCTTCTCGCTGGTCGGCGTGCTGATCGCCGCCGGCAGCCTGAACCTGTCCGAGATCGTGATGGCGCAGGGCGGCAAGGGCTTCCTCGGCTGGTTCTTCATCCCGCTGGCCCCCTTGTTCGTGGTGTATTTCATTTCCGGCGTGGCCGAGACCAACCGCGCGCCGTTCGACGTGGTGGAAGGCGAGTCCGAGATCGTGGCCGGCCACATGGTCGAGTACTCCGGCTCGCAGTTCGCCCTGTTCTTCCTGGCCGAGTACGCCAACATGATCCTGGTCAGCTTCCTGACCTCGATCTTCTTCCTCGGCGGCTGGCTGAGTCCGTTCACCGGCTGGGGCATCCCGCTGCTGTCCGCCGACGGCTGGTGGTGGCTGCTGGCCAAGGTGTTCTTCTTCGCCACCTGCTTCATCTGGTTCCGCGCCGCGTTCCCGCGCTACCGCTACGACCAGATCATGCGGTTGGGCTGGAAGGTCTTCATCCCGATCACCATCGCCTGGATCTTCGTGACCGCGATGCTGGTGTATTTCGGCGTGATCGGCGGCAATGCGATGGGAGCGGCGGCATGAGCAAGGTGGTGTCCTACTTCAAGAGCCTGCTGCT
>DASWXO010000086.1:0-15281 GCA_036405455.1 Thermomonas sp. | reverse complement strand
GCCGCCGCTGTTCCGCGTGGACGTGGGCAAGCAGGTGTTCTACGCGCTGGACGAAGAGGAAAAGCGCCTGCTGCTGGAGAAGATCCAGCGCGAGAAGCTCAAGGGCCAGGTCAACGTCACCCGCTTCAAGGGCCTGGGCGAGATGAACCCGCAGCAGCTGCGCGAATCCACCATGCACGTGGACACCCGTCGCCTGGTCCAGCTGACCGTGGACGACGACGACGCCACCCGCGGCCTGATGGACATGCTGCTGGCGAAAAAGCGCGCCGGCGACCGCAAGAGCTGGCTGGAGCAGAAGGGCGATCTGGCGACGCTGGAGGTTTGAAACACCGAGAATTGCCCGCCTCACGGGTCTTCACGATGCCATGAGGATAAATTCCCACGCGTGCATTGCATTTTCAGCACATATTGTCGCTCAATAGCCGGACCGTGGTCGCCTAGGGAGCGACCGTAACTCGGATGGGGAAAATGAAAAAAAATCACACGCTTCGCACCTTCCTCGCAGCATCTGCGCTGCTTCTCTCCTGGACGACATCCGCCCAGACACTTAGTGCAGAGGACTTTGCCAAGCGGCCAGACGCTTGGGAGCTTTCTCTTTCGCCATCCGGCCAATATGTGGCGATGGCGGTGCCCACCCCGGACGGACTGGAAACCCGGCTTGAGGTTTTCGATATCTCGACGGGGAAGTCGCAGATTCTGCGATTCGGCCCCCGCCAGCACGTGTCCGATATCACGTGGACAGCCGACGACCAACTGGTGGTCGCCAGAGCCGAACTGGAGCCACTGAAAGCACGTCCAAGTACCCAAGGAGAGCTTTACAGCACCGACGCCAAGGGCAAAAACCAAGACGTGCTGTTCGGGTATGTCCCCGAGCGCGAGGGCAAGCGCGGAAAGCGCAACGACCATGGCTGGTCGGTACTGGCAAAGGTTATTACCCGGGACCCCGGGATGGCCTTGGTGAATTTCCTCTGCTGGGACTGCGGGGAAGAGCCGGATACCGTGATTTTCAAGGTCGATACCCGCACCGGTGCGCGAAAGGAGGTCGAGCGAACCAAGGGCCGCGCTCTTTACCAGTTCGACGAAACCGGCGAAGCACGCTTCCGGACCACCTGGGACGACAACGACGAGCCCGTTCAATATTACCGGCGCAACCGAGGTGAGCCTTGGACACTCCTTCCCAAGTCCATCGCAGGCCGTCTGATTTATGGCGTCCACTTCGCCACCGATGACAACACAGCCTATGCGCTGATCACTGACGCACTCGAGCCCGCACAGGCCTACCGTATTGATCTGCAGGAAGGTACACGCACCAAGCTGGCGGGCAACCCCGACGTCGCGGTGTCTGATTTCGTCTACGGTGGTTTTGGAGGCGATCCGATTGCGGTTGTTTACGACGCGTACGCACCCTCGCTGCAGTACATCGCACCGGAATCCGAGTGGTCGAAGCTACATGCCGGCTTGATGAAATCCTTCCCCGGCCACATGTTGTCATTCAACAGCTTCAGTCGCGACGGCACCAAGGTGCTTTTCTCCGTGTGGTCTGATCGGGATTCTGGCAGTTATTACATCTACGATCGGTCCACCCAGAAGGCGCAAAAAGTGGTGGATTACAGGCCATGGCTCAAGCCGGAAGCAATGGCACAGATGCGCCCCATCGAGTTCACGAACCGCAGCGGTCAAAAGATCTTCGGCTTCTATACGGCCAATGGCACCGGCCCTAAGCCGATGGTGGTCATGGCACACGGTGGCCCTTTCGGAATTTACGACACGTGGAGTTTCCGTGACGAGGCGCAATTCCTCGCAAATCGCGGCTACGCCGTACTTCAGGTGAACTATCGCGGCTCAGGTGGCAGAGGTGAAGCGTTCACGCAAGCCGGCTGGCTCGGGTGGGGCACGACGATCCAGGACGACATCACGGACGGCGTGCGCTGGGCCATAGAACAGCAGCTGGCGGATCCGGAACGCATCTGCACTTTCGGCGCCAGCTTCGGCGGCTACAGTGCCTTGATGCAACCCATCCTCAATCCCGGGATGTACAAGTGCGCAATCGGCTACGTAGGGGTGTACGACCTGCCGCTGATGCGAAAAACCGACAAAAACATGGGCCAAGCCAAAAGTACCACTCGCTTCTTCGATCGGACACTGGGCGCAGATCCCGCATTGCTGGCGCGAGTCTCTCCAGTCCAACGGGTGGCAGACCTGAAGGTTCCCGTCATGCTGGTGCACGGCAGCGACGACAGGACGGCGGATCTAAATCAATTCAAGGCCATGGAGTCCGCGCTCAAGACAGTGGGCCGGCCGGCAGAAACGTTCCTTGCGCAGGGTGAAGGACACGGATTCTACAAGCCGGAGAACCGAGCCGAGTTGTACCGGAGGATGGCGGCATTCCTCGACGCACATATCGGCCCGAACCGCTCCCCGTGACACCGAGGAAGGCGCCGGCGCGCGAACTCACGCCCCGGCGCCAACATCGAATCCATGGCACCTGCCGACTTGGCCATCAAGACTCCGGTCCCCAAGCCTCGGATTTGGAGCACCGGATCGGGGAAACGTCTTTCTAGGCCTCTGCGCTAGCCAAACCAGCCAACGACCCGACGGGCGACCGCATGGAGCCGGCCAGACAGCCAATCGGCGGTTGCACGAAATTCAGTCGGGAACAGGTGCGTGACCAGCCAGTAGGCGCCGAAGGCGGCGGCGGCGAGGATCGCCAGCCCCAGCACCTGCATGCGCACGTCGCTGCGCGCCTTGCGTGTCGTCATCGCGTTGCCCCATTCCTGATGCGTGTGTCGATCATGCCTGCTCGGGGCCACCGGTGACGACCGGCGGCGATCGGCGGATCAGGCGAAGCGCGCCGGCTCGAACGGCGCCGGGTCCACGCAGGGCGAGCGGCCGGCGATCATGTCGGCCAGCAGCTGGCCGGTGCTCGCGCTCATGCTGACGCCCATCATGCCGTGGCCGACCGCCATCCACAGGTGTGCATGTCCCGGCGCCCGCCCGATCAACGGGATATCGTCGCGACTCATCGGCCGCCAGCCGAACCATTGCTCCTGGACCTGGGGCCCGACAGGCTGGTGCAGGAACTGCGCCGCGCCACGCTCCAGCGCCCCCAGGCGCTGCTGGTTGAGGCTGTCGTCGTACCCGGAGAACTCCATCGTGCTGCCCAGCCGGTAGCCGCTGGGCCAGGCGGTCACGCATACCGAAGGCTCGTACAGGATCACCGGGCGCTTGGGCGTGAGCTCCGGCGGACTGTAGGTGATCGAATACCCCTTGCCCGGCTGGATGCTTCGGCGCAGCCATGGCAGTCCCACGGCCTCGGCGATGCGCGGCGCCCACGCGCCTGTGGCCAGCACCGCGGTCCGGGCGCGCAACACGCCCTGCCCTGTGGTCGCGACCACGCCCTGCGTCCCCGAGTCGAGGGCGTGCAACGGGCAGTCCTCCAGGATGCGGCCCCCGCGCTCGCGCACGACGCGCGCCAATTCGGCGACGTAGCGGTCCGGCCGCAGGGCGGCGTCGCCACGGAAGCAGAGGGCACCGGCGAGCCCCGGCTTGAACGCCGGATCGCGCGCCTCGTAGGCCGGGCCGTCGACGACCTCCACGTCGACGCCGAGGTCGCGCAGCAGCGGCACGTCGTGCAGCTCGCGGTCCATGTCGCGGCGGGTGCGGAACACGTAGTCCTCGCCGGTCTCGGCGAACTCGCAGTCCAGCGCGTAGCGCTCCACCCACTGCTGGATGCGCTGCCGGGAATCGGCCAGCAGCGCGTACTTGGCGCGCGCGCTCGCCTCGAAGTCGCGCGCGTTGCAGCGCAGGGCGAAGCCGAGCATCCAGCGCAGCACGTCGGGATCCAGCGTCGGCTTGATGTAGAGGGGCGCGTCGGGCGTGAACATCCAGCGCGCGGCGCGCGCCAGCGTGCCCGGTCCGGCCAGCGGCGGCGCGTGGCTGGGCGTGAGCGTGCCGCAGTTGCCGTGCGAGGCGCCCCCGCCGATCCGGCCGGCGTCGATCACGGTGACCTCGCGCCCGTCATCGAGCAGTGCCAGCGCAGTGGCAAGGCCGGAGACACCGGCACCGACCACGAGGCAATCGAGGGAATGTTCTGCGTGGATTGCGCTCACGATGGCGGGGTCCGGGGAAACGTCGCCCATTATCCCGGCGCACGCGCTGGCGGGACAGCCCGCGCCCGGCGACAGGGAACCATGCCCCCGAATGCGAACGGCCCGCGCAAGGCGGGCCGTTCCTGGAACGCATCGCGTCGTCGGCCCCGATGGCAGGGAGGACGACGCCAGCGGGCTTAGTGGTGGTGGCCGCCTTCGCCATGCACGTGGCCGTGCGCGATTTCCTCTTCGCTGGCCTCGCGGACCTCGACGATCTCGATGTCGAACTCCAGGTCCTTGCCGGCCATCGGGTGGTTCAGGTCCACGTCGACCACGCTCATGCCGACCTTCTCGATGGTCACGGCGCGCGGGCCGAAGTTGGTGTTCAGCACGACCTGCATGCCCGGGGCCAGCTTCTGGTCGCCGAAGTGCTTCTTGGGGATGCGCTGGGTCAGGCCCTCGCGGCGCTCGCCGTAGGCGTCTGCGGCGGTGACGGCGGCCTTGAAGCTGTCGCCGGCTTCGCGCCCGTCCATCGCCTTCTCCAGGCCGGGGATGATCTGGCCGCGCCCGAACAGGATCGCCAGCGGCTCGCCGACGGCCTTGGAGCTCTCCAGCGGGGCCTGGCCGGCTTCGGCCACGGCGTAGTGGAAACGGACAACGCGGTCTTTTTCGATCTTCATGGAATGCCTGCTATCGGTGATGGCGCTTGCCGCCGCATCGAGATGCGGCAACACTGGCGCGGTGATGGAACCAGCCGACTGCATCCAGCGACCGGGCGCGCATTATCGGCGCTCCGCCTTGCGCGCGCCATCGCTGGCCCTGCTGCTGGCGGCGGGGCTGGCCGGCTGCGGCGGCGGCGAAGCCGTGCGGCCGGCCCGCGCCCCGGCCGCCGCGGACCGGACCTGGCCGGTGGTGGCGCCGGCGGATCCCGCCAAGGCCAATGCGGTGCTGATGCGCGCCATCAGCCTGGTCGGCACGCCTTACCGCTACGGCGGCAACACGCCGGAGGGCGGCTTCGACTGCAGCGGGCTGGTGGGTTACGTCTTCCGCGACATGCTGGACCTGACGCTGCCGCGCACCACCCGCGAGCTGGCCAGCCTGCAGGGGCCACGGATCCGGCCGGACCGGCTGGCCAGCGGGGACCTGGTGTTCTTCGGGGACGGTGGATCCGTCAGCCACGTCGGCATCTACGTGGGGGAAGGCCGCTTCGTGCACGCGCCCAGCACCGGCGGCACCGTCCGCTTGGATCGCCTGGACGGCAGCTGGTGGCGGGACCACTACAGCGGTGCGCGCCGGCTGCTGTTCTGAAACCGCGACGTCGGTCACGAATCCGGGCATTTCCCGGTCAATCCCGGCCACGCCACCCATTCAGGCAGGGTGTCCTAACGTTTTTTGAACCCTTCCCCCGGCCATCCGGGGCATAGTCGCCGCCTGCTTTTGCATCGTGATGACCGCGTGAAGACAGCGATCCTGCCCCACGGCCATTCCGCACTGCGCAACCGCCGCGTGCCACAGCTCATCCTGACCCTCGCCCTCGTGGCGGGCAGCCTGCCGGCATTGGCGATGAACCCGCCGACCAGCAAGGCCGATGCATCTCCGGCTCCGGTATCCCAAGGGGCCGGCGTGCTGGCACTGGCCGCTCCCGCCGCCATCGCCTCGCCCGACACCGCGCCGCTGGCCGCCCAGCTGGCGGCCCTGCAGCAGGCCAAGGACGCTCCCGGCAACACCTCGCTGGTGAAGACCGTGCTGCAGCGGGCGTTTTCGCTGCTGGGCACGCCCTACCGCTGGGGCGGCAACTCCCCGGACAGCGGCTTCGACTGCAGCGGCCTGGTGGGTTACGTGTTCCGCACCATCGGCATCGACCTCCCGCGCGTCTCCCGCGCGATGGCGGATGAAGGCACCAAGGTCGCCAGCCGCGATGCGCTGGCCGAAGGTGACCTGGTGTTCTTCGGCCGCCGTGGCCACATCGACCACGTGGGCATCTACATCGGCGAGGGCAAGTTCCTGCACGCGCCGCGCACCGGCCGCGACGTCACCGTGTCCAGCCTGACCAGCGGCTACTGGGCGCAGAAGTACCTGGAAGCGCGCCGCGTCGCCACCGGCGGCTGAGCACTTTCCGTCGGGATCGAGAGCTTGCGACGCCGCCTCCGGGCGGCGTCACTGCATGTGGGCGACGGCGGCCTGCCGGTAGCGGGCGACGGTCTGCTCCACGTCCTTGCCCAGCGCCATCACCCGCATGGCGTATTCGGCCAGCTGGCGGTCCTCGTCGTCTTGCGGCACCCACGGCGGCACCGGCACGGGCGTCCCTTCCGGGGCATCCAGCGCCACGAACACGATCACGCAGTGGGTGCACAGGCGAGCATCGGCCTCGTCGGCCCGCGGGTCGCGGGCGCGCACGTCCACGGCGAAATGCATGGAACTGGTCCCGGTGTGGATCAGGGCCGCCTGCACGGTGACCAGGTCGCCGATTCGGATCGGCGCCACGAAGCGGATGCCGCCCACCGCCACGGTCACGCTGTAATGGCCGCTCCAGCCCACCGCGGCGGCGTAGCCGGCCTGGTCGATCCACTTCATGACCTGCCCGCCGTGGACCTTGCCGCCGAAATTCACGTCCGACGGCTCGGCGAGGAAGCGCATGCTCAATTGGCGCTGGCGACCGCTCATGCGGAGCTCCGTGCCGCGCCCTGCGCGGCGGGGGGTCTCAGAACGGGATGTCGTCGTCGAACGGGACGTCGTCGAACGCCGGCTTGGCAGGGGCCTGCGCGGGCTCGCGACGCTGGGCCGGGGCGCTGCGCTGCGGCCGGTCGCCGCCGTAGCCACCGCCACCGCCGCGCGAGTAGCCGCCTTCACCGCCACCGCGCGACTGGTAGCCACCACCGCCCTCACCGCCACCACGCTGGCCGTCGCCGCCGCCGATCATCTGCATCTCGTCGGCCACGATGTCGGTGGTGTAGTGCTTGACCCCGTCCTTCTCGTACGAGCCGTACTCCAGGCGCCCCTCGATGTAGACCTGGCGCCCTTTCTTCAAATACTCGCCGGCGATCTCGCCGAGCTTGCCGAACAGCTTCACGCGGTGCCACTCGGTCTTTTCCTGCTGGTTGCCGTCGCGGTCCTTGCGCACGCTGGTGGTGGCCAGGCTCAGCGTGGTGATCGCCATCCCACCTTGGGTGTACTTCACGTCGGGATCGTTGCCGAGGTTGCCGACCAGGATCACTTTGTTCACGCCGCGTGCCATGTGCTGTCTCGCTCTTGTCTCGTGTCGCCCGGGGTGGACGATGGCATCCGAGTATAGCCGGCGGCAGCCGGCGCACGCCGCGGCGGCGGGTCGGGAAACACCCCACCGCTTATACTTCGGGCTTCCCCTGCCGACGCCGCCCATGACCGATACCGCCCACGCGCACGCCGCGCCCGACCTCAAGGCGATCCAGGCCCTGGCCGCGCCCGACATGGCCGCGATGGACGTTCTGATCCGCCGCCGGCTGGCCTCGGACGTGGTGCTGGTGAACCAGATCGCCGAGTACATCATCGGCGCCGGCGGCAAGCGGCTGCGGCCGATGCTGCTGCTGCTGGCGGCCGGTGCGCTGGGCGACGAGCAAGGCAAGGGCGTCGGCGCCGACGCGCACCAGTTGGCGGCGGTGGTGGAGTTCATCCACACCTCCACCCTGCTGCACGACGACGTGGTCGACGAATCCGACCTGCGCCGCGGCCGCAAGACCGCCAACGCCGTCTGGGGCAATGCGGCATCGGTGCTGGTGGGCGACTTCCTGTATTCGCGCAGCTTCCAGCTGATGGTGGAGCTGGAGCGCATGGACGTGCAGAAGATCCTCGCCGACACCACCAACACCATCGCCGAGGGCGAGGTGCTGCAGCTGCTGCACGTGCGCAACCCGGAGACCGACGAGGCGGCCTACCTGCGGGTGATCGAACGCAAGACCGCGATCCTGTTCGCCGCCGCCACCCGCTTGGGCGCGCTGCTGGCGGGCGCGGATGCCGCCACCCAGCAGGCGCTGCACGACTACGGGCTGGCCCTGGGCTACGCCTTCCAGATCGCCGACGACGTGCTGGACTACGCGTCCGACGCGGCCACGATGGGCAAGAACCTGGGCGACGACCTGGCCGAGGGCAAGATGACCCTGCCGCTGATCCACGCGATGGCCTGCGGCGACGCGGCGACGCGCGCCGAGCTGCGGCGGATCGTGGAGGACGGCGATCTCGACGGCATGCCGACGGTGCTGGCGGCCATCGCCCGGGCCGACAGCCTGGCCTACAGCCGCGCCCGCGCCTCGGACTACGCCGCGGCCGCGGAAGCGGCGCTGGCGGCGCTGCCGGCCAATGCCTGCACCGACGCGCTGCGCGGGCTGGCCCGCTACTCGGTCAGCCGCGACCACTGACGTACGGCGACGTGGGCGACCCCGGCCGACCGGGGCCGCCCTGCGATGCTTACAGGCCGAAGCGCTCGCGGAAGAAGCCGTCCATCATCCGGTAGGCGCGCTTGGCCGCGCGCGCGTCGTAACGGCAGTTGCTGGCGGGGTCGGTGCCGGCGGACGGCTCCGCGAAGCAATGCACCGCCCCGCTGAAATCCACGAACTGCCAGTCGGCGCCGGCACCATCCAGCTCCTTCTCGAGCGCCAGGATGTCACTGTCCGGCACCGACTTGTCGTCCGCGCCGTTGAGCACCAGCACCGGCGTCTTCACCGCCGCGGCCGTGGTGGACTTGGCGCCCGGCGCCAAGCCGCCGTGCAGGCTGACGATGCCGGCCAGGTCGGCCCCGGCGCGCGCCAGCTCCAGCACGGTGGACCCACCGAAGCAGAAGCCGAACGCGCCGATGCGGCTCGCGTCGAGCGGCGCGCTGCCGGCTTGGGCCTTCAGGGTCGCCACCGCGCCCTCGATGCGCGCGCGCAGCGGGCCGCGGTCGTCGCCGCGCAGGCCGCCGGCCAGCTTGCCCGCCTCACCGGCGTCCTTCGGGCGGTTGCCCTTGCCGTACACGTCGGCCACCAGCACCACGTAATCGGTGCCGGCCACCGCCTTGGCGCGCTCCACGGCGTCCTCGGTGACGCCCATCCAGTTGGGCACCATCACCAGGCCGGGGCGCTTGGCGGCGGAGGCGTCGTCGTACACCACGTAGCCGCTGAACCGGTCCTTCCCCACCGACCACTCGATGGGCTTGGCCTGCATCGCGGCGACGGCAGGCAGGGTGGCGAGCGACAAGGCAAGGGCGAGCAGGCGGCGACGCATCGGAAGGGCTCCGGATTGTGGGGAAAGCCGCAAGCTTAGGCAGCGCGCATTCAGGCCGCGTGAGGGCCGCAGTCACGGTACCAGCAGCCGGTCAAGCGCCCGGTGTCAGGCGATGCCCATGCCCGCGATGCCGGTGATGGCGGCCGGGTCGAAGCCGGCCAGCTCGGCGAAATGGCGGCCGCGCGCCACGTAGTTGCGGTACGGTCCGAAGCTCGGCGCGCCGGGCGACAGCAGCACCACGCCGCCCGGCGGCAGGGCCGCGCGCGCCTGGGCCATCGCATCGGGAAGGTCCGTCGCCGCGAGCAGCGCGAACCCGGCCTCCGCAGCCACCGGCGCCAGCAGGGCGTGGATGCGCGGCCCGTTCTGGCCCATGGTCACGATGGCGCGCGGCGCGCGGGTGCGCATGGCGTCGGCGAACGTGTCCCACGGCAGCCCGCGGTCGTGGCCGCCCACCAGCGCCGCCACCGGGCGGTCGGCGTACAGCTCCAGCGCCGCCAGCGTGGCCATCGGCGTGGTGCTGATCGAGTCGTTGACGTACAGCAGGCCGCCGCGCTCGCCCAGCGGCTGCAGGCGGTTGGGCAGCGGCTGGAAACCGGCCGCCTGCGGCGCCAGCGCCACCGCGTCCAGCCCGAAGGCTTCCAGCGCGGTGAGCACGGCGCACAGGTTGCCGCGGTTGTGGCGGCCGGGCAGCGGCAACCGCGCCGTGTCCATCACGTGCTGGTCGCCGCGGTACAGCGCGTCGCCGCGCAGGTGCCAGCCGCGCACATCGCCGTACCAGCGGATCTCGCTGTCGGGCAGCGCCAGCGTGGCCAGCAGCGGGTCGGCGGCGTTGAGCACGGCGATCCGCGGCCGCGCCCGGGTCACCAGCGACAGCTTGTCGGCGATGTACTGCGCCTCGCTGCCGTGCCAGTCCAGATGCTCGGGGTGCAGGTTGGTGACGATGGCCACCTGCGGCCGCACGCCGGAGGCCGCCACGTCGCCGGTCTGGTAGCTGGACAGCTCGATCGCCCACGCCTCCGCCGACGCGTCCAGCAGCTCCAGCAGCGGCAGGCCGATGTTGCCGGCCAGCGCGGTGCGCAGTCCGGCCGCCCGCAGCAGGTGCGCCAGCAGCGCGGTCGTGGTGCTCTTGCCCTTGGTGCCGGTGACGCAGAGCGCGTTGGCGATGGCGCCGTCCGCATCCGCGCGCTCGGCGAACCACAGCGCGGTGCCGCCGAGGAACCGGGTGCCGCGCTGCGCCGCGAAGGTCGCCTCTGGCCGGTACGGGCTGATGCCCGGCGATTTCACCACCACCTCGAACGCGGCCAGGCGCTCGCCGGTGGCCGCGTGGTCCAGCGCCAGCAGCGGGTCCCCCAGCGCGGCCGCATCGGCGGCCTCGTCCGGGCCGCAGAACAGGGTCAACGGCTGCCCCGGCAGGCGCGCACGCAGCGCGGCATGCGCAGCCTTGCCCTCGTGCCCCCAGCCCCACAGCGCCACGCGCCGGCCGGCCAGGTCGGCGATCCGCACGACCTCAGGCAGCGAAGCGGACACGCAGGCGCTCCCACAGCGCGGCGGGAATGCGGTGTTCCTCGTCCAGCGCCAGCAACGGCTCGAGGGCCAGCTCGGCCGCGTCCAGCTGCGGTGCGATCTGGCGCGCGAAGCGCTGCACCACCGCGTCCTCGCGCCAGTCCGGGCGCTGCGCCAGCGCGGCCATCGCGGCGCGCGACTCGCGGCCCTCGCCCACGCATTCGAACGGCTTATGGTCCTGGAACTCCAGCAGCGCATCGAAGCCGGGAACCTGCGCCGGGTCGTCCAGCAGGTTGCGGCCAACGATGCCGACCAGCCGCAGCTTGGGCATGAACGGCGCCAGCGCGAGGAACACGAAATGGCACTTCGGGCAAACCCCGCACCAGCGGCTGGTGGGGCGCTCGCCCAGGATGTGGAAGTTGCGGTTGCAGCTGGAGAAATGCGCGTCGTAGCGGTCGGTCCTGGCGAACTGCCGCGCCACCGCCAGTTCGCTCAGCGGACGCAGCAGGGAGTAGTACTGCAGGTCCGCAGCCACGTGCGACTGCAGGTAATCGCCGAACGCCGACTCGAACGCCCAGCCCTTCGACCACTGGTGGTTCACCTCGCCGGTGCCGGGAATCTGCGAGCCATAGCTGGCCGAGCGCTCGTTGGAGAACACCACCTGGTCGACGCCGTGCAGCACCGCGGCGAACGCCATGATCGCGGAGTTCACCGCGGTCACCGGGATGTGGCCGTTCCACGCACCCAGGCGGTTGAACTCGAACAGCTGCGGCGCCAGCTGGCGGCCGATGTTGAGCGTCGGCAGCCCGGTGTGCGCGGCGCAGGCGGCGATCAGCTGCGAACCACCGATCCACGTCACTGTCTGGGCGACGCCTTCGGCGCGCAGCGCCTCGATGCTGACCAGCGAGTCCTTGCCGCCGCCGATGGCGACCAGCGCGTGCGGGCGCAGGCCCAGCGCGGGCGCGGCCGGCGCCGGCGCGGCCTCCGTGGGGAAGCGCAGCCGGTCGCGCAGGTCCAGCCCGTTGCGGTAGGCGAATTCGCCCAGGCCGTTGCGGTACACGCTTTCCAGCAGCGCGGCGGTGGCGGCGTCGATGGGCTCGCCGTCGACGCGGATTTCGCCGGGCACCGCCGCCTTGTAATAGCTGACGCCCGCAATGAGGTGCAGCAGCCGCAGCGCGCGCTCGACGGCCGCAGCGCGCGCGGCATCGAGCACGAACGGCGCGCCCGGCACGGTCACGGTCTCGACCAGCTCGGGGCCGTCGTCGAAGGCGTACGCCAGCTGCGCGACGCCCGTCTGCGCGTCGAAGCTGCAACGCACGAAGCGGAAGGCGCGGATGGCGTCGCGATGGAAGGTCCAGTCGGTCATGGGGATCCGTTGCGTGCGCGGCGTGTCAGGGGCCGTCGGCGAGGATGTCTTCCGCCGGCAGCGTGCGCAGATTGTAGGCGCTGGCCATGCTGAAGCCGTAGGCGCCGGCGTCCGCGATCAGCATCACGTCGTCCGGCGCGGTGGCCGCGGGCAGCTTGACCCGGTGGCCGAACACGTCGCTGGACTCGCAGATGGGGCCGACCACGTCGAAGTCGCGGACGGCGCCGTCGTCGAGCCGCGACAGGTTGTGGATGTCGTGCCAGGCGTCGTACAGCGCCGGCCGGATCAGCGCGTTCATGCCGGCGTCCAGGCCCACCCGCAGCACGCCGTCCTTCTCCACCACCTGGGTCGCGCGCGCCAGCAGCACGCCGGCTTCGGCCACCAGGAAACGGCCGGGCTCGATCGCCAGCTTGAACGCCGCGTGCACCTGGCGGATCGCCGCCAGCCCCGTCGCCCAGGCCTCGAGGTCGAACGGCTCGTCGTCGTCGCTGTAGGGGATCGGCAGGCCACCGCCGATGTCCAGCACGTCCACACTGCCGATGCGGCGCGCGAAGCCGGCCAGCTCGTCCACCACTTCCTGCCAGTGGCCGACCGTCTCGATGCCGCTGCCCAGGTGCGCGTGCAGGCCGGTGATGCGCACGTCCAGCGCGCGCGCGGCGTCCACGAATTCGTCCACCCGCTGTGCCGACAGGCCGAACTTGGCCTCCTTACCGCCGGTATTGACCTTCTCGTGGTGGCCGTCGCCGTGGCCGAGGTCGATGCGCAGCCACAGCGCGCGGCCGCGGAACACGTCCGGCCAGCGCTGCAACAGTTCCACGTTGTCCACGGTGACGGTGACCCCGCGTGCCAGCGCCGCCGCATATTCGGCGATCGGCGCGAAGCTGGGAGTGAACAGCACGCGGGCCGGGTCGAGGCCCGGCACCGCCGCGAAGGCGCGCTCCGCCTCGCCCAGCGACACGCATTCCAGCCCGAAGCCCTCGTCCACCAGCGCGCGCAGCAGCGCCGGGTGCGGGTTGGCCTTGATCGCGTAATACCGGCGATCCACCGCGGCGATCGCCTGCAGCTGGCGCGCGCGCGCCAGCACCGTCGGCAGGTGGTAGGCGTAGCGCGGGGTAGCGCCCTGCGCCAGCTGCAGCAGCGCCTCGCGCGCCTGCGGGGCCCGCCACCACGGCGTCGGCCGCGGCCGGAACGTGCCCTCGATCTCGCGCCAGCGCGGGCCGAACACCTCCGCCTCGTGCACCGGCATGGCACCCGAGTCGATCAGCGCGGCGTGCAGCTTGGGCAGCATGCCGTCGGCCGCGGCCTCGTCCACCACGAAGGTCAGGTTGAGGTCGTTCGACGACTGCGACACCAGGTGCACGTTCTCGCGCCCGAACATCGCCCACACGTCCTGCAGCTTGTGCAGCAGCGAGCGCATGCCGCGCCCGACCAGGGTGATGGCGGCGCAGGGCGCGATCACCTTGACCCGGCAGATCTCGGCAAGGTCCGCCGACAGCGCCGCCAGCACGTCGGTGGTGACCAGGTTCTCGGACGGGTCCAGCGACACCGTGACGTTGGTCTCCGCCGAACCGATCATGTCCACCGACAGCCCGTGGCGCTTGAAGCGCTCGAAGATGTCGGCCAGGAAGCCCACCTGCTGCCACATGCCGATGCTTTCCATCGAGACCAGCACGATGCCGTTGCGGCGGCTGATCGCCTTCACGCCCGGCACCGGCGCCGCGGCGTCGTCGATGCGGGTGCCCGGCAGGTGCGGACGCTCGGTGTCGAGGATCGCCATCGGCACGCCGCCGTTGCGGCACGGCCGCAGCGAGCGCGGGTGCAGGACCTTGGCGCCGGTGGTGGAGATTTCCTGCGCCTCGTAGTAATCCAGCCGGGTCAGCAGGCGCGCGTCGGGCACGTCGCGCGGGTTGGCGCTGAACATGCCGGGCACGTCGGTCCAGATCTCCACCCGGCGTGCGCCCAGCAGCGCGCCGAAGTAGGCGGCCGAGGTGTCGGAGCCGCCGCGGCCCAGGATCGCCGTGCCGCCATCGTGGTGGCGGGCGATGAACCCCTGGGTGATCAGCAACCGGCTGGGCTGGGCCGCGAACCGCGCGCGCCAGCCGCCACCGGCCTGCCACTGGCAGTTCACCGAGAGCCGCTGCGACCACGCGCTCTGGTTGGGCTGCGGTGGCAGCGCATCGAGCCAATCGCGCGCGTCCATCCAGCCGATGTCCAGGCCCTGCGCGCGCAGGTAGGCGGCGCCGAGCGTGGACGAAAGCAGCTCGCCCTGCCCCAGCACCTCCGCCTGCCAGTCCAGCGGTCGCGCCGAAGCCCGCGGATCGTCCAGCAGGCCGCGCAGGGCGGCCAGCCGGGCGCCCAGCACGGCGGCCGCGTCCAGCCCGAGTTCGACCGCGAAGTCGCGGTGGCGCGCTTCCAGCCGCGCCACGCGGGCGTCGGCATCCTCCGCGCCGTCGGCGATCGCGGTCAGCTCGTTGGTGACGCCGGACAGCGCCGACACCACCACCAGCACCCGCGCCGCCTCGTCGCGCATGCGCGCCGCGGCCAGCGCCCCGATGTTGTCCCAGCGCGTGCGTTTCGAGACCGAGGTGCCCCCGAACTTGAGCACCAGCCAGCGATCGTCGGACGCGGGGGAAGAAGTGGACATGGGTCCTGGTCGGAAGGAAGGAAAAGATGCCGCACGAGGCGGGCCTGCGGCATTCTAGCGGCCTCTTCCGCCACCTTGACGCATCGCAACATGGCACGTCGTTATATGCAGCTGGACGTTTTCGCCGCCCGCCCCGGCCAGGGCAACCCGCTGGGCGTGGTGCTGGACGCGCAGGACCTCGACACCGCGGCGATGCAGGCGCTGGCCGCCTGGCTGAACCTGTCGGAAACCGTGTTCTTCCTGCCGCCGGACCCCGGCGCCGACTACCGCATCCGCATCTTCACCCCCGGCAGCGAGCTGCCCTTCGCCGGCCATCCCAGCGTGGGCGCGGCCTGGGCCGCGGTGCAGCTGGGCCTGGCCCGGCCGCGCGACGGCGCGCTGGTGCAGCAGTGCGGCGCCGGCCTGCTGCCAGTGCGCATCGCCGAGGACGGCGGCCGCCGGGTCG
>DASWXO010000085.1:0-4288 GCA_036405455.1 Thermomonas sp. | reverse complement strand
CGACCGCGCGGGCGGTGGAAACAAGGCGGCGCTCAGGCTTTCGCGCGATGGGCGCCACGTGCGGCGCGGGCGAAGCGAGCGCCGCGGTTGAGGGCGATGCGCAGGCCCAGCGGCACCTGCTCCCACGGCAACCGGTCCAGCAGATTGCGCGCGGTCAGGCCCAGTTCGACGTCGCCGGTGAGGACGAGGCGGCGCTGGAAGAACAGGGTGTCGGCATCCTCCAGCCGGCCGGCCAGCAGCAACAGGTCGGTGGCAGTCCCGCGCACGGTGGCCTCGGCGGGCGCGTCCACCACCACCAGCTGCTGGCCCTGCAATTCCACCACCCAGCGCAGGCCAAGATCGCTGACGTCGATGCCCAGCCGACGGCCGGCCATGAAGTCGAGGGTGCCATCGGCCATCGGGGCGGCCAGCACCTTTGCCATCGCGCGTTCGAGCAGGCGTTTCTGCGTGGATAGCGGCAACACGCGCAGCAGGGGGGCGATGCGGCGCGGCGGCGGCACGAGGCGCAGCAGCGGATGCGGTGCGGGGTCGGAAGGCGTCTGCATGGTGGCCGGGATGATGCCGGTACCGGCGCCCGCCCCACCTTGATCCAGGTCAGACGGCAGGCCCTGCGCGCGGCAGGCGGCGTTGATGGCCAGCGCCAGCAGGTGCCCCGCGGCATCCGGCGCGACGCCGACGCGCGCGGCGAGGCATTCCGCGCGACGCCGCACGCGCGCCTCGCGGCCGGCATCGCGCATCGCCAGGCCGGCCTCGGCCTTGAGCCGACCGGCCAGTCGCGCCAGCCGGAGCCGGACGGCCAGCAGCAGGACCAGGCCATCGTCCACGCCAGCGATGGCCCGCCGCACGCCCGCCAGGACCACGGGGCCGGCGGTGCGCGGCAATGCCCCGGTCGCGCCGGCCCGCGCCGATGGCCCCCGATCCGCCGCTCCCGGCGTCATCGCACTGCTCCCGATCCCGCGCGGAAGCGGCGCGCGCGCCAATCGGTCCCGAACAGCGCGGCCAAGGTGGCCGCATGGGCCAGCGCCACGGCACAGCCGGCAACCGCTGCCAGCGTCGGGCGCCGCAGCGCGCCGCCCAGTGCCAGCGCCGCCAGCAGATGCAGCGCGAGCACGCCGGATTTGTCGCGTGCAGGCAGCAGCAACTGCACGCCCGGCAGGTGCACGCCACGCCCGCAGCGCCGCTGCAGGTCGATCCAGCCAAGGAAGGCGGCGATCTCCAGCTGCATGCCGGTCACCAGCAGCGTCAGGCCGACGCCCAACCCCAGCGCCCCGGCGCGCAGCCCGTTCACCTCCCCGCCGGCCAGCAGCAGGCCCGCCGCGAGGGCCAATACCGCGAATCCCGCCGTCCAGAACGCCGTCAGCGGCGTCCTGCGCAGCGCCACGGCGCGTCCTTGCAGCCACAGTCCCGCCAGCGCGAACGCCAGCACCAGCAGCCCCGCACCGACGCGCAGCCCCGGCAGCGCGATGCCGCGCAGGGCCAGGCCCAACGCCGCCAGCAGCAGGACGAGTCCCCCTGCCAGCCACGCCACCTGCGCACGTGCAGGCAGCACTGCCGTGCCCTGGAACATCGGCATCACGACCCGCGCCACGGCGGCCAACAGGCCCAGCACCCAGCCCAGCAGGCCCCAGCTGGCATGGGCGTCGGTCAGCGGTGCCAGCGGCAGCGCCGCGCGTCCCGACAGCGCCAACGCCAGTAACAGGCCCAGCGTCGTCGCGACCACCCCCGCCGCGATCGCGCCCCCGATCCCCCAGCGCAGGAACCGCTGGCCAGCCGCGGCACGCAGGCCCGGCAGTACCAGCGCCGCCAGCACCACGAACGCCGTCGCCGCCAGCAAGCCGCCCCACTGCGCCGACAGCCGCATCGGCCAACGGAACGCCGCGACCAGCAACAGCGCGCCGATGTTCAACAACCCGTGCACCGCCAGCGCCGCGCGTTGCCCGCCGCGCACCGGCACGCCGGCGGCCACCGGGAGGAACTGCAGCAGGCTGCCGATCATCACGTTGCCGAGGACGCCCAGCGTCAGCGCATGCACCAGCGCCAGCGTGCTTCCGCTCCAGCGCGACACGAGCGCCGCATCGCCATCGATCGCCAGCAGGCCGCCGGCGACGAGGCCCCAGACCGGAGCCGAACGCAGGAAGCGCCGCGGCACCGCCGGCGCCGGCCCCTGCGACATCGCCAGCTTCGCCATGCATCGCGCCTCAGGCAGCGGGCCACAGGATCGCCACCCACGTGCCGCGATCGGCGCAGGGCTGGCTGCGCCAGTGCAGTCCGCGTGCCTCAAGGGCCTCCAGCAACGGCAGCGGCAGCAGCGGCGTCAGCACTTCCAGCGCCTGTCCCGGCTGCAGCGCGTCCACCGCCGCCAGCGCCCGCTGCAGGGGCTCGGGCGCCGGCAGGTCGCGCAGGTCGAGCCGGTTCACGGCGACAGCGTCCGCGCGCCGTGCCACTCCACCTGCAGCCAGACCTTGGTGTTGTCGCGGGCGAACCCGTCGGCGCGGTAATCGGCCACCTTCACCAGGCCTGCCAGCCCGCCGGGCAGCGGAACGGCGAGCGAGGCGTTCCACTCGCGCCCGTAGCGCAGGCTGCCGACGTCCGCGCGGTAGTCGTGCCACGCCACGGCCCATGCCAGCTTGCCGGCAAGGCGACCGCGACCGGTCTTGCCACCGAGGCCGAGGTAGCGATCGTCGAGGCCCTTGGCGGGCGTGGTACCGAACTGGTCGTCCCACCCGTTGAAGGCGTGCAGGGTGGCCAGCGGCGTCTGCACGGCGGTGGTGCCGTCGCCCCCCAGGTGCTCCCAGCCTGCGCGCGCGGTGAGGCCACGCTGCGTCCAGGTGGGCTCCAGCAGCCAGTAGGCATGGTCGAAGCGGACCGGATTGCGCGCGTGGTCCTGCTGGCGCGCGGCTTCGGCGGTCCAACCGAAGCCGCGGCCCCCGCGCATGGCGCTGCCGGTCCAGCGCAGGCCATAGGTCGCGGTGGACGCGCTGGCGACGTCGCGGTCGTCGTGCAGGTAGGCATAGCCCACCCACTGCTGCGCGCCGTGCGTCCAGGCGACGTTGAGCAGGTGGGTGTCGAGATCGCGCGCCCGCGCCAGCGGGGCCAGCGCGCGGTCGCTGGCGACGCGGTGCACCCTGTCCAGCCAGTCGTAGCGCACGGCCAGCGCGGTAGTGGGCTGCCAGCGCAGCTCGACGGCATCGAAGGTCTGCTCGTTCTGCCGCCAGCCGACGTTGCCGACCCAGCGCTGGTTGTCCAGCGCGATCCGCTGCCGGCCGACGGTGACGCCGCCGCGCCCGTGCGCCCAGGCCACCCACGCCTGGTTGAGCTCGGCGCTGGTCGGATCGAGCACGGTGGGGAGCGCGGTCCTGCCGTTGGCGCCGCTGTTGTAGCGGCCGGTGCCGGCCACGCCCTCGCCCTCCAGCAGCAGCGTCCAGCCGGGCGCGGGCGCCAGCCGCAGGCCGGCGCGCAGGCGCGCGGTGGTGGCATCGGCACGGCGGGCGAAACCGGCGTCGTCCACGGCCTCGTGGCGCAGGCGCAGGTCCCATTCCAGCGAGGCCTTCGGCGGATTGGCCGCATGGACCGGCGCCGCCGCGGTGGCGATCAGCAACACAAGCACGGAACACGATGGTGTACGGTTCGGCATGGGGGAGCGCCCGGAGTGGAGGACGGGCGCAAGGTTCTGCGCTTCATCCAGCCCGCACGTTGACCCAGGTCAAGCGGAAGCCAGACCACGGACGAACCGCCGGCGCGGTTTGATCTGGATCAAAGTGCGACTCGCGAGCGACGGCGGATGCTTGCCGCCGACAACGCACACCCACTCTCAGAAGGGAACCTCACGATGAAACCCGCAGTCCGGTATGCCACCCTGGCCCTGGCCGTCGCGGCCACCCTGGGCCTGTCCGCCTGCCGCATCGAGCAGCCGAACCCGGCCGCCAGCGGCGCGACCCACCAGGACGACACCGGCGGCTCCGCCAAGGGCGACTTCGGCCCGCCGCAGGGCGAGCCTGTCCAGGCGGTGCTCACCTCGCCGCCGAACGTGCCGCCGCCGACCGGCCGCAGCGCACCGGCCAAGGTGGTCGTGACCCTCGACGTGGTCGAGAAGGAAATGCCGATCTCCGAGGGCGTGACCTACACGTTCTGGACCTTCGGCGGCACGGTGCCGGGCAGCTTCATCCGCGTGCGCCAGGGCGACACGGTGGAGTTCCACCTGCGCAACATGCCGGACAGCAAGATGCCCCACAACATCGACCTGCACGGCGTCACCGGCCCCGGCGGCGGCGCGGCCTCCAGCTTCACC
>DASWXO010000084.1:0-18400 GCA_036405455.1 Thermomonas sp. | reverse complement strand
CCGCCGGCAGCGCGCGGCGCCCGTCCAGCGGCCACCAGCCGGCGTCCACCAGCACGGCCTGCACGCCGTCATCGGGCAACAGCACGCAGTACATGCGCACGCCGACCCGCCCTTCGCGCTGCTGGGCGTCCAGCCAGAGCGTGGCATCGAGCACCGTGCCGCTGCCTTCCGACCAGTCGTAGGCCTGCGCGCGGCGGGGATCCGAGGCCAGCAGCAGGGGCTGGGGATGCGCCCGGTCCAGCGCGCGCCCGGCGGCCGCCAGCATGGCCTCCTTCTCGTGCATGCGGGACAGCTGCCAGCGCCCCGCCGCGGCGAAGCCGGACGCCACCAGCAGCGCCAGCACCCACCAGCCGCCCAGGTGGAGCGCGCGCGCGCTCATCGCCGGGCACCCGCCTGCTGCGATAATGCCTGCCGCACGCATCCCTTCCGCGGACTGGAGACCCCCATGGGCGACTCGCTCAAAACCCTGCTCATCGTCGGTATCTTGATCCTGATCCTGTGGAACCTGGGCGCCGGCCTGTACTACATGCTCGCCGACAAGGGCGCCACCAAGCGCACGGTGAATTCCCTGACCCGGCGCATCGCCCTCAGCGTCGGCCTGATCCTGTTCGTCATACTGGCCATCTACATGGGTTGGATCACGCCGCACGGCGTCGGTCGCGCCCCGGGCTGAGGCCAGCGGATCGCCCCAGAAACAAAGGCCGGCAATGCCGGCCTTTGCTTTTGCTGCTGCGATGCCGGGTTACAGCACGTAGACGAACAGGAACAAGCCCAGCCAGACCACGTCGACGAAGTGCCAGTACCAGGCCACCGCCTCGAAGGCGAAGTGGTTGTCCTTGGTGAAGTGGCCCTTCGCGCAGCGCAGCCACATGACCAGCAGCATGATGGTGCCCAGGGTCACGTGCGCACCGTGGAAGCCGGTCAGCATGAAGAAGGTCGAGCCGTAGATGCCCGAGCCCAGGGTCAGGTTCAGCTCGGTGTAGGCGTGGATGTACTCGGTCGCCTGGAAGTACAGGAACACGCAGCCCAGCAGCACGGTCAGGCCGAGGAACAGCAGCAGCGCGCCGCGCTTGCCGGCCTTCAGGGCATGGTGGGCGATCGTCACGGTCACGCCGGACGCCAGCAGGATCAGGGTGTTCAGCAGCGGCAGGCCCCAGGCCGGCACGGTCTGGTAGCTGCCACCGATGTCGGCGGGGCCGTTGCTGGGCCAACCGCCGGCGAAGCCCGGCCACAGCAGGCCGTGGGTCACCGCGCCGTGGCCCTCGCCGTTCAGCCACGGCAGCGCGAACTGGCGGGCGTAGAACAGCGCGCCGAAGAAGGCGGCGAAGAAGAACACCTCGGAGAAGATGAACCACACCATGCCCATCCGGAACGAGACGTCGACGTGCTTGTTGTAGTAGCCCGCCAGCGACTCGCGGATCACGTCGCCGAACCACTTGAACAGGATCGCCAGCAGCCCGGCGATGCCGATGAAGAACACCGTGCGGCCCCAGGAGGCCTCGTTCAGCCAGCTGGCGAAGCCGACCATCGTGGTGAACAGGGCGACCGAGGCGAACAGCGGCCACTTGCTGCTGTGCGGGACGAAATAGATGTCCTGGTCGTGGCTGCCGTCGGCGGCGTGGGCGTTGGCCATGGCGATTTTCCGGTTGGGTCTTGGCGGAGGATCAGGGCGCGGCGTGGGCCGCACCCGCGTGGCCCGGCGCCGTCGCGAGCGCGGCGGTCTGGGCGTCGTTCTTGAAGAAGGTGTAGGACAACGTGATGGTCTTCACGTCGGCCGGCAGCGCGGGGTCGACGATGAAGCGCACGGGCATGTCGCGGGATTCGCCGGACGCCAGCGTCTGCGCGGTGAAGCAGAAGCATTCGGTCTTGTTGAAGTAGCCCGACGCCCGCGCCGGCGCCACAGAGGGCACCGCGTTGCCAACGATAGACCGGTCGGCGGTGTTCCGGGCGAAGTACAGCGCCTGGTACTGGCGCCCCACCTGCACGCGCATCGTGCGCTGTTCCGGGGCGAACTTCCACGGGAGCTTGGAGTTCACGCCCCCATCGAACTGCACCGTGACCCAGCGCGCATCCGGGTTGGCCGCCTGGGCGGCACCCGCCGATGCGGGCCCCTGTTCCAGGCGCACGCCGAAGACCTTCTCGCAGGCGATGCGGTACAACGGGACCATCGAGAACGCGAAGCCGAACGCCGCCAGCGCGACGCCGGCCAGCTTCCAGACCCCCAGCGAACGGGTGCCCGGCGCGCTCACCGGCCCACCACTTCCGACAGGATGAAGCCGACGTAGACCAGCAGCGCGATGCCGGCGAACAGCAGCGCCGTGCGCCGGGCGCGCTTGCGGCGCACCTCGACGGACGGATCGTTGCCTGCGGGCGTTGCGGGATTCATCGGGCGGCTCCGGGCGGCGTCAGTGGGTGACGTCGCCGTGGGCCAGGTCGCCGTCCTTGATGACCGGCGGCTTCTCGAAGGTGTGGTGCGGGGCCGGCGACGGCACCGTCCATTCCAGGCCGCGCGCGCCTTCCCAGGCGCGGTCGCCGGCCTTGGCTCCGTGCTTCTTCGAATGCCACAGCACGAAGGCCATCATGAACGGGGTCAGGAACATGCCGAACGCGCCGATCGAGCTGACCATGTTCCAGTCGGCGAAGACCACGTTGTAGTCCGGGATGCGGCGCGGCATGCCGGCCAGGCCCAGGAAGTGCTGCGGGAAGAACAGCACGTTCACGAACACGATGGTCCACCAGAAATGGATCTTGGCCAGCGTCTCGTTGTACATGCGGCCGGTCCACTTCGGCCACCAGTAGTAGATGGCGGCGATGATGGAGAACAGCGCGCCGGTCACCAGCACATAGTGGAAGTGCGCCACCACGAAGTAGGTGTCGTGGTACTGGAAGTCGGCCGGCACGATGGCCAGCATCAGGCCGGAGAAGCCGCCGATGGTGAACAGCACCACGAAGGCGATCGCCCACAGCATCGGCGCCTCGAACGTCAGCGAGCCGCGCCACATGGTGGTGACCCAGTTGAACACCTTCACGCCGGTCGGGATCGAGATCAGCATGGTGGCGAACATGAAGTAGACCTCGCCACCCAGCGGCATGCCCACCGTGAACATGTGGTGCGCCCACACGATGAACGACAGGAAGGCGATCGCGGCCGTGGCGTAGACCATCGCCTGGTAGCCGAACAGCGGCTTGCGGCTGAAGGTCGGGATGATCTCGCTGACCACGCCGAAGGCGGGCAGGATCATGATGTAGACCTCGGGGTGGCCGAAGAACCAGAAGATGTGCTGGTACATCACCGGGTCGCCGCCACCGGCCGCGTTGAAGAAGCTGGTGGCGAAGAAGCGGTCGGTCAGCAGCATGGTGACCGCACCCGCCAGCACCGGCATCACGGCGATCAGCAGGAACGCGGTGATCAGCCAGGTCCAGCAGAAGATCGGCATCTTCAGCAGGTCGATGCCGGGCGCGCGCATGTTGAGGATGGTGGCGATGATGTTGATCGCGCCCATGATCGAGCTGATGCCCATCATGTGGATGGCGAAGATCGCGAACGCCAGGTTGCTACCGCCCTGCAGCGACAGCGGCGGGTACATTGTCCAGCCGCCGGCCGGGGCGCCGCCCGGCAGGAAGAAGGTCAGCAGCAGCAGGGTGAACGCGAACGGCATGATCCAGAAGGACCAGTTGTTCATGCGCGGCAGCGCCATGTCCGGCGCGCCGATCTGCAGCGGGACCATCCAGTTCGCCAGGCCGACGAACGCCGGCATGATCGCGCCGAAGATCATCACCAGCGCGTGCATGGTGGTCAGCTGGTTGAAGACCTCGGGCTTGACGAACTGCAGGCCGGGAGTCGCCAGCTCGGCGCGGATGCCGACCGACAGCGCGGCACCCACGATCGCCATGACGAAGGCGAACACCAGGTACAGCGTGCCGATGTCCTTGTGGTTGGTCGAGAAGAACCAGCGCTCGATGAAGCCCTGCTTGTGATGGCCGTGGGCGTCGTGGTGGCCGACGGCGTCGGGATGCGTGGCGGACATGAGGGTAAACCTTCTGGAATGCGATGCGAGGATCAACCGGCCTGCGCGATGGCGGGCTGGGCGGTCTGCGGGGCGGCGGCGGTGGCCGCCGGCGCTGCGTCGGCCGGGGCGGCCGGTGCCACTTCGGGGGTGGCGGGCGCGGCCGGGGCCGGGACGGCCGGGGCGCGCTTGGCCTTCTCGGCGGCCAGCCACTGGTCGAACTCGTCCTTGGTCACGGCCTTCACCACGATCGGCATGAAGCCGTGGTCCTTTCCGCACAGCTCGGCGCACTGGCCGCGGTAGATGCCGGGCTTCTCGATCTGCGCCCAGGCCTCGTTGACGATGCCGGGCACGGCGTCCTGCTTCCAGCCCAGCGCCGGCACCCACCAGGAGTGGATGACGTCGTCGGCGGTCAGCACGAAGCGGACCTTGGTACCGACCGGCAGCACGAGCATGTTGTCGACGTTGAGCAGGTAGTGCGGGGCATCGCCCTCGGTCACCACCTTGCCGCTCTGGCGCAGCGCGTCGTGCTGGCGGTCGAGGCGGCTGGTGAAGGACACGTCCTCGCCCAGGTACTCGTACTTCCACATCCACTGGTAGCCGGTGACCTTCACGGTCATCGCCGAATCACGCACGTCGTACATGCGCATCAGGCCGCTGGTGGCCGGGAAGGCCAGGCCGATCAGGATCAGCACCGGGATGGCGGTCCACACGGCTTCCAGCTTGGTGCTGTGGGTGAAGCTGGTGTCCGCCACCGCGCCCTTGGACTTGCGGAACTTGAAAATCGCGATGGCCATCGCGCCGAACACCAGCACGCCGATCACCACGCAGACCCACAGCACCACCATGTGGGCGTCGTAGGCCGCGTGCGAGGTCGGCGTCACGCCCGGCGCCATGTTGAGCTGCCAGCGATGCGGGTCGGCGGGGCCGGCCGCGGCATCCTGCGCCTGCACCAGCGGCAGCGTGAGGGCCAATGCGGCCGCCAGCGCCAATTGTTTGAAACGACGGGAAGTCATCACACCGAGCCCCACATGTTCTGGTTTGGTTCCGAAAACGGATCTCGGCGGCACGCCTCTCCCCGGGCCGTTGCATGCCCGGATGGAACCGTCCGCCCCCGACAGGCTGCCAGCACGCCGCAGCCCGTATAGATTCGGATCAAGCACGCACGGGCGTCGCGCCCCCGTCTTGACCTGTGTCAAAGATTACTGGCGCAGCGGTGCCACGGCAACCTGCACATGCCCGTTCCGTGCCGTCGATCTACACTATGGGCCCTTGCGAACACAGCCTGCGGGCGCATGAGCACCCTATCCCCCCCCGTCCCCACCGCCCCCATCCTGTCCCCGGAACTGCCGCCCCCGCCGCCCGCGACCCGCGCCGCCATCACCGCCGGCTGGATCCGCGACGAGGCCAACCACGTCCGGGAACTGCTGGAACAGGCCCGCCTGCCGGCTGCCGACCGCGACGCCGCACAAGCGGTGGCCGCCGACCTGGTGCGCCGGGTGCGCGCCCGCGCCCGCAACCAGGGCGTGGTGGAAGCCTTCATGCGCCAGTACGACCTCGGCAGCGAGGAGGGCGTGCTGCTGATGTGCGTGGCCGAGGCGCTGCTGCGCATCCCCGACCAGGGCACCGCCGACGCGCTGATCCGCGACAAGCTGGGCGATGCCAACTGGCGCCGCCATCTCGGCCAGTCGGAGTCGGTGCTGGTCAACGCCTCCACCTGGGGCCTGATGCTGACCGGCAAGCTGGTCGACCTGGCCGATGACACCAAGCGCGACGTCCACGGCGCCTTCCAGCGCCTGGTCGGCCGCGCCGGCGAGCCGGTGATCCGCCTGGCCGTGCGCCAGGCGATGAAGATCATGGGGCACCAGTTCGTGCTGGGCCGGACCATCGACGAGGCGCTGGCGCGCAGCCGCAAGGGCGAAGGTGCGAACTACCGCTACTCCTTCGACATGCTGGGCGAAGGCGCGCTGACCACCAAGGACGCGCTGCGCTACCAGGAGGCCTACCGCGGCGCGATCCACGCCATCGGCCGCGACTACGCCCCGCACCGCGCCGCGGGCGCCGATGCCGTGTTCGGCGCGCCCAGCATCTCGGTCAAACTGTCCGCGCTGCACCCGCGCTACGAGCACGCCAAGCGCGCCCGCGTGCTGGACGAACTGGGCGGACGCCTGCTGGAGCTCGCCCAGCTGGCCAAGCAGTACGACATCGGCCTGACCATCGACGCCGAGGAAACCGACCGCCTGGAGCTCTCACTCGACCTCGTGTTCCAAGTGCTGGCGGACACCTCGCTGCAGGGCTGGAACGGCTTCGGCATCGTCGTGCAGGCCTACCAGAAGCGCGCGCCGTTCGTGATCGACCACATCGTGCACATGGCCGGCCGGCTGGGCCGCCGCATCCCGGTGCGGCTGGTCAAGGGCGCCTACTGGGACGCCGAGGTCAAGCGCGCGCAGGTGGAGGGCCAGGCCGGCTACCCGCTGTTCACCCGCAAGCAGAACACCGACGTCAGCTACCTCGCCAACGCCCGCCGCCTGCTGGACGCCGGCGACGCGGTCTACCCGATGTTCGCCACCCACAACGCGCAGACCATCGCCACCGTGCACCGGATGGCGCGGGCCATGCGCGGCCGCCGCGACTTCGAGTTCCAGAAGCTGCACGGCATGGGCGACGATCTCTACGCCGAGGTGATCCCGGCCGACCGCCTCGACGTGCCCTGCCGCGTGTACGCGCCGGTGGGCAGCCACGAGGACCTGCTGCCCTACCTGGTGCGCCGCCTGCTGGAAAACGGCGCCAACTCCAGCTTCGTCAACCGCATCACCGACGAAAGCATTCCGGTCGAGGAACTCATCCGCGACCCGGTGGACGTCGTGTCCTCGCTCGAACACATCCCGCATCCCCGCATCCCGCTGCCGGTCGGCCTGTACCGCGACCAGCACCAGCTTCGAGACAATTCCATGGGCATCAACCTCGCCAACGACGACGCGCTGCGGGACCTGGCCGCCGCCATGAACAACGCCGGCGCCGGCCGCTGGACCGCCGCGCCGCTGGTGCCGGGCGCACAGGCCGCCGGCGAGATGATCGCCGTCACCAACCCGGCCGACCGCCGCGAGGTGGTGGGCCACTGGCGGCCCGCGGACGCCGCCACGGTCGAGCGCGCCCTGGCCAATGCCGTGGCCGCGCAGCCGGGCTGGGACGCCACGCCCGCGGGCTCGCGCGCGGCGATCCTGGAGCACGCCGCCGACCTGCTGGAAGCCCGGATGCCCGCCTACATGGCGATGTGCACGAAGGAAGCCGGCAAGACCCTGGCCGACGGCATCGCCGAGGTCCGCGAGGCCGTGGATTTCCTGCGCTACTACGCCCTGCAGGCGCGCGAGCACTTCGCCCCGATCGCCCTGCCCGGCCCCACCGGCGAAGCCAACCAGCTGCAGCTGGCCGGCCGCGGCGTGTTCGCCTGCATCAGCCCGTGGAACTTCCCGCTGGCGATTTTCCTGGGCCAGATCGCGGCCGCGCTGGCGGCCGGCAACACCGTGATCGCCAAGCCGGCCGAGCAGACCAACCTGATCGGCTTCGCCGCCGTGCAGCTGCTGCACGAGGCCGGCATCCCGCAGGACGTCCTGCAGTACGTGCCGGGCGACGGCGCCACCGTCGGCGCGGCGCTGACCCGCGACCCGCGCGTGGCCGGCGTCTGCTTCACCGGCTCCACCGAAACCGCGCGCCTCATCAACCGCGCGCTGGCCGGCCGCGAGGCTGGCCCCATCGCCACCCTGATCGCCGAGACCGGCGGCCAGAACGCGATGATCGCCGACAGCTCCTCGCTGCCGGAGCAGGTGGTCAAGGACGCGATGGGCTCGGCCTTCACCTCCGCCGGCCAGCGCTGCTCGGCGGCGCGCGTGCTGCTGGTGCAGGACGACATCGCCGACAAGGTGATCGGCATGCTGGCCGGCGCGATGGCCGAGCTGACCGTCGGCGACCCCGGCCTGCCGTCCACCGACGTCGGCCCGGTCATCGACGAAGACGCCAAGGCCATCCTGGTCGCCCATGCCGCGCGCATGGATGCCGAGGCCAAGCCGATCGCCAAGGCGACGCTGGGCGCCGGCACGGAGCACGGCACCTTCTTCGCACCCGCCGCGTGGGAGCTGTCGTCGATCAATGCCCTGGACCGCGAGAAGTTCGGCCCGGCGTTGCACGTGGTGCGCTGGCAGGCCGACCAGCTGGATGCGGTGGTCGATGCGATCAACGCCACCGGTTACGGCCTGACGCTGGGCATCCACTCGCGCATCGACGCCACCATCGACCGCATCGTGGCGCGCGCCAAGGTCGGCAACATCTACGTCAACCGCAACCAGATCGGTGCGGTGGTCGGCGTGCAGCCGTTCGGCGGCCAGGGCCTCTCCGGCACCGGCCCGAAAGCCGGCGGCCCGCACTACCTGCCGCGCTTCGCCACCGAGAAGACGGTCACCGTCAACACCACGGCAGCCGGCGGCAACGCCTCGCTGCTGACCTTGGGCGACTGAACCGCGCCGCCTTCTGGCTGGGGCGCCGCGTACCTTGCGGCGCTTCGCGATACCGGTGTCCCGCAACGAAAAAGCCCCGCCGAAGCGGGGCTTTTTCTTGGAACATGATCGCGAGGATCAGAAGCGGTACTGCATCGACACGCCCACGAGATCCGCGTGGCCGGTGTACTTGCCGACCAGGGTCGAGGTGTTGCCGGCGGCGGCATCGACCGGCAGGTTGACCATTGGCGACTTGATGCCGATGTACTGGTAAGCGGCGTCCAGCGACAGGTTCTCGCTCACGTTCCAGCTGGCACCGATCGAGTACAGCGTGCGATCGTTGTCGGGCAGGCGCGGGGTGCGATGCTTGTCGTTGGTCGGGGTCTTGTCCTTGCCCACGCCGGCACGCAGGGTGAAGGCCGGCGACAGGTCGTATTCGGCGCCGAGCGAGAGGAAGTTGGTGTCGGACCACTCGAATGGCTCGCTGCCGACGACGGTACCGTTGCTGCGACGGATGGTCACATCCTGCAGCGAGCTCCAGCCGGTCCTCTGGAAGTCCGCCAGCACGCGGAAGTTATCCGCCAGCGCGTACTTCACGCTCACGGTAGCGACGCTCGGGGTGACCAGGCGCGCACCGCCGGGGCCATCGACGAAGCGCGGATCGGCGCCCAGCAGGGCCGGCACGCCGGAGAAGTCGAGGTCACCCTTCAGCTCGTGCTTGATCTCGGAGCGGTAGCTCACGCCGATCGCCAGCTTGTCGTTCGGCGCGATCTGCGCACCCACCACGAAGCCGATGCTGTTGTCGGCGCCCTTGACCTCGAACGCACCGTCGAGCGACTGCGGCTGGAACGGATAGCTGGGGTTGAAGCAGTTGGCCGGATTGCCGGACGCACAGATGGCGGTGCCGAAATCGATGGCCTTGGTCAGGGTGGCCTGCGCGCGCTCCCAGATGAAGCCGGCACCGATCGACACGCCGTCACCAAGCTTCAGCGCGGCGGACAGAGTCAGGTCCATGGTCTTCACGTCGGACTTCAGCGCGCGGTAGCGGCCGACCCAACCGTTGTCGTATTCGGTCGCAAGGCCGAACGGCGCGCCCAGGCTCGCGCCCAGGGTCAGGCCTTCCAGTGCGCCGTGCATCGGGAACACCGCGGCCATGTTCGGCACCAGGGTCGGATCGCCCGGGTCGCCACCGTTGCCGCCGGAGAGGGGCTTGAGGGGGTTGCCGAGGATGGCGCCGCCGCCCGTGAACTTGGCGCTCAGGTCGATGACGGTCAGGTCGGCCTGGATGGTGTTCTTGTCGAGGTTGACCATGGCCGCCGGGTTCAGCGACACCACGGCGGCGTCCTTCCCGACCATGCTGCCGGCGCTCGACTTGCCGAGGTTCTTGACGCTCTGCTCGCGGAGCTGGAAGCCGGAGGCGGCGGCCTGGCCGACGAACAGGGTGCCCATCACGGCCAGCGCGAGTGCCGAGGCGCGGATCTTGCGGTTGTTGCTCATTACATGTCTCTCCGGATACTGAGCGTTATGGTGGTCGTCCGCGGGCGGCGTGGCCGCCGACCCGGGAAGCACTGCATGCGCGCACTGGAGTCCCCCTCCGACGTACGACGCCGTATGTGACTATACCCGAAAAGGTTAAGCCTCCAATAACATTTGCAGCCCCCGTTCACGCACGGTCCTCAAGGCCAGTCCCATGTTCGTCGGCATCCGCACGCGCCAGCACCGGCAGTTCCTCTGGGCCACGCCGCTGGTCTTCGCGGCGCTGTGGCTGAGCTACGTGGTGGCGGCCGTGCAGGCGCCGGCGGGCCGCATCGCCGCGACGCTGGATTGGGGCGTGCTGACGGGCGGGCTGGACAGCATCGAGGCCTGGCGGCAGGCGTTCGCGGACGGCAGCGTGCTGCGACTGTTTTCCGGCCTGTTCCTGCACGCGGACTGGATCCACCTGCTGGGCAACCTGGTGTTCCTGCTGATCTTCGGGCTGCCGGCGGAACGCACGATGGGCGGCTGGCGGTTGGTGCTGCTGTTCCTGCTGGGCGGCGCGTTCTCCAACCTGGCCGCCGTGCTCGCGATCGGCGCCCCGGACCGGGTGGTGATCGGCGCCAGCGGTGCAGTGTCCTCGCTGATCGGTGCGTACCTCGCCCTGTTCCCTGGCGCGCGGTTGGGCGTGGTGCTCCCGCTGGGGCTGTTCCTGCAGTTCGTGCGGGTGCCGGCGTTCCTGCTGATCGGCATGTGGGCACTGTTGCAGCTGGGCTTCGCCTACGGCGGCCCGGCCTTCGGCGCGGTGGCCTGGCCGGCGCACATCGCCGGCTTCGTCTTCGGCGTGCTGTTCGCCCTGCTCACCCGCGCGGCGATCGCCCGCCGCCTGCGCCGCAGCCGCGGGTACTGACCGGCGCTCGACGGACGCGGGTTCCTCCGTCGGATCACTTGGCCTTGGACGGCGGCGCAACCGCCACACCGGCCAGTCGCTTCAGTTCCGCCAGCGCCGCATCGATCGGCTTCGTCCCGGGCAGCACTTCCCCGGCATTGTCGCCTTCCATCGCCGCGCCCGCCTCAGCGGCCAGGTGGCCCGGCAGCACGGCCTCGCTGACCGGCGCCGGCCGGCGCTGTACGCCCTCCGGGTGCAGGACCACGTCGGGTTCGATACCCAGCGCCTGGATCGAATGACCGCTGGGGGTGTAGTAGCGCGCGGTGGTCAACTTGATCGAATCGCCGTTGTCCAGCGGCAGCAGCGTCTGCACCGACCCCTTGCCGAACGTGCGGCTGCCAACCACGCGCCCGCGCCCGTTGTCGCGCAGTGCGCCGGCCAAGACCTCCGCCGCGCTGGCCGACCCCGCGTCCACCAGCACCACCAGCGGCGCGCCGTGCAGGCGATCACCCGGCGTGGCGTCGAACCGGCTGTCGCCCATGCCCTCGCGTCCGCGGGTGCTGACGATACCGCCCTTGTCCAGCAGCTCGTCGGCGATCTGCACCGCGCCCACCAGCAGGCCGCCCGGATTGCTGCGCAGGTCCAGCACCAGGCCGCGCAGGGGTGCGCCCTGCTGCAAGGCATCGAGCTGCTTCACGAAGTCGGCGGCGGTCGCCGCCTGGAAACTCGCGATGCGGATATAGCCGAAGCCCGGCTCCAGCATCCGGCCGCGCACGCTGGTGGCGCGGATGGTGTCCCGCACCAGGGCCAGGTCGAACGGATCGCGCACGCCGTCGCGCACCACCCGCACCACCACCTTGCTGCCGGCTTTGCCGCGCAGCGGTGCGGATGCATCGTTCTGTCCGCCCTTCAGGCCTTTGCCGTCGATGGCGACGATGCGGTCGCCGCTGCGCAGGCCCGCGCGGGCGGCGGGGCTGTCGTCGAGCGGCGCGACCACCCGCAGGGTGCCATCCGGCAACTGCTGCAGTTCGACGCCGACCCCGTCGTAGCTCCCGCGCGTCTGCTCGTCGAACTGCTCGGCATCCGCCTTCTCGAGGTAGGCGCTGTGTGGATCGAGGTCGAACAGCAGCCCACGCACCGCGGACGACATCAGCTGGTGGTCGTCCACCGGATCCACGTAGGCCTGGCGGATCGCGTTGAACACCGTCACGTAGCGGCGGATTTCGTCCAGCGGCACCTTGGCCGCACCGGCCTTGACCGCATCGGGATCGTCGCTGGCCTGGAGGGTCTCGTCGTCCTGCGCCGCCCCGGCAGGGGCCTCCTGCGCATGCAGGGGCCAAGGCAGCAGCGCGATCGCGATGAGGAAGGACAGGAACTGGGGCCGCATGCAGTGCTCCGCTGTGGACGTGACGAATCCGGGTTCGACCCGCACCGGCCGGCGCGGGTTCCCCATCATGCCTGCGAACCGCGCCGCCGGGACAGCGGCGTCACTGCCGGGTCAGCCAACCCGACGGATTGACCGGGGCGCCGTTGTGACGCAGCTCGAAATACAGCGCCGGCGACTCCTGGCCGCCCGAGCTGCCCACCGTGGCCACCGCCTCGCCGCGCCGGACCCGGTCGCCGGCGCCGTGCAGCAGGCCGTCGTTGTGGGCGTACAGGCTCATGTAGCCGTTGCCGTGATCGACGATCAGGATGTTGCCGTAACCCGTCATCCAGTCCGCGAACACGACGGTGCCGTCCGCCACGGCCTTCACCGCGGTGCCGGCGGGCGCGGCGATCAGCACGCCGTCGCTGCGACGACCGTCGGGCAGCCGCCCGCCGTAGGCCGCCAGCAGGTTGCCGGTGACCGGCCAACTCAGCCCGCCCACCCGCAACGCAGGCGCGCTGGCGACGACCGTCCGCTTGGGCGCGGGCCGGCCACTGGCCCTGGCTTGACGCTCGGCCTCCTGCCTCGCCTTCGCCGCCTCGCGGGCCGCCTTGGCGGCGGCGGCGCGCAGCTGCGCCAGCAGGCCTTGCAGCGCTTTCGCATCCTGGCCCAGCGCCTTTTCGCGGGCCGCACGGTCGCGGTATTGCTGGTCGATCTCGCCGAGCAGGCGCGCGCGCGCCTCGCGCGCACGCTGCAATTCCGCCAGTTGGGCCGCCTGCGCGCGACCGGCCGCATCCAGCGCGCTGCGGCGCTGAGTGATGGCGTCCTCCAGCGCCTGCAGGCGGGCGATCTCCTCGCCCAACTGGCGGATGCGCGACACCTGTGCGCGCTGCAGGTAGCCCTGGTAGGTGAGCGCGCGCTCGGCATCGGCCACCCGGTCCTGCGCCAGCAGCGCCTTCAGCGGTGGAGCCTCGCCTCCCTGCTGCGCGGCACGGAGCAGTCGCGCCAGCTCGTCACGCTTGCCGGCGAGGTCACCACTCTGGCGGGCCCGCTCCGCCTGCAGGCGCGCCAACTCCGCTTCGTCCTGCTGCATCTGCGCCCGAGTCTGGTGCAGGGCGCGCTGGGTGCCGCCCACCTGCTGGTCGGCCTCGCGCAGCTTGCGGCTGACATCGCCGCGCTGGCCTTCCAGCCGGCGCCGCTCGGCGGCCACCGACTGCAGCTCGCCGCGCACGCGCTGCAGGCGCTTTTCGGTGTCTTTCGTGTCCTGCGCGAAGGCGCCGCCGGCGATCACCGGCAGCAGGAAGCACAGCAGGGCGATACGCAAGCGCATCAGGCCGGCTGCAGCAGGGTCTCGCCGCTCATGTCGGCGGGCTTGGGCAGGCCCAGCAGGTCGAGCAGCGTGGGCGCGACGTCGCGCAGGGCACCGCCGGCGCGCAGCGACGCCGCGCGATCACCGACGTAGACCAGCGGCACCGGGCCGACGGTATGGGCGGTGTGCGGCTGGCCGGTGGCGGGATCGCGCATCATTTCCAGGTTGCCGTGGTCGGCGGTGATGACCAGCGCGCCGCCGGCCGCGCGCACCGCCGCCACGATCCGGCCGATCGCCACGTCCACCGCCTGCGCGGCGAGGATAGCGGCCTCCAGGATGCCGCTGTGGCCGACCATGTCGGGATTGGCGATGTTGCAGACGATGGCGTCGAAGCGGCCGCCAGCGATGGCCTCCACCAGCCGGTCGGTCAACTCGGGGCAGCTCATCTCCGGCTGCAGGTCGTAGGTGGCCACCTGCGGGCTGGGGATCAGCACGCGCGCTTCGCCGGGAAACAGCGCCTCGCGGCCACCGCTGAAGAAGAAGGTGACGTGCGCGTACTTCTCGGTCTCGGCGATGCGCAGCTGGGTCAGTCCCGCATCCGCCACCACGTCGCCGAAGGTGTTGCGCAGGTCGTCCGGGCCAAAGGCCACCGGTGCCGGCAGTTTGGCGTCGTACTCGCTCAGGCAGACGAAACGCGCCAGCGCCGGGCGCCGCGCGGCGAAACCGTCGAACGCGGGATCGACGAACGCCGCCGTGAGCTGGCGCGCCCGGTCGGCACGGAAATTCATGAACACCACCGCGTCGCCGTCGCGCATCGGCTCGGCGCCGTCGAGCACCGTGGGGGCGACGAACTCATCGTTCTCGCCGCGCGCGTAGGCAGCCTGCAGCGCTGCCAGCGCATCGCCGGCGTGCTGCTCGGACTTCGCCTCGACGATCGCGTCCCACGCACGCTGCACGCGGTCCCAGCGCTTGTCCCGGTCCATCGCGAAATAGCGGCCGCCGACGCTGGCCACGTGGGCATTGCCCAGTCGCGCGCACAGGGCCTGCAGGGCCTGCAGGCTGGGTTCCGCCGAGCGCGGCGGGGTGTCGCGGCCGTCGAGAAAGACGTGCACGGCAACGCGCGGCACGCCGGCACGGTGGGCCAGTTCCAGCATCGCGAACAGGTGCCGTTCGTGGCTGTGCACGCCGCCCGGCGACAACAGGCCCATCACGTGCAGGGTGCCGCCGTCGGCCTTGGCCGCGGCGCAGGCGGCATTGAGCTCCGCGTTGGCGAAGAAGCTGCCGTCCTCGATCGCGGCATCGACGCGGGTCAGGTCCTGGTAGACGATGCGGCCGGCGCCCAGGTTCATGTGGCCGACCTCGGAATTGCCCATCTGCCCGTCCGGCAGCCCGACGAAGCGGCCCTCGGTGTGGATCAGGGTGTGCGGGCAGGTCGCCAGCAGGCCGCGCCAGTGCGGCAGGTCCGCCAGTGCCAGCGCGTTGTCCGCCGTCTCCTCGCGATGGCCCCAGCCGTCCAGGATCAGGAGGACGACGGGCTTGGGGGATACGGGCCGGGTGGGGCTGGTGGACACGGCGACACCTGTTTGCGCACGACGATGGAAGCGAGGATTGTAGCGGCGTGTAAACCCTGCGCCCGCCCGGCGCATCCCATGCAGCATCCCCAACAGGCCCCGGAGGCCCGGATGAACCGCTTCCTGCTCTGCACCGTCCTGCTGGCGGCCAACGCCGCCGCCTTCGCCAACCCGCAGGCCACGGACAGCCGTCGCGACATCGACAAGGTCAATGGCAGCATCACCGCCGAGGCCGGCCAGGCGTACGGCGACCTGGGCACCGTCAACGGTGGCATCCAGCTCGACCGCGGCGCCAGCGCCGAGGACGTGGAGACCGTCAACGGCGGCATCCGCGCCGCCGACGACGTGGCCACCCGCGATGTGTCGACCGTGAACGGCGCGATCCGCTTCGGCCGCCAAGCGCGCATCACCGGCAACCTGGAAACCGTCAACGGCGGCATCTTCGCCGACCGCGGCTCGCGGATCAGCGGCGACGTCAGCACCGTCAACGGCGCGATCGGGCTGGTGGGCACGGCGGTCGACGGCCGCATCGAGACGGTCAACGGCGACGTCACCGTCGGCGCCGATTCCCGCGTCGCCGGCGGCATCCGGATCGAGAAGCCGCACGGGAACTTCGGGCTCAATTTCGGCAAGCACAAGATCCCGCGCGTAGTGGTGGGCCCGAACGCGGTGGTGGAGGGTGCCATGGTGTTCGAGCGCGAAGTGAAGCTCTACGTGCATGCAAGCGCCCGCATCGGCAGCGTCAGCGGCGCGACCGCGGTACGCTACGACGGCGCCACTCCCCCGCAGGACTGACGGCCGCACACACGGCTTAGAATCGCGGGACACCCGAACGGAGTCCCGCGATGCTGCGTGCCACGCTCCTGTCCCTTTTCGTGCTGGCCACCTGCGGCTGCAGCCCGCGCGATCGGCAATCGCAGGCAGCCGCCGGCGCCCCCCAGCAAACCGCCGTGGCCAGCGTCCAGGCGGTGGACCACGCGTTCCGAGGGCCGATCGACGCCGGCGATATCGCCGCGCACGTGCAGGCGCTGGCGTCCGACGCCTTCGCGGGCCGTGGCCCGGGGACCGTGGGCGAGGACCGCACCGTCGAGTACATCAAGGCCCAGTTCGCCCGTATCGGCCTGCAGCCCGGGAACGGGGGCGACTGGTTCCAGTCGGTGCCGATGATGGAAACCACCGCCGACCCGTCGGCCATCCTCACCCTGAAGATGGATGGCGTGGAGCAGCGGCTGGCCTTCGGCGACGACATGGTGGTCGGCACCCGTACGGGACGGAACCGCGTGGAGTTGCGCGACAGCCCACTAGTGTTCGTCGGCTACGGCGTGGATGCTCCGGAACGCGGTTGGAACGACTACGCCGGCGTCGACGTGAAGGGCAAGACCGTGGTGATGCTGGTCAACGACCCCGGCTTCCATGCCGGTGATGCCCGCCTGTTCGACGGCGACCGGATGACCTACTACGGGCGTTGGACCTACAAGTTCGAAGAGGCCGCGCGTCAGGGCGCCGCCGCCGCGCTGATCATCCACGACACGGCGGGCGCCTCCTACGGCTGGGACGTGGTGCGCAACTCCTGGTCCGGCCCGCAGTACGACTTGCGCGCCGAGGATGATCCCGCCCCGCGCCTGCCCGTGCAGGGCTGGATCACCGGCGAGGCCGCCAACGCGCTGTTCGAAGCCGCCGGGCAGGACCTGACCAAGCTGCGCGCCGCGGCCGGCCGTCCGGGATTCAAGGCGGTGCCGCTGGCAGGCACCGCCTCGCTCGTTCTGTCCAGCCGGACCGCGGTGAAGCGCTCGCGGAACGTGCTCGGCCTGTTGCCCGGCAGCGAACGTCCCGACGAGGCCGTCATCTACATGGCGCATTGGGATCACCTTGGCACCCACGAGGGCGAAAGCGGCGATGCGATCTACAACGGCGCCGTGGACAACGCGACCGGCGTGGCGGGCATCCTCGAGATCGCCGAAGCCTTCCGGAATGCGCCGACTCCCCCGAAGCGCTCCATCCTCTTCCTCGCCGTCACGCTGGAGGAATCCGGGCTGCTGGGCTCGAAGTACTACGTCGCCCATCCCGTGGTGCCGCTGGCGCAGACGGTGGCGGTGATCAATCTCGACGCGCTGCAGCCGATCGGCCGCGCACGCGACCTCACCGTTGTCGGCAAGGGCAGCTCCCAGTTGGAGGACCTGCTGAAGACGGCCACCGACCGGCAGAAGCGTCGGCTCGTGGAGGAATCCCATCCGGCGGCCGGGTACTACTACCGCTCCGACCATTTCAACTTCGCGAAGGCCGGCGTACCGGCGCTGTACATCGGCAGCGGCAGCGACCTGGTCGACGGCGGCCGCGCGGCCGGCGATGCGGCAGGCCGCGACTACAACGAACACCGGTACCACAAGCCCACGGACCAGTACGACGCACAGCAGTGGAAGATGGACGGCATCGTGGAGGATCTGCAGGCAGTCACCGACGTTGGCCGCCAGCTCGCGGATGAAGGGCAGTGGCCGGATTGGCGGACCGGGAATCCGTTCAAGGCGGCGCGCGACGCAATGCGGCCCCAGGCCGCGCCTCGGAACCCTCGCTGACCGCAGCCCCGCCTCCTCCTCTCAGGCCGATGCGAAGGGCTAGACTCCCGGCAAGCCACTTGCCGGGAGTTGCCATGTTGATCGCCTACAGCTGCATCCTGATCGCCGCCTGCCTGCCGTACCTTTGGACCGTGGTCGCCAAGACCGGCGCGCCCGGTTACAACAACAAGGATCCGCGCGGCTGGATCGCCAAGCAGGACAGTTACCGGGTACGCAATGCCTACCACGCGCATCTCAATGCATTCGAGGCGTTCCCGGCATTCGCAGCGGCGGTGCTGATGGCCCAGTTCGCCCAAGTGGACGCACAGCACGTCGCCTGGCTCTCGATGGGTTTCATCGCCTGCCGGATCCTGCACGGCATTTTCTACATCGCCGCCCTGCAGATACTGCGGAGTCTCGCTTGGCTGGGCGGCTTTGCCTGCGTCGTCGCGCTGATGCTCTCGGCGGCGACACGAGTGGGCGGCTGATCCCGGCGCCGCCCCGGATTCAAAAGCACTCCGATATTCGACTGGATCCTGCATCACCGATCCGTCGAACACCATGCCGGATTACCGACCGCGCAAAGAAAAACCCCTCCCAGGGGACTGGGAGGGGTTTTGGATAAAGACCCTGGCGATGACCTACTCTTGCATGCGGCTGCACACTACCATCGGCGCAGCTGTGTTTCACTTCCGAGTTCGGGATGGGATCGGGTGGTACCACAGCGCTTTTGTCACCAGGGA
>DASWXO010000083.1:0-29621 GCA_036405455.1 Thermomonas sp. | reverse complement strand
CGGGGTACGTCTCCATCAATCCGGCACCTGCGGACTGAACATTTTCGGGCGTGGGGGATAGCCGCAAGGACATGCCCGCAAGGCGTTTCCTTAGCTTGACCCTACCAGTCCGCCTAGAAAACGACGAAGCCACCAACCAACAGAGAGAACACCATGAACGCCAATCCGACCGTCAAGATTCTCGACACCAGCAAAGAGCGCGAAATCAACACCAAGGCCGGCAAGCGCACCGTCTGCTACCAGCCCGTGCAGGTCGAGTGCGAACAGTTCCGCGTCAACGTCGATATGGATATCGACAGCCACTCCGATGCCAAGAAGCCCGGCGAGAAGTTCGAATGGGACGTGGTGGCCGATCTCGTCCCCGGCGCCTACGCCAGCATCGACCTCTCCCGGCGCATGACCTTGCGTCCCCTCTCTTCGGCCCCCTCCAAGGCCTGAGCCATGGCACCGCTCGTTCTCGTCTGCCTGGACGAAGTGCCACCGGCTCCGGGCGGTGCATGCAACACCACCGCATGGATCGAGCAACCCTCGGTCATCCCTGAATTGAGCCTTGAGGACGCGCAGTTGTTGAGCCAAGCAGCGATGTGGGCATGGGTTGCCGTCGCTGCCGCTCTGCTCGTCAAGAAGGCCATCTGATCCGGCATGTCGCCGGTAATACCGCCCAAAGGAGGGCACACCATGAACCGTTCCAACTTCACCAACGCCGTCAAGTCCACCGCCAGCAAGTTCGGCAAGCGTGCCGCCGCCTTCGGTACCGCGATGCTCGCCTCCGGCGCCGCGCTCGCCCAGACCGCCAGCGAGGCCGAGACCATCATCGCCACGCAGAAGGACCTGGCGCTGGCCGTCGTCGTCGCCGGTACCGTCGCGATCCTCGCGATCCGCTACACCAAGCTGGCCCGTCGGGCCTGATCCAACCGCAACACTCAAAGACCGGAACCGGCCGGTCTTTTTCAGGAGGTCACATGCTCGGCTGGGTCGTTCTCATCATCAACCTCGTCACCATCCGTCTTGCCGTCAAGGTGTTTGAGTGATGCGAGCATTCATTGCAATAGTTCTCGTTTTTCTCCTTTTCTCCTCTCTTGCATTTCCTGCCGCTGCCCGCACACCTGGCACGCTCCAATGCACCAACCAACAGACCACCACCTGCACCACTAAGCAGCAGGCACTCGACTACGCTCAACTCCAATCCACAGCCACCACCCAATGCGTCCTCTACGGCCATACAGACGCATCAGGCTTTTCACAATGGACCGCTTCATTCGTTGATTATCAGACGGTCAACGAAGGCACTTCCTCCGAATACATCACGGTCCGCTACAAAGACGTAGCCCCTAACGGTGCCGGTGTTCTTTGTGGAACTGTCGCTTTCTGGTGGAAGCCGAAGCAATGCGCTACCACGGACCCGCCTCTTTCTGGCGGCTGGGTTCTCGGCGATTGGCAGACCGACACAACGCTCCCCACCGCTGTCTGCGTCGACGGCTGCCAGTACAACCAGCCAGCCGGATCACGCGACGTTTCATGCGTCGATGGCCAATGCTGGACGCGTGTCGATGGCTTCACCGCAGCAGGCAGCCAATGCGCCGCAGGCGACGCCACCCTCGCAGGTGATCCACCCGCCGACGCTGACAAAGACGGCGTTTCAGACGGTAATGACGGCGACCCCAACAACCCCGGCCAGTCCACCCCCACCGGCGACAATCCCCCCAGCGGTGAAACCAACAACAGCGGCGATGGCTCCGGCAACAACAACCAGTCGGTCGGCGGTGGCAACTGCAACGTAGCTCCTTCATCTTCCGGTGACGCCATTCTTGCCCAGATTGCCTATCAGTCCTGGGCGACTCGCTGCGCCATCGAGAACGCCAAAGACGGCAACGGCAACCTTCGCACCACGCAAGGCTCTGGCACCGGCACTGGCTCCGGCACGGGTTCTACACCCGGCATGGGCGAATGCACGCAAGGTGGCGTTAACCAAGCCATCTGTGTCTCCAAGGAATACCTCAAGAAGCTTTCCGATTTCGTCACCTCACTCACTGACGAACCCGCCACCCTCGACACAAGCGAGGGTGAACTCCAAGAGGCCCAATCCATTTGGGACACACCACCCGAGCAGACAGAGCTGAACAGTGCCGGCTACGGCCTCGGCGGAAGCTGTCCCGCGCCTCCAACTTACATGGGGCAATCGCTCGATCCCAACGGCTACCTCTGCATGTTCGCCGGCATCATCGGCGCTCTTGTCCTCGTCGCCGCCTACGCCCAAGCCGCCTACATCATCGGGAGATCATGACGTGGGTTTCATCGGTCCCATCATCGCCGCCCTATGGGCTGGTCTTTCTCGCATTCTCGCCACCAGGGCAGGGCAGTGGATCGCAACCGCGCTCGCTGCTCTCGGCATCTCCTTCGTCACAACCGAAGCAGTCCTTGACCCCGTGTTGAGCATGGTAGCCAGTTCGTTCGGAGGTCTTCCCGGCAGCGTTGCCCAATGGGTCGGCGTCCTCAACTTCGATAAGTATGTGTCCATCATCCTGAGTGCCTACGCCGCCGGCGGAATCAAGCGCGCAGTCATGACGAGGCGCAACGCATGATCCGCCTATTCACCGGCCTACCGGGTGCCGGTAAGACCGCACACGCCGTAGCCGAAGCCCTCAAGCTCCAGCAGCAGGGTAGGCCGGTCTACGTCTCCAACATCAACGGCATGAACATCCCCGGCGCGATTCCTTTCGAGGACCCTCGCAAGTGGGAAGAGCTACCTTCAAACGCTGTCTTGATCGTTGACGAGGCCCAGCGCTACTGGCGCGCGTCCCGCTCGCTCGATGTGCCTCCCGAAGTCCAGGCGATGGAAACCCATCGCCACCTTGGCATCGATTTCCTGCTTACAACCCAGCAACCCACCTACCTGCTCAAGCACCTGCGTGGACTCGTTGGCGAACACACCCACCACCTTCGTCGCACCAAAGCCGCCGCACAGACTTGGACGTGGAACGGCTGCTGTGATGATCCCGATTCCCTCTCGGAGCGTGACCGCGGCGACGTTTCGATGTTCGTCTATCCCAAGCACGTCTTCGGCCTCTACCAGTCCACCGAACAGGACACCCACAAGCCCGGCATTCCTCGCCGCTGGAAATTCGTCGCCATAGCAGCAGTCATGATGCTGTTGTTGTTCACCTTCGGCCCCGACTATCTCAAGAAAAAGACCCTCCAGAATTCGGGCGCCGGCAGCGCCGTAGGCTCGTCGCCGCAGGCGCCGAGTCAAGGCGCTACCAAGCCCGAACTCAATGCGTCGCTCACCCAAGAGCAATACCTGGCGCAAGCATTGCCACGCCATCAGGCCCTTGCATGGTCGGCACCCATATTCGACGGCCGCAAAGCCGTCTCACAGCCTGAGATGTGGTGCATGTCATCCGAAGAGGGCACCGACGCCAACGGCAACCATTCCCCTGCTTCCGCTCGCTGCATCACGGAGCAGGGCACACGCGTTGCGATCGATCCGGCCATGGCCCGACGTATTGCAATCTCCGGCGGCGCTTACAACCCCTACCGCCAGCCTGTCCATCAGCAGGCCCCAACACAGCAAGGCACTACCTCTCCATCGTTCGATCTACCACCCCCAGTTGCATCTTTCGAGCATGCAACCGAAGAGCAACAGGCCCGCTACGGCTCCATGCGCGACCGCGACTGGCCTGCGTACAAGTTCGACGGAATCAAGTAGCCCCTGTGCCCGCACGGGCACGCAGACGCTTCACGCTCTTCGCGTAGCGCGCCCGTAGGGCACGCCTCCGGCGTCCTCCTGCCAACCGCTTTTAGGCGTATCCGCCGAAGCGCTCCCGTGCCGGGATCACGTTCGACGGCACCGCGTCCGGCTTCGCCTTTGCCCTCGCACGCGCAACGCGTGCCTCGGCGTCCACGCGGAACAGTAGCCCGCGCAGTCGGGTAGGGTTGATTCGCTCCCCGTCCGGCGATACCAGGTCACGCCCCGCCAGCCGCCAGCCCGACCACGGCCCATGCAGTGCCGCGTGGTTGTCGATCACTCGGCGGTAGTGCGCCAGCGCACACGGTGGCGGGTTCTTGCCAGCCACATGACACGGCCGGCGCTCCTTGTCGCTTAACATGCGAAAGCCTCGATGCAATCCGGGCCGGCCTTTCTACGGGAGAACTTCCACCGCAGCCATAGGAGAATGTCGCCTGCAATCGTCAGGAAACTCCTAGCGGCGCTCCTGCCGTAATTTCGCATAATGTATATTATGTAAAAACGAAACCAAGCTGCATCGAATCCTTCCGGATTCGCGTATACAGCGCGTCATTCCAATAACGACTCGAAGGCGGCTCTCTTGATGTCCACCGCCCTGGTGCTGTTCCGGCGCGACCTGCGCCTAGCGGACAATCCCGCCCTCACGGCCGCCTGCGCCGCCCACGACCGGGTGCTGCCGGTCTACATCCATGCGCCTGACGAGGACGCGCCGTGGGCACCGGGCGGCGCCAGCCGCTGGTGGTTGCACCACGCGCTGGAAGCCCTGCGCGCGCAGCTGGTGGCGCAAGGCGCGGACCTCCATGTGCGCATCGGCAGCACCCTGGACCAATTGCGCGACCTGGTAGGCGCCACCGGTGCCACCGCGATCCACTGGAACCGCCGCTACGAACCCGCCGGGATCGCCAGCGACACCGCGCTCAAAGCCGCACTGCGCCAAGACGGCATCGCGGTGCACAGCCACGCGGGCAACCTCTGGCATGAGCCGTGGACGCTGGCGACGGACGCCGGCCAGCCGTACCGGGTGTTCACTCCGTTCTGGCGCAAGCAGCGGTCGCAACTGCCGGACGCGGCGCCGCTACCGGTGGCCCACGCACGCGAATGGCTGCAGGTCCCGGGCAACCTGCCCACGGCCGCGCTGGGGCTGTTGCCCACGATCCGCTGGGACACGGGACTGGCCGAGGCATGGACGCCGGGCGAAGCCGGCGCCCGGGAATTGCTGGATATCTTTGCGGACGATGCCGTCTCGGATTATGCGAAAGGCCGCGACCTGCCTGCCCGCCACGGCACCTCGCGGCTGTCGCCACACCTGCATTTCGGCGAGATCACGCCACGGCAGATCCAGCGCGTCCTGCAGGACCGCGCCAGCGGCGCCGACGCCCGACAGCGGCCGGATCTGGAACCCTATCTGCGCGAGCTGGGCTGGCGCGAGTTCGCGCACCACCTGCTCTTCCATTTCCCGCAAACGCCCGAGGCGAACTTCAATCCCCGCTTCGACGGCTTCCCGTGGGCGCCCGCCGACGACGCGCTGCTGGCGCGCTGGCAGCAGGGCCGCACCGGCATCCCGCTGGTGGACGCCGGCATGCGCGAACTCTGGCACACCGGCTGGATGCACAACCGCGTGCGCATGGTGGTGGCCAGCTTCCTGACCAAGAACCTGCGCCAGCACTGGCTGCATGGCGCCCGCTGGTTCTGGGACACGCTGGTGGATGCCGACCTCGCCAGCAACACGCTGGGCTGGCAGTGGGTGGCCGGCTGCGGGGCCGACGCCGCGCCCTACTTCCGCGTGTTCAATCCGCACCTTCAGGCCGCCAAATTCGACCCCGACGCCGCCTACATCAAACGCTGGTTGCCGGAACTGGCCCCGTTGCCGGCCAAGGTGCTGCTCGACGCGGGCAAGCACACCGCTCTGTTGACGGCCCGCGGCTATCCGGACCCGATGGTGGACCTGGGCGCCTCCCGCGATGCCGCGCTGGCGGCCTGGGGCACGCTGGCAAAGGAATGATGGCCGCCGGCAGGCTCATGCGGGCCAGGCGATCGCCTCCGGCGCGCAGGCCTGCTCCAACAGCGGGCGGCCGAACCAGTAGCCCTGCATCAGGTGGATGCCGAGATCGCGCAGGCAGCGCATCTCCTCGCCGGTTTCGATGCCTTCCGCGATCACCCGGATCCCCAGCTCGCGGCACATCCCCGTGACGCCGGCGACGATGGCCCGGCGCGACTTGCTCTGGTCGATCCCGCGCACCAGCGCCATGTCCAGCTTGACGATGTCGGGCTGGAAGTCGGCCAGCAGGTTCAGCCCGGCGAATCCGGCGCCGAAGTCGTCGATCGCGGTCATGAAGCCGATGCGCTTGTACTCGCGCAGGATCTCCGCGAGCCACTTGCCGTCGTTGACCTGCTCGCCCTCCACCGTCTCGAAGATGATCCGTTCGATCGGGAAGCCGTGCGTGCACGCCGCCACCAGCGTCGACCGGATGCACAGCTCGGGCCGGTAGATGGCATTCGGGAGGAAGTTGATCGACAGGTTGGACTGCATGCCCAGGCGCGAGGCGATCTCGATGGCCTTGCCGCGGCAGACCTGGTCGAACTGGTAGCGGTTGGCGTCGGTGACGCGCGACAGCACCGTGGGCGCAGGTTCGCCGCCCGGGCCGCGCACCAGCGCCTCGTGGGCGAAGACCTGCCGGGCCACGACATCGACGATGGGCTGGAACGCATAGCTGAAATCGAAGTCCAGCGGCGCCGCATCGCGGCAGAGGCCGCAACCTTCGCGCGTTTCCTTCGGCTCCATGCGGTGCTCCCCCTGCGACGCGAGTGCTCCCGAGAATACCCGACGGAAGGACGATGGATGCCGCGGCCGCCCCGCAGCTGCGATCTCAGTCGCAGTTCCGCGCGATGGCCGCGTTGTCGATGGCGGTCGGCCGCGCGCCCTCCATGCGCACCAGGTGCAACATGCAGCCGCCGATGGCCCGCGTGGTGGTCAGCACGCCCGGCAGCAGGCGTGCGGCGACGGCCAGGGCGGGGTCGCCCAACGCGTACAGGGCGCGCCGCATCCGATGCGGCGAGGCCTCGCCCAGCACCGGGCGCACCACGCCCGGCCGCAGGCTGGAATACGCCAGCCCCGAACGGGCAAGCACGCCTTCCGCCTCGCCTTTGACGCGCAGCGGCATCAGCCGGCTGCCGGCATCGGCGCCCGCGCCTGACACGTAGGCCACGAAGCCCGCGGGGTTCGCGGCGCCATACGCCTCGACGACGCGTGCCAGCGTGGCCACCGTGGCCTCCCGGTACGCGGCTTCGGTCATGCCCACGGGCAACGGGCCGGCGCAGTACAGGCAGGCGTCATGGCCGTGCAGGTCCAGAGTGGCCAGCGCTTCCGCCGTGAACGCGGGCACCTGCAATACGCGCACCTTGGGATGCGGGGCTTCAAAGGGACGCCGCACCAGCACGCTGATACCCGTGATGTCGGGCGCCTGCAGGAACACCTCCAGCACGCCCTGCCCCACCAGCCCGGTGGCACCGACCAACAGTACCCGTTTGCCCATCGTCCGTCTCCTCAGTCGCGGCCCCGGCAACGCCGGGAACAGTAGCGGACCGACTCCCAATCGCGCTCCCATTTGCGGCGCCACTGGAACGGCAGGCCGCAGGCCGCGCAGGTCTTCTGCGGCAATTCGCTTTTCTTGCGCATGCGTGGCACGGCAGCGGCCTTATTTGCCGGCCACCACGCCGCGGCCGCCATCGACGCCGAAGACCTGGCCAGTGATCCACCCCGCCTCGGCAGACAGCAGGAACGCCGCCAGGCTGGCGATATCGTCGGGCGTGCCCAGCCGCCCCAGCGGGTGCATCGCGGCGATGGACTCGCGCATGCGCGGATTGCCGACGATGCCCTGCGCCAGCGGCGTGTCGGTCAGCGAGGGCGCGATGGCGTTGATGCGCACGGCGGGGGCCAGTTCGGCGGCGAGCGCACGCACCAGACCCTCCACCGCGGCCTTGGCCATGCCGATGGAAGCATGCATCGGGAAGCCGGTCCCCGCGGCCACCGATGAAAAGAGCACCACCGATCCACACCCACCGCCCGCCCGGAGCGCCGGTAGCGCGGCCTGCACCGCCAGGGCGGCGCCGGCGGCGTTCAGCCGGAAATCGCGCTCGAAGTCCTCGATGGTCAGCCGTGCGAACGGTTTCAGGTTGATGCTGCCCACGGCATAGGCCAAGCCCGACAGCGACGGCCCTGCGTCCGCCGTCGCCTGTTGGACTGCACCGGGCTGGAGTACGTCGACGGCGGTGTACGTGGCACCCAGTTCTTCGGCCAGCGCCTGCAGGCGCACCGCATCGCGAGCGACCAGATGCAGGGCGCGGCCGTCGGCCGCCAGCCGCCGGCACAGCACCTCGCCGATGCCGCCGGTAGCGCCGTACACCAGGAATGTGTCTGCCATGGCCTGCGTCCGTCTTGTGTGGGTCGACGCCGCCTTTACGCGCGGCCCCCTACAACGGATGCAAACCGACGCTCTGCATCCGGATGCGGCGGCCATGCGTACCGTCTCTCAACTTCTCTCCGGTGCCGCCGCCATGCGCAGCCTCGTCGCCTCTACCCTGCCCCTCCTGCTCGCCACCCTGCTGATGGGCGGGTGCGCCGAAGCCGGCACGCCGATCAAGACGGTGGACCAGGTGGACCTGCCGCGTTTCATGGGCCGCTGGTACGTGATCGGCATCATCCCCACCCGCCTGGAACGCGGCAACCACAACCCGGTGGAGACCTACCGCCTCGACCGCGACGGCAACGTCTGCACCTGGTACCGCTACCGCGCGGACGGCTTCGACAGCCCGGTGAAACTGCTGCAGTCGACCGGCCTGGTGGTGCCGGGCACCGGCAACGCCGAGTGGAAAGTACGCTTCTTCGGCCTGTTCAAGGCGCAGTACAAGGTGGGCTGGCTGGCGCCGGACTACAGCCAGGTGCTGATCGTGCGCGACGCCCGCGACTACCTCTGGTACATGGCGCGCACGCCGACGGTACCAGACAGTGACTACCAGGCGATGCTGGCGCGGGCCGGCACGCTGGGCTACGACGTATCCCGCATCGAGCGCGTGCCGCAGCGGTGGCCGGAAACCGACGCCGGCCGCGACACCTTCCACGGCGAATGCAAATGAGGTTCCTGGTCCTCGCGCTGGCGCTGGCGATGCCGCTGGTGGGCTGGCTGTCCAATACCGACCTGCTGGGACCGACCAACGGCGAGATCTCCAACCGCTATCCCACGCTGATCGTGGCCGCCGGCTACGCCTTCGCCATCTGGGGGCCGATCTTCCTGCTGGACGTGGTGTTCGGCATCGCCCAAGCGGGCGTGCGCGCGCCCGACGCGCGCCTGCGCCGGATCCGCATGCTGACGGCGGTCGGATTCGCGCTGACCTCGCTGTGGATGGTGGTGTTCACCCTGCAGTGGTTCTGGCTGGCGCTGGCCATCATCTGGGGGAGCCTGGGCTGCCTGCTCGGGGCCGCCTGGCTGGCGTCGCACACGCGTTCGCATCCGCGCGGCCCGTGGTGGCAGTGGCTGCCGCTGTCGCTGCACGCGGGCTGGGTGTCGCTGGCGGTGTTCCTCAACGTCGCGCAGGTGGTGGTGGCGTTCGAGCTGCTGCCGGTCGATCGCATGCTGCCGTGGACGCTGGTGCTGTTCGCGCTGGCAGGTCTCCTGCTGCTGGCCGTGGTGGTGAAGCTGCGCGGCAACCCGTGGTACACGCTGGCGGCCGTGTGGGGCCTGCTGGGCGTGCACGCCAAGCAGCAAGCGTCGTCCCTGCCCGGTGCCGACATGGCCGCCAGCGTCGCGCTGGTGCTGGCCGTGCTGGTGGCGCTCACCGCGCTGGTGGCCGGCATGCTGGGCTGGCGCACCCGACGCGGACGCCCCGCCGGATGACCTGCCTGCGCCTGGTCCTGGGCGACCAACTGGACCCGCGGCACCCTTGGTTCGACACGGTGTCGCCGGACGTCCTGTACGTCCTGATGGAAGTGCGGCAGGAAACCGACTACGTCCTCCACCACGCGCAGAAGATCCTCGCCATCTTCGCCGCCATGCGCCGCTTTGCCGACCGCCTGCGCACCGCGGGCCACCGCGTGGCCTACCTGCGGATCGACGATCCGGACAACCTGCCGTCGCTGACCGCCAACCTGGATCGGCTGATGGCGCTGCACGGCGCCACCGCGTTCGAGTACCAGGCGCCGGACGAATGGCGGCTGGACGCGCAGCTGTACGAGTACGCCGCGCGCCTGTCGATCCCGGCGCGCGGCGTGGACAGCGACCACTTCCTCGCGGCGCGCGACGCCGTGGCGCACTTCTTCGGCACGCGCAAGCGCTGGACCATGGAGCTGTTCTACCGGCACATGCGGCAGCGCCACGGCATCCTGCTGGAGCCGGACGGCGGTCCGCTGGGCGGGCGCTGGAACTTCGACGCCGAGAACCGCAAGCCCTGGCGCGGGGAGCCGCCGGAACCGCCGGACCTGCGGCCGACGCATGACCACCGCGCACTGTGGTCCAGCATCGAGGCCGCGGGTGTCGCCAGCTTCGGCGATCCATCGGCGGGCGCATTCCGGTGGCCGATCGACCGCGACGAAGCGCTGGGCCAGCTCGACGCGTTCGTCGAGCACGCGCTGCCGCACTTCGGCGACTACCAGGACGCGTTGAGCAGCCGCGCGGCGCGGCTGTTCCACTCGCTGCTGTCGTTCGCGCTGAATGTGAAGATGCTCTCGCCGGCCGAGGTGATCGCAAGGGTGGAAGCCGAGGGCCGCGCCGGCCGCGCGCCGCTGGCGGCGGTCGAGGGCTACATCCGCCAGATCCTGGGCTGGCGCGAGTACGTGCGCGGCGTGTACTGGGCGCGCATGCCGGGCTACGACGCCAGCAATGCCTTCGGGCACGACCGTCCGCTGCCGGACTGGTTCTGGACCGGGCGCACCCGGATGGCCTGCGTGCGCACGGCGATCGGGCAGTCACTGGCGCACGCGCACGCGCACCACATCCAGCGGCTGATGGTGATCGGCAACTTCGCCCTGCTGGCCGGGCTGGACCCGCAGGCGCTGCATCGCTGGTACCTCGGCATCTTCATCGATGCCTTCGAATGGGTGGAGCTGCCGAACACCGTCGGCATGAGCCAGTTCGCCGACGGTGGCCTGCTGGCGACCAAGCCCTACGTTTCGTCGGCGGCCTACCTCCACCGCATGGGCGACCACTGCGGCCAATGCCATTACCGGCGCGACGCCCACACCGGCCCCCGCAGCTGCCCGTTCAACGCGCTGTACTGGGACTTCCTGGACCGCAACGGCGAACGCTTGGCGGGCAACCCGCGGCTGGCGATGCCCTACCGGCAGCTGGCGCGCATGCCGGACGCGCGCCGGGAGGCGCTGGCGGAGCGCGCGGCGCAGGTGCTGGCGGACCTCGACGGGCTCTGATCCGGCCGCATCCAAAGCGAATCGGCCGGCGTAAGCACTGGCACGCGCTGCGCCCGGCAACGACCGTGCGCCGCGCGCCCTCCCCCTGCCTTCGAGGCCACGCCATGTCGCACCCCCTGCGGGAACCTGCCCCCATCCAGCGCCTTGCGCCGCTCACCGCGTCGCAGCGCGTCCGCGAACGCCTGCGCAGCGCCGGCACCCGCTTCCACGCCAACGACAACATCGCCGACTACCTCGAAGACGGCGACCTGGAGGCGATCGAAGGCGAAGTCGCCGCGAAGGCGCAGGACATGCTGCGCGCGCTGGTCATCGACGTGGACAACGACCACAACACCCGCGACACCGGCCGCCGGCTGGCCAAGATGTTCGTGCGCGAACTGTTTGCCGGCCGCTACCAGCAGGCGCCCGCGGTCACCGAGTTCCCCAACGCCGAGCGCCTGAACGAGCTGATGATCGTCGGCCCGCTGCGCGTGCGCAGCGCCTGCTCGCACCACCTGTGCCCGATCATGGGCCGGGTGTGGGTGGGCGTGCTGCCCGACGCGGACTCCAACCTGATCGGCCTGTCCAAGTACGCCCGCCTGATCGACTGGATCATGAGCCGCCCGCAGATCCAGGAAGAAGCCGTCAGCCAGATCGCTGACCTGCTGGAGCAGCGCCTGAAGCCGGACGGCATCGCCGTGGTGATGGAGGCCGACCACTACTGCATGCACTGGCGCGGCGTGAAGGACGACGAGTCCAAGATGATCAACAGCGTGATGCGCGGCCGCTTCCTGGCCGACCCGTCGCTGCGCAAGGAGTTCCTGTCGCTGCGCCACCGCGGTTGATCCCGCCGGGACGATCCAAAACGGACGGCCCGCATCTCGCGATGCGGGCCGTTTCCGTTTGCACGCCGGCCCCGGATCGGCGGGCCGTGGCGGGAGGCCTCAGAGCCCGACCATCGGCTGCAGCTTGCGCGCCAGCCAGCCCCGGAACCGCAGCGGGCCGTCCAGCGCCGCCACGCAGACGCAGGGCACGCCCGGTGACGTTACCGGCTGGTGCTCGATGTCGCTGTCCAGGTCGGCCATGTCGCCGGGGCCGAAGTGGCCCAACGCATCGTCATACGCACCGCGCAGGATCTGGGTCAGCTCGCTTCCGCCATGGCTGTGGACCGGCATGCTCTTGCCCGGCGCGATCTTCAGCAGGACGAGCGTGTCGCCGCTGTTGCGGGCCGCGCGGATCATGTGCACGCCCGGCGCAACCCAGCGCCAGCGCAGCGCCTTCCAGGTCTTGCCGAAATACGGTTGCAGGGGACGCGGCAGGGCCTCCACGGACGGACGGGCCGGTGCGGCGTCGGGATCGGCCTTGGGCGTCGGCACCGGCTCGCGCAGGCGCGCCAGCATGTCGTCGCGCAGGCGACCGGCGCGGACCGGTTCGGCGGCCCCCGGCTGCTGCTGGAGCAGCAGGGCGCCACCGACGTGCTCGGCCTCGGCCAACTGGCGGCGGCAGTGCGCGCAGCCTTCCAGGTGGGTGTCGGCCACGGCGGCCAGGCCCGGCGACAGCGCGCCGGCGGCATGGCTGACCAAGGTGGCGGCATCGAGGTGGTGGCGCGGGCTCATGCGGCCCCCTGCACGGCGGATTGCAGGCGTTGGAATGCGCGGCGGATGGAGGATTTGACGGTCCCCAGCGGCATGCCGAGTTCGTCGGAGATCTGCTGGTGGGACTTGGCTTCGAAGTAGGACATACGGATCAGGCGGGCTTGGGTCGCGGACAGGCGTTCGATCCGCTCGTTCAGGTCGGCGTGGGCGGCATAGCTTTCCGCGGAGGAAAACGCGGGGTTTTCGGGTTCTTCCTCGAACTCCAGTTCCGGCTCGACGTCCACCGCGATCCAGTGGTTCTCGCGCCGCAGGCGGTCGATGTGCAGGTTGCGCGCGATCCGGAACAGCCAGGTGGACAGCGTGCTGCGGTTGGCGTCGTAGCTGTCGGCACGCTGCCAGAGGCGCAGCAGGGCCTCCTGCGCCAGCTCCTCGGCGATGGCCTCCGGCGCGCCCAGCCCCCGCAGGTACAACCGCACCCGCGGGGCGAAGTGGTCGTAGATCCGCATGAAGCAGTCCTGGTCGCGCCGCCGCGCGACCGCCAGCATCTGTCCGGACCAGTAGCCCGGTTCCCCGGGGCTTGCATCGGCGATCGACATGACTCTGGCCGCCTCGAAAGGCGACAGGTCTCCGGCGTTGGGGTTGGCACGCATGGTAGGGCAATTGCCGGTGAGGGGTTCGTCGAGTCCTACGCAGGTCCGCCGGGTTTGGATGCGGCAGGGGAATAAAAGACACCCGTTGCATCCGTTGCCGGAAAAGTCGCGTAGATAGGGACGTTCCCAACGGATGCCCACGATGCCCCAGGACCCGGCGACCCCATCCCAGCCTTCCGCCCCTTCCGCGACCGGCGCGCGCTGGCTGCGCCAATGGTTCGACAGCACCGCCGTGGCGGTGCCGGACGAGGCCGACGCGGACCGGGTGGACTGGCTGCGGGTGCTGCCGTTCGTCCTGCTGCACGTGGGCTGTCTGGCGGTGGTCTGGGTGGGCGTGTCGCCGATCGCCGTGGCCGTGGCCGCCCTGTTGTATGCGGTCCGCATGTTCGCCATCACCGGGTTCTACCACCGCTATTTCTCGCATCGTGCCTTCCGCACGTCGCGTCCGATGCAGTTCGTGTTCGCGCTGGTGGGCGCGGCCAGCGTGCAGCGCGGGCCGCTGTGGTGGGCGGCGCACCACCGCCACCACCACCGCCATTCCGACGCGCCGGAGGACCCGCACTCTCCCCGCCACGGGTTCTGGCGCAGCCACATGGGCTGGTTCCTGACCAAGCGCGCGTTCGCCACCGAGCTGAGCCGCGTCCCCGACCTGGCGCGCTATCCGGAACTGCGCTGGCTGGACCGCTACGACGTGGCGGTACCGGCCGCAATGGCCGTGGGCCTGTACGGTCTGGGCGAGGTGCTGGAGCGCGTTGCGCCGGGGCTGCACACCACCGGGCCGCAGCTGGTGGTCTGGGGCTTCTTCGTGTCCACGGTGGTGCTGTTCCACGCCACGGTGACGATCAATTCGCTGTCGCACCGGTTCGGCAGCCGGCCCTTCGCCACCACCGACGACAGCCGCAACAACCTCTGGCTGGCCCTGCTGACCTTTGGCGAGGGCTGGCACAACAACCATCATTTCTACGCCAGCAGCGCCCGCCAGGGGTTCCGTTGGTGGCAGATCGACCTGACCTGGTACGGCCTGCGGCTACTGGCGGCGCTGGGGCTGGTGCGCGACCTGAAGCCGGTGCCCGCCTGGGTGCTGGCCAAGGCGGAGCGCTGAGATGCGCATCGCCGTCGTCGGTTCCGGCATTTCCGGGCTGGCCAGCGCCTGGCTGTTGTCGCACGCGCACGACGTGGTGCTGTTCGAGGCGAACGATTACCTCGGCGGCCACACGCATACGCATCCGATCGAGCTGGCCGGCCAGCGCTACGCGGTGGACACCGGCTTCATCGTCCACAACCCGGCCCATTACCCCCTGCTGACGCGGCTGTTCCGCTCGCTGGGCGTGGCCACCCAGCCCACCACCATGAGCTTCTCGGTGCACAACGCGCGCACTGGGCTGGAATACAACGCGACCACGCTGGACACGCTGTTCTGCCAGCGCCGCAACCTGGTCTCGCCGCGCTTCCTGGGCATGGTGCGCGACCTGTTCCGGTTCTACCGGCAGGCGCCCTCGCTGCTGGACGGCGACGGCCCCGGTCCGGGCATCGGCGACTGGCTCGAAGACAACGGCTACGGCGCCGCCTTCCGCGACGACCACCTGGTGCCGATGGCGTCGGCGCTGTGGTCCTCGCCGCCGGAGCAGATCCTGGCCTTCCCGGCCCGCTATCTCGTGCAGTTCATGGCCAACCACCAGATGCTGCAGGTCAGCGGCCGCCCCGAATGGCGGGTGGTACGCGGCGGGTCGTCCACCTACGTGTCCGCCCTGCGCGCACGCTGGCAGGTGCAGGAGCGGCTGCGCTGCCCCGTGCAGAACGTGACCCGCGACGCCCACGGCGTGATCGTGGACAGCGCGGCGGGCAGCGAGCGCTTCGACCGCATCGTGCTGGCCTGCCACAGCGACCAGGCCTTGGCCCTGTTGGCGGATGCCACCGCCGACGAACGCGACGTGCTGGGCGCCATCGCCTACCAGCCCAACGACGTGGTGCTGCATACCGACGCCTCCCTGCTGCCGCGCCACCGCAAGGCGTGGGCGGCGTGGAACGCGTTCGTGCCCGGCACGCCGGATGCGCCCTGCACGGTGAGCTACTGCATGAACCTGCTGCAGGGCCTGCAGTCGCCGGAGCCCTTCGTGGTCACCCTGAACCGCAGCGAGGCCATCGACCCGGCCAAGGTCTTGCGCCGGCTGCACTACCAGCACCCGGTCTACAACGCCGTCTCGGTGGCGGCACAGCGCCGCAAGGAGCGCATCCAAGGCCACCACCACACCTGGTTCGCGGGCGCCTACTGGGGCTGGGGCTTCCACGAAGACGGCATGCGCAGCGCGGTCGAAGTGGCGGCCGGGCTGGGCGTCGGCTGGCCGGACGACGGCGCGCCGGCATGAGCGCGCCCCTGCACAGCGCCGTGTACGAAGGCGTGGTGCGCCATCGCCGCGACACGCCGCGGCCGCATGCGTTCTCGTACCGGATGGCGCAGCTGTACCTGGACCTCGACGAGGTCGATGCGGTGTTCCGTGGCCGCTGGCTGTGGTCGGCGACGCGCCGCGCGCTGGCGGAATTCCGCAGGTCGGATTTCCTGGGCCCGGCGGAGCGCCCGCTCAAGGAGGCCGTGAAGGACCGCGTGGAAGCCGCCACCGGCGAGCGTCCGGCCGGGCCGGTGCGGCTGCTCGCCCACCTGCGTTACGCCGGCCTGGTGTTCAACCCGGTCAGCTTCTACTACTGCTTCGACGCCGACGGCGAGACCCTGCACAGCATCGTCGCGGAGATCACCAACACGCCGTGGCAGGAGCGCCACGCCTACGTGCTGCCGGTCGCACGCGCCGCCCGGCAGGGCCGCATCCTGCGCTGGAAGTTCGACAAGACCTTCCACGTCTCGCCGTTCGTGGGCATGGCGCGCCGCTACGACTGGCGCTTCAGCGTGCCGGGTGACGACCTGCAGGTGCACATGGATGTCCTGCAGGACGGCGAACGCGAATTCGACGCCCATCTCGGCCTGCAGCGCCATGCACTGACCGGCGCCACGCTGGCCCGCGTGCTGTGGCGCTATCCCCTGATGACCACCCAAGTGGTCGCTGCCATCTATTGGCAGGCGCTGCGGCTGTGGCTGAAGCGCACCCCTGTCCACGACCATCCCCGTTTGTCCGGAGGCCGTCCTTGAACGCCATCGTCCAGTCCGACACCGCGCCGCGCTTTGGCGCCTTCGACCGTTTCCTGCGCCAGCGCCTGCTGGAGCGCCTGACCGGTTTCGGCCACGGCCGCCTGGAGGTCCGCGATGCGCTGGGCACCGTCACGTTCGGCCGCGCGGGCGAGGGCCCCAGCGTCACCCTGGAGGTGCTGGATCCGGGCTTCTACCGCGCGCTGGCCGGCAACGGCAGCGTGGGCGCGGGCGAAGCCTACATGGACGGCCTGTGGCGCTGCACCGACCTGGTGGGGCTGGTGCGCCTGCTGGTGCGCAACCGCGACCTGCTGGACGGCATGGAAACCGGCAGCGCGCGGTTGGGCGGCCTGGCGATGAAGGCCATCCACCTGCTCCGCCGCAACACGCGCAGCGGCAGCCGGCGCAACATCGCCGCCCACTACGACCTCGGCAACGACTTCTTCCGGCTGTTCCTGTCCGAGGACCTGATGTATTCGTCCGCCTACTGGACGGACGCGGACGACACGCTGGAGGCGGCGTCCACCCGCAAGCTGGACCTGATCTGCCGCAAGCTGGCGCTGGGCCCGGACGACCACGTGGTGGAGATCGGCACGGGCTGGGGCGGGTTCGCCGTGCACGCCGCCAAGCATTATGGCTGCCGCGTCACCACCACCACCATCTCGCGCGAGCAGCACGACCTGGCCGCGGCGCGGATCCAGGCGGCGGGGCTGGGCGACCGCATCACGCTGCTGCAGTCCGACTACCGCGACCTCACCGGCCAGTACGACAAGCTGGTGTCCATCGAGATGATCGAGGCGGTGGGCGCGGACTTCCAGGACAGCTACTTCGGCCAGATCGGGCGCCTGCTGAAGCCCGACGGGCTGGCGCTGGTGCAGGCGATCACCATCGAGGACCACCGCTACGAGCAGGCACTGGAATCCGTGGACTTCATCAAGCGCCACGTCTTCCCCGGCTGCTTCATCCCGTCGGTCAATGCGATGCTGGCCTCGAAGACCCGCAGCAGCGACCTCGCGCTGGTGGGGCTGGAAGACTTCGGGCTGTCCTATGCCCGCACCCTGCAGGCCTGGCGCGAGCGCTTCCTCGCGCAGCTGCCGGCAGTACGTGCGCAAGGCTTTGATGAACGCTTCGTCCGCATGTGGGAGTTCTACCTCGCCTATTGCGAGGGTGGCTTCCGCGAGCGCTCCATCGGCGTGTCGCACCTGCTGATGGCCAAGCCGGGCTGGCGCCCGCCGGGCGCGGAGGCGGCGTGACCTTCTGGCTGACGCTGCTGGCCTACCAGGCCACTTGGTTCGCGGCGGTGATCGGCGCCGGCCACGGCCTGTGGTGGCCGGGCGTCGCCGCCGCCGGGCTGTTCGCGCTCTGGCGGTTGTCGGTATCGCCGCACCGGGCGCTGGAAGCCCGGCTGGTGGTGGTCGCGCTGGGGCTGGGTCTGCTGCTGGAAAACCTGTGGGTGCGCACCGGCCTGCTCGACTACGCGGTGGCCTGGCCGTGGGCCGGCTCGCCGGCGTGGATCCTGGCGCTGTGGTGGGCGTTCGCCCTGTCCATCGTCCCGCTGCTGGGCTACCTGCATCGGCGCCTGCTGCTGGCCGCGCTGTTCGGGGCCATCGGCGGCCCACTGGCCTATCTCGGCGCCGCGCGCGGCTGGCACGTCGTCCAGTTCGCCCAACCACAGTGGCACAGCCTGCTGGCACTGGCGGCGGGCTGGGCGGTGGCGATGCCGCTGCTGGCGTGGCTGGCCCGGCGCGGCCTGCAATCCACGTCCCCTGGAGGTACCGCATGACCACCGCCCAACAACTGCCATGGATCTGGCTGCTGGCCGCCGTGCTGATGGTGCTTGGCTGGCAGTGGCAGCGTCGCCGCGACAATGCCGGCATCGTCGATGTCCTCTGGTCCACCGGCCTGGCCGCCGCGGCGCTTTTCTTGGCGCTGACCGGCGCAGGCGCGCCTGGCGCACGCCTGCTGGTGGGCGTCCTGGCCACCGCTTGGGCGCTGCGGCTCGCCCTGCACCTGTGGGCGCGCGTGCGCAGCGAACCGGAGGACGGCCGCTACCGCGCATTGCGCGAGCACTGGCACGGCAGCCAGGCGAAGTTCTTCGGCTTCTTCCAGTTCCAGGCGCTGCTGGTGGTGCTGTTCTCGCTGCCGCTGGCGGCGGTGGCCGGGCATCCGGCGCCGGCGCCGTGGCAGCTGGCCGTGGCCGCCACGATCTGGCTGGTTTCGGTGGGCGGCGAGTCGCTGGCCGATGCCCAGCTGGCGCGCTTCCGCGCCGACCCGGCGAACCGCGGCAAGACCTGCCGCGGCGGACTGTGGCGGTATTCGCGCCATCCCAACTACTTCTTCGAATGGCTGCACTGGTGCGCCTACGCGGTCGCCGCCATCGGCGCGCCGCTGGCCTGGCTGGGCTGGCTGGGCCCGGTCGTGATGTACCTGTTCCTGCGCTACATCAGCGGCATTCCGTTCACCGAACAGCAGGCCCTGCGCACGCGGGGCGACGACTACCGGGACTACCAGCGCAGCACGCCGATGCTGTTCCCCTGGTTCCCGAAATCCTGACACCGCCACGAGGAGCGCGCGATGACCACGACCACCCTGGACGCCAACGAATTGGCCCGCGACCTCCCCGCCCCCGGCCTGCTGGGCTTGGCGGAGCGCGGTTGGCTGCCGGACGCCGCCATCCGCGCCGGCATCCGCCGCCTGTGCGAGCAGCGCCTGAAGGACGAACTGGCCGGCGGCGTGGAAGCCCAGTCCGCGCGCCAGCGTGCGCGACTGGACGAGCTGCGCCACAGCCCGGTGGCGATCGAGACCGAGGCCGCCAACGCCCAGCACTACGAGCTGCCGCCGGCGTTCTTCACCCAGTGCCTCGGCCCGCGGCTGAAGTACTCCTGCTGCTACTACCCGCGCGGCAACGAAACGCTGGGCGAGGCCGAGGAGGCGATGCTGGCGCTGTACTGCGAGCGCGCCGGGCTGGCCGACGGGCAGGACATCCTGGAGCTGGGCTGCGGCTGGGGATCGCTGACATTGTGGATGGCGGAGCACTACCCGAACGCCCGCATCACCGCGGTGTCCAATTCCAACGGCCAACGCGGCTTCATCGAAGCCCGTTGCCGCGAGCGCGGGCTGGAGAACGTCCGCGTGCTGACCCGCGACGTGAACGCGCTGGAGCTGCCGACCGAAGCGTTCGACCGCTGCGTCTCGGTGGAGATGTTCGAGCACATGCGCAATTACGACAGCCTGCTGGGCCGCATCGGCAGCTGGCTGCGCCCGGGCGGCCAGCTGTTCGTGCACATCTTCGTGCACCGCACCCTGCTCTACCCGTTCGAGACGCAGGGCGAGGACAACTGGATGGGCCGACACTTCTTCACCGGCGGCCTGATGCCGGCGGCGGACACGCTGCTGCACTTCCAGGGCCCGCTGGCGATCCGCCAGCAATGGCTGGTGGAGGGCACCCATTACGAGAAGACCGCCAACCAGTGGCTGGAACACCAGGATGCGCACCGCACCGAGGTGATGGCGATCCTGCGCGAAGCCTACGGCGAGGCCGCCGGCCTGTGGTACCAGCGCTGGCGGATGTTCTGGATGGCCTGCGCGGAGCTGTTCGGCTACGCGGATGGCCAGGAATGGCTGGTGTCCCACTACCTGTTCGAGCGTCGCTGACGGGACCGGCCATGCACCGGCGCCCGTTGCTCCGTCCCGGATGGCTGTTGGCCCTGCTGCTGCTCGCGGGCGCGGTGGCCGCCAACCTGCCCGCCATCCGCCCCGTCCCGCACGTGGACCTCGCCCGGTTCATGGGCACCTGGTACCTCGTCGGCGGCATTCCCACCGCGTTCGAACGCGATGCGTGGAATGCGGTGGAGACCTACACGCTGCGCAAGGACGGCAGCATCCGCACCACCCTGACCTTCAACCAGGGGCGCGCCAACGGTCCGCGCAAGCACATCGAGGCGCCGGCACGGGTGCGCCCGGGGACCAACAACGCGGTCTGGGACGTGCGCGTGTTCGGCCCCGTCAAGGCACAGTACGTGGTGGCCTGGCTGCGCGACGACTACAGCCTGATGCTGGTCGCCCGCGATGCCCGCGACTACGCCTGGGTGTTCGCCCGCAGCCCCGAGGTACCGGCGGCGGACCTGGAACTGGCGCGCCAGCGCCTGCGGGGACTGGGCTACAACCTCGCGAAGTGGCGGACGGTGCCGCACAGTGGCACGACGTTCGCCGAATCGCGCTGACCCGGCTCAATCGCAGGCGGCGCGCACGCCGGCATCCAACCGGCTCAACTGGACATAGGTGCGCCTCAGCCCCAACCGCTCCAATGCGGCGTTCCGCCTGGCTTGGGCAGCCCGGCAGCGGTCGGCGGCCGTCGTGCGGGGCATATGACCTGCCGTGGCGGTTCGCGGGCCATCGCGCGACGCACGACGCGTCGATACCAGGCGCGCCGGCGACCGCGCGACGTTGGCGACCGGCTCGGGCCGGTACTCCACCACCCGATCCAGCCTGGCGGACGCCGAGCAAGGCGGCGACTGATAGCTGACGGCGCCGTCGCGGGCGATACAGCGGTACAGGATTTCCGCGGGGGCGGGCCCGGCGAGCAACAACAGCAAGGCAATCATTGGCAGGCGAGGCATGGCGGGCGTTCCATGGGACGTCGCGCCCAGCGTTCCGCATCCGCCGGTCCGCATCCATCGGCCCACCCCGCGCGGGGGCGTCGGAAAATGCCGTCGCTACCGATCGTGGTGCTGAAGGGTGGCCCCCATGTGCCACCGACGACACCGGGCGCTGTGCTCGATCGGGACGACCGCCCGCAGCCCGGCGCAATGCGCCTGTGCTGCCACCCCGCATCAGGAGGCCGCGAGGTCCTCGAGGATCGGGCAGGTCGGCCGGTCGTCACCGTGGCACTTACGTGCCAAGGTTTCCAGCGTGCGCTGCATCGCCTGCAATTCGCGGATCTTCTCGCCCAGCTCGGCTGCATGGGTGCGGGCCAGCTGCTTGACCTCGGCGCTGGCGCGGTGCGGGTCGTCCCACAGCGCCAGCAGGGCCTCGATCTGCTTGATCGAGAAGCCCAGCGAACGGGCGCGCCGGATGAAGCGCAGCCGGTGCAGGTCGGCCTCGCCGTACAGCCGGTAGTTGGCAAACGTGCGCGCCGCCGGCGCCACCAGGCCAATGCTTTCGTAGTGGCGGATCATCTTGGCCGACACCCCGGTCAGCGCCGCGGCCTGGCCGATGTTGTGTAGGCCCTGCTCCAGGGCGTCGGCCAATTCGGGGCGTGGGGTCGAAACAGGCATGGGGTACCTCCCGGGTCAGTCGCGGGCGCGCGGCGTCCAGCGCCGCAGCAGCAGGGCATTGGTGACGACGCTGACGCTGGACAGCGCCATCGCGGCACCGGCCAGCATCGGATCGAGCAGGCCCAGCGCCGCCAACGGGATGCCCACCACGTTGTAGACGAAGGCCCAGAACAGGTTCTGGTGGATCTTGCGGACGGTGCGCCGGGAGATGTCGATGGCGTCCGCCACCAGCCGCGGATCCGGCCGCATCAGGGTGACGCCGGCCGCGTGCATCGCCACGTCGGTGCCACTGCCCATCGCGAAGCCGACCGTCGCCGCGGCCAGCGCCGGCGCATCGTTGAGGCCGTCCCCGACCATGCCCACCGGGCCCTGCGTCGCCAGTTCGCGGATCGCCGCCACCTTGTCGTCCGGCAGCAGTTCGGCGCGGACGTCGTCGTCGCGCAAGCCGATCGCGGCGCCGATGGCATGGGCCGCACCGCGGCTGTCGCCGGACAGCATCACCGGCCGCAGGCCCATGGCCCGCAGCGCGGCGATGGCCTCGGCGGACTGCGGGCGCACCGCGTCGCCGAAGGCCAGCAATCCGCGCAGCTGCCAGCCCGCGGGCGTGGCCACGGCCAGCCACGACGGGGTCAACCCGGCCTGCGCGGCGGCATCCGCCAGCGTCCGCACGGTGGACAGGTCGACGCCCAGTTCGTCCATCCAGCGGGCATGGCCCAGCGCGACCTGGGCCGCCCCCAGACAACCCTGCACGCCACGCCCGGCCGCCGCGGTGATGTCGGTGATCCCGGCGGCGGCGATGCCTCGCTCGCGGGCAGCCTCCAGCACCGCCTTCGCCAGCAGATGCTCGCTGCCCTGCTGCAACCCGGCCGCCACCGCCAGCAACCCCGTCTCGTCGCCATCCAGCGCCTGCAGCCGTACCAGCGCGGGTTTGCCGACGGTGAGCGTCCCGGTCTTGTCGAACGCCACCGTGCGCAGGTGGCGCGTGGTTTCCAGCGCCTCCACGTCCTTCACCAGGATGCCGGCGCGTGCGGCCACGCCGGTCCCGGCCATGACCGCCGCAGGTGTGGCCAGCCCCAGCGCACAAGGACAGGCGATGACCAGCACCGCGACCGCATTGAGCAGCGCCCGCGTCCAGTCGTCCTGCAGCAGCCCCCACCCCAGCAGGGTGGCGAGGGCAATCACGATGACGGTCGGGACGAACACCGCGCTGACGCGGTCGACGATGCGCTGGATCGGCGCCTTCTTCGCCTGCGCGTCCTCCACCAGCCGTACGATGCGGGCCAGCGCGGTCTCGGCGCCCACCGCGGCGGTGCGCAGCCGCAGCCGCCCTTCGCCATTCACCGCGCCGCCCGTCACGGCGTCGCCCGGTGCCTTCGGCACCGGCAGCGACTCGCCGCTGAGCAGCGACTCATCGCTGTGGCTGCGGCCGTCCAACACCACGCCGTCCACCGGGATGCGTTCGCCGGGCAGCACCACCACCTCGTCGCCCACCGCCACCTCATCGATCGGCACGCTGGCCTCGACGCCCGCGCGCAGCACCCGCGCGGTCGCGGGGCGCAGCGCCTGCAGGGCGCGGATGGCGTCGGTGGCCTGCCGCTTGGCGCGCGCCTCCAGCCATTTGCCCAGCAGGATCAGGGTCACCACGACGGCCGACGATTCGAAATACAGCGGCGGCGCGTGGTGGCCCGCCACCGGCGCCAGCAGGTGGTACACGCTCAGCCCGTAGGCGGCGCTGGTCCCCAGCGCGACGAGCTGGTCCATGTTGCCGCTGCCCGCGCGCAGCGCCGCGAACCCAGCGCGGTAGAACCGTGCGCCCAGCCAGAACTGCACCGGCGTCGCCAGCAGCCACTGCGCCCAACCGGGCAGCGCCCAGTGCACGCCGAACGGCATCAGCAGCATCGGTGCGGCCAGCGGCAGCGACAGCAGCACGGCCAGCCACAGGTGGCGCGTCTCGCGGGACGCGCCCACGGCCCGCGGCGCCTGCGGGGCGGCCTCGATGTGCGGGCGCGCGTGGTAGCCGGCCTGCTCGACCGCCTGCACCAGCCGCCCGGCGGGAACACCGGGCGCGACCACCGCGGCGGTTTCGGTGGCGAGGTTCACGCTGGCGTCGCGGACGCCCTCGACCTTGCGCAGGGCCTTCTCGACCCGGCCCGCGCACGACGCGCAGGTCATCCCGGTGATGTCCAGGCGCAGGGGGGCATCGGGTTGCATGGCGGCCTCCATCGGCGGAATTGACAGGCACCAGCTTGAACTTTACCAAGATGGGAAGGTCAACACGCTTGAACCCGCTTGACCTTCCCACGGTGGCAAGCCGGAGACTGCCCCCCTGTTTCGTCCACGTGGAGTTCCTCATGCTGCTGCAAGTCCGGAACATGTCCTGCCAGCACTGCGTCCAGACCGTGACCCGTGCCCTGCGCGCGCTGGACCCCAACGCCACCGTGGAAGTGGATCTGGCCCGAGGCGAGGTGCATACGCTGGGTGCATTCGATGCCGACACCGCGATCGCGGCGCTGGCGGACGCCGACTATCCCGCCGCCCTGCGCTCGCGCGAGGACTGACATGCCCCGCCCGCACGACGCCGACCGCCGACGCCTGCTGCGCGGCATGGCCCTGGGCGCCACCGCCCTGGGGCTACGCCCGCTGTGGGCGCTGGCCTCGCCGGGCCAACCCACCGTGCTGGCCGGCACCGATTTCGACCTGACGCTGGGGCGCACGCCGGTGAACCTCACCGGCAAGACCGTGTACGCGTTCACCGTGAACGACCTGATGCCGGGGCCGATCCTGCGCTGGCGCGAGGGCGACACCGTGCGTATCCGCGTGCGCAACGCGCTGGCGGAAACCAGCTCGATCCATTGGCACGGCCTGCTGCTGCCGGCCAACATGGACGGCGTGCCGGGCATGAGCTTCGACGGCATCGCCCCTGGCGGCGACTACCTGTACCAGTTCAAGGTCCGGCAGAGCGGCACCTATTGGTACCACAGCCACTCCAGCCTGCAGGAGCAGGCCGGTCTGCTGGGGCCGATCATCATCGACCCGCTGGGGCCGGACCCGCTGGCCTGCGAGCGCGACTACGTGGTGCTGCTGTCGGATTGGACCGACCTCGACCCGCTGCGGCTGTTCGCGCGCATGAAGAAGCGCAGCGACTACGACAACCTGTACAAGCGGACCGCGCTGGATTTCCTGCGCGATGCCCGCAAGGACGGGCTCGACGCCACCCTGGCCGACCGCAAGGCCTGGGGCGCGATGCGGATGAGCCCGACCGACCTGGCCGACGTCAACGGCCATACCTACACGTACCTGGCCAACGGCCACACCGCCGCGCAGAACTGGACCGCGCTGTTCACCCCCGGCGAACGCGTCCGCCTGCGGTTCATCAACGGCGCCGCGATGACCTTCTTCGACGTGCGCGTCCCTGGCCTGACCCTCACCGTGGTCGCCGCGGACGGACAGCCGGTCCAGCCGGTGGACGTCGAGGAATTCCGCATCGCGCCGGCAGAAACCTTCGATGTGATCGTGCAGCCGCGCGAAGATGCGGCCTACACCGTGTTCGCGCAGGCGATGGACCGCAGCGGCTATACCCGCATCACCTTGGCGCCACGCCCCGGCATGGCGGCCGCAGTGCCGGTGCCCGACAAGCGCCCGCTGCTGACCATGGACGACATGGGCCACGGTGGCCACGCCGGCCACGGCAAGCCCGCCGCGACCGAAATGGCCTGCGGCGCCGCGATGGGCATGCCCGGCATGGCCATGGCCGGGATGGACCACGGCACGCACGGCAGCGGCATGCAGGCGCACCCCGCCAGCGAGACCGGCAACCCGGACGTGGACATGCAAACCATGATGCCTACGCCGCGCTTGGACGATCCCGGCATCGGCCTGCGCGACAACGGCCGTCGCGTGCTGCGCTACGCCGACCTGCGCAGCCTGCACGCGCCCGCGGACGATCGCCCGCCGTCGCGCGACATCGAGCTGCACCTCACCGGCAACATGGAACGCTTCACCTGGGGCTTCGATGGCATCCGCTTCGCCGACGCCGCGCCGATCCGGCTGGCGTACGGCGAGCGCGTGCGTATCACCCTGGTCAACGACACGATGATGGAGCACCCCATCCACCTGCATGGCATGTGGAGCGATGTCGAGGACGAACACGGCCGGTTCCTGGTCCGCAAGCACACCGTCACCGTGCCGCCGGGCACGAAGCGCAGTGTCCGCGTCACGGCCGATGCGCTGGGCCGCTGGGCCTTCCACTGCCACATGCTGCTGCACATGGAAGGCGGAATGATGCGCGAAGTGCGGGTGGAGGAATGACCGTGCGCGCCTGGCCCCTTCTCCCGCTCGCGCTATGGTTCGGCGCTGCCAGTGCACAGGACCACGACCACCACGCGATGCATGCGCCCCAGGCCGCGCAGGACGCGCCCGCGGCGCCGACGAAGGCCGCGGACAACGACCAGATGGATCCGCACGCGGCGCATCGCGCGATGGCGACGGGCGACGCCAGTCCGATGGGAGGTACCTACCAGGTCCCGCCGCTGACCGATGCCGATCGCGCGGCGGCGTTCCCGGTGCTGCATGCGCCACACGCGCATGGCGATCCGCTGGTGTGGATGGTGCAGGCCGACCGCCTGGAATACACACAGGATGATGCACTGGCGTGGGAAGGCCATGCCTGGATCGGCCGGGACCGCGGCCGGTTGTGGCTGCGCAGCGAGGGCGAGCGCGTGCGCGGGGCGACCGAGGCCAGCCTTGAAGCCCTGTGGGGACGTCCTGTCGATGCGTGGTGGGACGTCCTGGCCGGCGTGCGGCACGACCAGGGGCATGGCCCCGCGCGCGACTGGCTGGCGTTGGGCGTGCAGGGCCTCGCGCCCTACAAGTTCGAGGTGCAGGCTACCGCCTACCTCGGCAGCGGTGGCCGCAGCATGCTGCAGGCCGAAGCCGAGTACGACCTCCTGCTGACCAACCGGCTGATCCTGCAACCGCGCGTCGAAGCGGTGCTCCACGGCCGCGACGACCTAGCGCGGGATGTCGGTGCCGGGCTGTCGGACACCTCGCTGGGGCTGCGCCTGCGCTACGAGGTCCGCCGCGAGTTCGCGCCCTACGTGGGCTACAGCTGGTCCGCCAGGCACGGCCGCACGGCGGACATCGCGCGCTCCGCCGGCGAGCCCGTGCATGACCGCGGCTGGGTGGCCGGCATACGCGTCTGGTTCTGAGGTCGCCCGGAGCGGACGCGCCGCATGCCGGGGGCACGCGGGCTCACGCCCCCTGCGTGCTAGCGCTTCTTGCGGACGTACAGCACCAGCGCGTGGTCGGCGATCTCGTAGCCATGCTCGGCCGCGATCTTCTGCTGCAGGCGCTCGATCTCGCTGCTGTGGAACTCGATCACCTTGCCGGTGTCGAGGTCGACCATGTGGTCGTGGTGCTCGCCGCGGTCCAGTTCGTAAACAGCGGTGCCGCCCTCGAAGTTGTGCTTGAGTACCAAACCCGCCGACTCGAACTGGGTCAGCACGCGGTAGATGGTCGCCAGGCCGATTTCCTCGCCTTCGGACAGCAGTTGCTTGTAGATGTCCTCCGCGGTCATGTGCCGCGGTTTGGCGTGCTCCAGCAGCTCGAGGATGCGCAGGCGCGGGTGGGTGACCTTCAGGCCGGCCTTGCGTAGATCCTGCGACATCGACATTCCTCCGTGGGCCGAACCGGCGCCTGGCAACACGTGGTGAACAGCGCGGCGTGCACCGCGGAAAACCGCACCTGCGGCGGCTCGTCGCGGCGTCCCGGGAGTGTATCATCGGCATTTCCACCACAGTCCCGGCCCGCCGATGCGCAAGCTGCTCCTCGTCCTCATCGCCACCCTGCTGGTCAGCGGTTGCGGCCTGCTCTACCGGCAGCCGGTGTTCCAGGGCAACCTGCTGGACAAGACCGCGGTGGACCAGCTGCAGGCGGGCATGGACCGGCAGCAGGTGATGGTGCTGCTGGGCACGCCGTCGATCCGCGACCCGTTCCACCACGACCGCTGGGACTACGTCGCCAGCCAGCGCATCGGCCGCACCGGGGACCCGGTGGTCAAGACCATGACGCTGTGGTTCGAGAACGGCCAGCTGGCCCGCTGGGAAGGCGAGTACTTCCCCGAGCAGGACTCCGAGCTGGCGAAGAACGCCATCCGCTACTTCGGCCCGAACCTGGCCAAGGACAAGGACAAGAAGCGCCGCTGAGGCGGCCTTCCCGGTCGGCCCTCGCCTCAGCGACGGCTGGCCTTCCTGGCGTCCGCGCGCCGTCGGCGCGCCTGCATCGGGTCGCACGCCAGCGGCCGCAGCAGTTCGATGCGATCCCCGTCGTGCAGGCGGGTTTCACCGATTGCCGCCTGTCCGAACACCGCCAGCGCCACGAACCCACCGTCCAGGCGCCAGCCGGCCGCCGCCAGCGCGTCGTCGACGCGTGCGCCCGGTGCCAACTCCACGTCCACCGCCTCGTGGCGGTCCGGCCACGCGCGCACCAGCTGCACGCGCACTCAGCCGCCCCCCTTGTCCGCCTCGCGCACGAAGTCGTCCACCATGCGGTCGGCCAAGCCCTGCATGCCCAGCTGCAGTGCCGGGCCCAGCAGGCGGTTCTGCGGCTCGAAGTCCAGCCGCAGCGTCACCTTGCAGGCGCATTCGTCCAGCGCGTGGAATTCCCAGCGCCCCTGCAGGTGGCGGAACGGCCCGTCGCGCAGCGCCATGTCGATGTGGTGCGGGGGCGCCAACAGGTTCTCGGTGGTGAACCAGGTGTGGAAGCCGCCGACGCCCAGATCCAGCCGCGCCAGCAGGCGGTCGTCGCTTTCCTCCAGCACCTGCGCCTCGCGGCACCAGTCGAACCGCTGGGGATAGGCCTTCACGTCGTTGACCAAGGCGAACATCCGGGCCGCGGAGTGTTCGACGAGGGCGCTGCGCTGGATGACGGGCATCGAGGGGTCCATGCGACCGGGACGCGCCGCGACGGGTCCGGATCGGCGAGAATGTCGGGATGAGCAAGAAGAACGGCAAGGATAAGCCAAACGGCGGCGGCACCATCGCCCTCAACAAGCGCGCGCGCCACGAGTATTCGTTCGAGCAGAAGCTCGAAGCGGGCCTGGCGCTGGAGGGTTGGGAGCTGAAGGCGATCCGTGCGGGCCGCGCCAACATCGGCGACGCCTACGCGGTGGTGCTGCACGGCGAACTGTTCCTGGTCGGCGCGCAGATCACGCCGCTTATCCAGGCGTCCACCCACGTGGTGGCCAACGACCGGCGCACCCGCAAGCTGCTGCTGCACCGGCACGAGATCGACACGCTGATGGGCCGCATCCAGCGCGACGGCTACACCCTGATCCCCACCGCGCTGTACTGGAAGGGCAACAAGGTGAAGGCCGAGCTGGCGCTGGCGAAGGGCAAGCAGACCCACGACAAGCGCGAGGCCAGCAAGGAGCGCGACTGGAACCGCGAGAAGCAGCGCCTGCTGCGCAGGCACAACAAGGACGCCTGACCGGGCGTCTGCACGCCGTCGCCGCCGGTGCGCCGATCCGCGAAAACAAAATGGCCACCCGAGGGTGGCCATTTGTCGTTACCGATGAAGTCTGCGGATCGGGAGGTGGCGTCCCCACGGGGATTCGAACCCCGGTCGCTACCGTGAAAGGGTAATGTCCTAGGCCTCTAGACGATGGGGACAGAACCGCAAACTTGTAGCAACGTGGTGGAGCCAGCCGGGATCGAACCGGCGACCTCCTGCATGCCATGCAGGCGCTCTCCCAGCTGAGCTATGGCCCCACGGGCTGGAAAGACGCGCATTCTGGGGGTGAAATCGGAAACCGTCAAGCGTTTTTT